>CAIYZC010000118.1 GCA_903930565.1 uncultured Pedosphaera sp.
CATGAAGTCGCGGCGGTTGGTGCGCGATTACGAAGTCCGCACCGACCACAGCGAAGCCATGGCCCGGCTGTGCATGATTCGGATCATGGTTCGCCGACTGGCGAAGGCAGTGTAAAGGCATTTTTAAAACACGCTCTTAAGATTATGCCTATGTTGAAACACCTTTTATCGAACCCAGTGTCAACCACCCGCCGCCTGCTCATCCAATGGCTGACCGGGCTTTGGCTGCTGACCGGCGGCACCGCCGGATTGCGGGCGGCCGACTTCAGCGTTTCCACCCCGAACAACCAATTCTCCTATGTGATCAACGGCGTGAGCGGCAACCCAACCTTGACGTTGACCCGCGGGCAAGTCTACACCTTCGCCGTTTCGGCGGCCAGTGACCATCCGCTGGAGATTCTCGGCGCCGGCACGGCCGTGGCGAACAACAACATCTTCAGTGGCACGCTCACTTTCACGGTTCCCGCCACCGGACCGACCTCCTACAATTACATCTGTTCCCTCCACGGATTTGGGGGAATCATCAATGTGGTGGCCCCCGCGCCGCCGCCGGCCCCGGTGGTGAAAATCTTGTCCGTGACCCTTACCACCACCAACATCACGCTCCTCTCCACCGGCACCAACGGGTGGGCCCCGGTGCCGATGTTTAGTTCCAATGTTCTGCGCTCGAATTTTTGGGCGGTGGTTCCGGGCTACAGTAATTTCTATAACGGGGGCACCAACCGCACCGTTTTTCCCCGGCTGGAAGCGATTTGCGGTCCCAACGTCTTCCTGCGCGTCAACAACACCAACTGATCCCCGGATCATTGCAAAACGCGGGCTTGCCGCCCCTGGCGCGGCGGCGTACATCCATGGCGGCCGCCCCACACGGCGGCCGCTGCTTGACCACCACGAAGTCCAAACCAGAACGCGAACCGCCGATTCCGCCGGGGGCCAAACTGGGCATATTGGTGTATGCCCCACCCGCGGCGCCCGGGTTCCGCCATGCGGTGGAATTGGCCGCCGCGGCCCGACGGCGGGGCGTCGCGGTCTATTTTTACTGTCTGGATGACGCCGTCACCGGCCTTGGTGATGCAGGCATCGCGGCGTTGGCGGCGGCCGACGTCAAACTGTTTGCGTGCGCGTACGCAGCGCACCGTCGCGGTCTGCCGCTCACCGGTCCGGCTTTGTATTCCGGGCTGGGCATGGTCACCGACATTTTGACCGCCACGGATCGGGTGGTGGGTTTCAACTGAAACCAAGGAGCATGAAGACCACCCGGGTGTTGATCTTGATTTCAAGCGATCCGCGGAACAGCCCCCGGCCGGCCGAAGCTTTGCGCGTCGCGGCGGGACTGGCGGCCGGAGGGCGGGTGCGGGTGGTGGTGTTCCTAGGAGCCGCCGCGGCGGTATTGAGCGAGCCGTTGGCTTTTGATCTGCCGGGTGGGGAGGCCATGACGGCGCACCTGGCCTCGCTGCGGGCAAGCGGCGGCGTGCTGGAACCAGCCCCCGACCGCCTGGCGGAACGGGTGGCGCAAAACGAAACCCTCCTGCGCTTCTAATCCCCCATGAAAACCGTGCTCCACATCCTGACCCGGCCGGCGGACGAATTGGCCGCGAGGACCATCGACCGCCAGCGCGCGGCGGGCGAAGTGCGGGTGGTGGTCGTTGATTTGACCGCACCCGCGCCGGATTACGACGGGTTGCTGACCTCGATTTTCGCGGCGGACACGGTGGCGGCCTGGTGAACGGGCGCGGCCGGTGCGCGCCAACCGGCGATGAACATACCGTTTCCACCCGTGGTTTGCGGCCACAGCCAAAGCGGGGCGGCGACCGGCCCGGCCGGGTCCGCGGCGAGGGGGTTCACCAGCGGCAACCTTTCCAAGTGGGGAAATTCGCGCTCCACCGCGGCCGCCACCTCGGTCGTCTCGGCGTGGGTAAGGGTGCAGACGGCGTAGATCAGGCGGCCGCCGGGCTTCAAGGACGGGATGGCATGGGCGAGCAGCCGTTTTTGGAGGGCGGCCAATTCCGCGATGTCGGCGGGTTGGGTGGTCCAGCGGGCGTGGGGATTGCGCTGCCAGGTGCCCACCCCGGAGCAGGGGGCGTCCACCAGGATGCCGTCAAACTTGGTTTTGGTGGGTAATTTCGGGCCGCCGTTCCACAATTCCACCCGGTAGTTGAACACGCCCGCACGGGCGGCGCGGCGCTTGAGTTGGTCGAGCCGCCATTGCGCGCGGTCGCTGGCCCAGACGCGGCCCTTGTTCCCCATCAGATCGCAGAGGTGCAATGTTTTGCCGCCTTCCCCCGCGCAGGTATCCCACCAAGTTTCGCCGGGGCGGGGGGCGCAGAGGAAGCCCACCACCTGGGAGTTGAGGTCCTGCAATTCAAATCGACCCGCGTGAAATTGGGGGGTGCGGAACAAATCTTCCGCGCCCAGGTATTGCAGGGCGTCGGCGAAGGGGCCGGCGGCCGCCGCCGGCTGGCAATCGTGGAGTTCCGCCGCCAACTGGGCGCCCCGGCCGGGGCGCGCGCGCAACCAGAGCGCGGGCTCGCGCTGCAATTCCCGCAGCCACGCCGGCGTCACCGCGACGCTGTCCGGCACCCATTCCGGCACCGCGCGGCGCAACTCGGAATCCGGGAAGGACTCGGGCTTCTC
>CAIYZC010000119.1 GCA_903930565.1 uncultured Pedosphaera sp.
CGCTTTCGGCTGGGCCGAACCCTCCCCCGCCGCGGTGGGGCCCCGCCCCCCCGCGGCTCTTTTTTTCCCGACGCTCCCGGGATTCCGCCGGGGTTCCTCATTGGTGCGGTTACCCGTCCAACCCAGGTTTCGCAAAATTCCGCCCCTGCCCAATGGAATCAAGGGTTTCCTTTTTGAGGCACTACCAAATTGCGGCCTTTCTTCATTCCTGCCACCGCTCTTGATCGCCCCGAAAGCGGTACCGGGCACGTCACTCCACTGGGCTCGAACGGTTCCCGGGTATGGGCCGCGCGCTAGCGTTGTGGAGTGCGGAAGGAAGTTCCGCTGTCGAGCGGAAGGGTGGGTGCCGGTCACCCAAACGCTCCGATCGGGTGGAGCACATCCTCCCGAAACCGCCCCGAAAATCCACGGTTTGCTCAACCCCCCGGCGGTGGAATGAGCGGGTTGGTGCGACCTCGGACGGCAGGCAGGTCGGCCACCCCCACCATAAGGAAATCGCGTCGTAAATTTGTTAAGAAACGATCCGGGCTGGTACAAATGCCCCGTTTCCTCCCGCGCCAGGCGGCCATCGCCGTCATCAAACTTGGCCAAGCTAATCTCCGCACGTTCTGCGGAGATTAGCCCCCGTATTCGCCGCAAGCAGCAGGCTCCACGTCGTGGCGGGTGCTCAACCCTGCGCCAAAGCTGCGCCTTTCCTGCGCCCCATCTGTGCTCTCGGTGAACTCTGTGGTTAAGCGTCGGTTCCCGTTCCCTCCGTGGTTCCCGGCGGTCTCCGCTCGTGTCCCCCCTCAGACTGCCGCGGCGGCCACTTCCTCCGTCTCCAGCGGGAGCCCCACCGGCAACGAATCCGGCAGGGGCACGAACTCGGAAATCTGCCGCCACAATTCGGAGAAATCCTTGTTCACGTCCCCGCTCAGGCAATCGGTCACCCAACCGCCCGCTTCGGGATACTTGTTCGTGAGGGTGCGGAAGCTGAAGTTCGGATCGTAGAACGCATAGACCAGCTTGCGCATGTTCTCGACGCCTTCGCGCAGGGCGGTCGCGTAGCCGGTGAACTGGCCCGCCGAGTAATCCCGGCTCACCAACGCCTGGTGTACGGCGTCCGCCGCCAGCACGCCGCTCTTGAGCGCGAGCATGACCCCGGAGGAAAACACGGGATCGAGGAAGGCGAACGCGTCGCCCACCAGCAGCAAACCGTCCGTGCCGCAATACCGGGAATGGTGCGAGTACTCGCTGGTGATGTGATATTCGCCGGTGGACTCGCCGACGGCCAAGTGCTGCTTGATCCACTGGTTCTGCTCGACCTCGCGTTGGAAGATTTCCTTCGGCGCCTTCACGCCGTCCCGCGTCAGGTATTTGCCTTCGGCCACCACGCCGACGCTGATCATGTCGTTGTGCTGGGGGATGTACCAGAACCAACCCTTGTCCGGCACGTAGGCCACGGTGGTGGCGCCGCCGTCGATGCCCTCGTCGCGCAACGCCCCCTTGTAATACGTCCAGACGGCCACCTTGTTCAGGTACGGATCGGGCATCCGCCAGCGTTTGCGCACCGAGGTGAAGGCTTCCTTGCCCGTGCAGTCCAGCGTGAGCGGGGCGCGGTATTCCACCACCTCGCCGCCGCGGGTTTGCGCGCGCACGCCGACCACGCGCGCGCCGTCCTGGATCAGTTCGCGGACCGTGGTTTCCTCCACCACCTCGGCGCCCTTCGCGCGGGAGTTGTCGAGCAGCATCTGGTCAAACTCGGAGCGCAGCACCTGCCAAGTCTGGGCCACGGAATCCCGGTCGTAACGATTGAAGAAATAAAACGGCTGGCTCGCCTTCCCGGACGGGGAGACGAATTGCACGCTGTACTTTTTCACGAACGTCGAATCCTTCATCCGGTCGATCAACCCCAGCCGCTGGAGCGGTTGGTAGGTGAAAGGCAGGAGCGATTCGCCGATGTGGTAGCGCGGGAATTTCTCGCGCTCCAGGACCAGCACCCGGTGCCCCTGCTCGGCCAGCAGGGTGGCGCAGGTGGTGCCGGCGGGGCCGGCGCCGATGATGAGAACGTCGTACTCGGTCGTGGTTTTCATAAGGTAATCAAAACAGAGGGTTTAACGGGGCTCCCCGGGCCGGGCCGGGCGCTCGCCGCGGCCGGCCGGAGGCAGGATTTCGACGATTTCCGCCAGCGGCCGGCCGGCGGGATCGTAAAGGGTGTTGCGCCGGCCGTACAAAATCTGCGCGCCGGTCAGTTGGAGCACGTCGTTAATCAGGTGGTCGGACGCCACGCGGAAGAACGCCGCCGGCCGGCTGGTGTGCGCGATGTGCTGCGTTTGCAGAATGCGCCCCAGCGGTAGCCGCTCGCGCAGGATTTCCTCCCGCGCCGCCGCCGCGAACCGGTCCAGGTAAATCTTGATCGCCCCAAACTCCACCGGCCGGCCGTTGTCCTCGCGCAGCAAGGTGACCTCCCGGTAATATTCCTCCCCAGCCCGGCACGCCCCCATGACGCGCAGCCGCATGGGCGTGCCGTGAAAGGTTTCCAGCGTGGGGGTCATGTCGTCGAGGTGCACCAGCAAGCGCCGGTACGGCTCGGGCACCGCTTCCCCCTCGACCAGCGCGAGGGGCGGCAGGGCCTGGCCGGCCCGGGCGTAAAACTCGTCCAGCGGATGCACCGGACCGCCCGCCGGGACGGCGGGAGCGGCGGCGGGCGCGCGCGACGGCGTGGGTTCAGGCATACCGCTGGTTTTGGTGTTCGGGCAGGAAGAACTCCGGCAACAGGCGATCCACCTGCAGCAGACCCTCGCGGTTCAGTTGGATGGTGTCGTCCACCACCGTCAAAAACCCCTGGTCCGTCAGCGTTCGCAGCGCCGCCGCGAAGCGGGTCACGGGATCCTCCCCGAACTTCGCCGTAAAGTACGCGCGGCTCACCTGTCCCAGCTTCATTTGCAGTACAAACTCGCGCACATAGCGCTCCGCCGCCGTGGGCGTCAGCGCCCGGTACACGGGCAGCTCCCCGGCCTGCACCCGCGCCAGGTACGGCTCGAAATCGTGGTGATTCTGGTAGTGCGTCCCGCCTAGGTGGCCGAACGACGCCACGCCCAGGGCCAGCAGATCCGCCCCCGCCCAGAGCCGGTCGCGGTAAATGAACTTTGTGGTGGCCGGATTCCGAATGGCGGTGTACGCACTCGCAATACTGTAGCCCGCGGCCGCCAGCTCATTGAAGGCGTAGTCCACCCAGCGCCGCTTGGTGTCCCAGTCCGCCACCGGCGCGACCAGTTTGCCTTCCGCCTTCATCTGGCGGTAGATGCCGGTGTTGTACGGCACTTCCATCTCGTAAATCGTCACACTGTCCGGCGCCAGCGCAATGGTCTGCCGCACGCAATCCCGCCAGTTCTCCTCCGTCTCCTCGACCATGCCCGCGATCAGGTCGATGTTGATCTGCGGAAACCCCAGTTCGCGCGCGTAGCCGAAGGCCCGATGGATCTCCTTGCTGTGGTGCGCCCGCCCGTTGATCTCCAGAATGTGGTCGTTGAAATTCTCCACGCCGAGGCTCAGCCGCGTCACGCCCAATTCTCGAATCGCCTTGAGCTTGTGGTCGGTGAGCGTGCCGGGTTCGGCTTCGAACGCCACTTCCTCCGCCTCATCCCACGGCAGCAGGGCCTTCAACCCATCGGTCAAATACCGCAATTGGTCGGCGGAGAGGTAGGACGGCGTGCCGCCGCCGAAATAGATGAAGTTCGGCTTTCGCCCGCGGATCGCCGGGGTGGCGGCGTAGATCGCGAATTCGGCGAGCACGGCGTCCAGGTAGCTGCGGATGGCCGCCGAATCCTTGTCCGTGTACACCTTGAAATAGCAGAAGTGGCAGCGCTTGCGGCAGAAGGGAATGTGGACATAAATCCCCAGCGGGGGCACCGGCCGGCCGTCGGCCCCGGGCGCGCGGTTGAGCGCCGCGCGCAGCTCCGGCACGAACTCCGCCTTCCAAAACGAAAACGGCGGGTAGTTCGAGACAAAATAGTTGCCGGCCGTGGTCGGCTTTTCCAAAGGCGGAATCGCGGGCAGGTTCGGCGGGGGATTCACCGGCGGGGTCAGGGTGGTCGGGGCGCTCATAAGAATTCGGTGTGCAGGACTTTTTCCCAGTCCGCCACGCGCGGCGGGCGGGCCCCGCGGGACGGCTTAAATCGATGGCCCTCGGCCGCCAGCAAGCGGCTTTGCTCGGGGGCGCCGCCGGGGTATTTCGGATTCAGCTCCCCGCCGGTTTTCAAGACACGCCACCAAGGCGTCGGCGCCGGTTCCCCGGCCGCGGCGGCCTCCACGGCGGCATGGGCGGCGATCCAGGCAAAAATCCCGGTGGTGATCGGGCAGGCCACCTCCGTGCCGTGGCGCCGTGCCAGGGCGGCGCGCAATTCCGCAATCGTCGCCACCCGCCCGGCGGGCACTTGGCGGATCAAGGCGTCCACTTCCCGCGGCGCCGGGACCACCATACTTGCCCCGCCCCACTTCGCCGCTTGCGGCCCCGTCAACGCCATCACTTTCGGCAGGCCGTTGTCCACGGCCAGCTTTTCCCGCCAGGACTTGCGACCCCGGCGCGGCGTTTTCCGGGCGGCTTTCATGGCGTCTTCGCTCCAAAGCAATACACGCTGCCGTCGTCGCACCCGATCACGATGCGGCCCTCCGCCACCGCCGGCGAACTGTCCAGCGGCCGGCCGATTTCATAGGACCAAAGTTCCTTGCCGTCAGCGAGGGACACCACATAGAGTCGGCCGTCTTCCGAACCCACCACCGCCTTGCCCGCGCAGACCGCCGGTGAGCTGTCCACCTTGCCCCGCGTGGCCAATTCCCAGAGCGGTTCCCCGTTGTCCCGGCGCACGCAGTGCAGCCGCTTGTCGCGCCCGCCGAACAGCACCCGGTCGGGCAGCACGGCGGGGGAGGAATAAAACGGAAACGCCCGATCCGAAAAGGTCCACAGCTTCTTGCCGGCGGCCAAATCCACGCATTGGAATTCGTTCTCGAAATGCCCGAAATAGGCCTTGTCATCGGCCAACGCCAGCGAACCCGCCACGTACGCCCCGGCTTCGACTTCCTTGACCTGCTTGCCGTCCGCCAAATCGATCACGTGCAGCAATGCGTCACAGCCGCCAAACACGGTGCGTCCGCCCGCCACGGCCGGGGAGCCGTTGATGTAATTGCCGCTCTCATACGTCCACGCTGGTTTGCCGGTCACGGCGTCCACGCAGTGGAGTTTGTAGTCGTAGCTGCCCACGATGATGCGGGTTTGATCCCCTGTCCGCACCCAGTTCGGCCCCCCAAGAATCTTGTCCCCGGTCTCGTATTTCCAAACGGGTTTGCCGTTCGTCGCGTCCACCGCATATAAGAATGCGTCCGTGGAGCCCACGTAGACCCGGCCATCCAGCACCAGCGGCGAGGATTCCACCGGTCCGCCCGTGGGAAACACCCAAACCGGTTTGCCGGTCACCAAGTCCAAGGCGTACAGGTTGGTGTCATTCGAGCCAATGTACACCTTTCCGTTCACAATCGCGGCGGAGGATTTGACCGGTCCCTGGGTTTTGAAGGTCCAAAGCAATTGGAGCGCGTCCGGCAGTTTGGCGGAGGTCACGCCCAGCAACGCCGGGCCCCCGTGAAACATGGGCCAAGCCTCCGCCCCGGACGACGAACGGGCCGCCAAGAGTGCGGTCAAGATGAGGCAAAACAATGGTTTCATGCGCTGATCCCGAACCGGGCCGGGCCCGGCAATATGGCCACACTATCGCCCACCCTTGCCCTTACCGCAAGGAAAATAGTACCTATACGTATTAATTCTGCGCCTTCCCTTTTCTCCAAGATGGCCTCCGCTTTTCCCCCCGCTCGCACCTTCGCGAGCTCGGCGGCCTTCCATGCCAGAACACCCACCGTAGCCATCCGTTTATCCAAAACCTGTGGTAGACTGCCCCCGGTCGGTGGGTCAAAGGACGCGGAGTGGAAACAAAACCCCGCCCTCACGCCGCCCCGGCCGCGGATGACGAAATCCGCCCGGTTGTTACCGGGCGGTCACGCTTGGATTTTTGCTCAGCCCGGGCCGCACGCCCCGGCGACGCCCCGCTCTTTGACAACCCTCGACCGCGGGTAAATCTCCCTCCGCTCTGAAGGCCATACGCAGTCACCGAAGGCTGGTGCGATCCATTTGGCCTGCCCTGGCCCTGCATCGCCCAGATAATATCTGACATGGCGCCTTCCAGCCGCCTCGCGCAAACCCGTCCCACGCGTCCCCCCCCCCGCACCCACCGGGGGGTCCGGAACCACCACCACTTCGCCTGCCCTACGCAGTCACCGAAGGCTAAAACC
This sequence comes from uncultured Pedosphaera sp., assembly GCA_903930565.1. Classification (GTDB taxonomy): domain Bacteria; phylum Verrucomicrobiota; class Verrucomicrobiia; order Limisphaerales; family Pedosphaeraceae; genus CAIXFN01. Next base: position 6,319 of record CAIYZC010000119.1, read on the forward strand.
CGAAAACTCAAACCCCTCCCCATGACCATGCCCCGCCAAGTGTTTCAATTTGATCACCAGGCCCCCTTCTTCGCCGCCTCGCCAACCGTTTTACGCACCCACGGAAGGCCAATCCCCGGACGGCGCCGCCGAGGCGGACGGAGGCCGACCATTGACCC
>CAIYZC010000120.1 GCA_903930565.1 uncultured Pedosphaera sp.
CACTTCATAAGCAGGCCAGAAGACGCTGGGGACGGCCCGACCGCGAGAGCCGCCGAGCTATGCTTCGATCCTTCCGGGAAGTCAGGGAAAAGTAGCTTTCAAGCAGGCTTGCAGATGGACCGACCATCCCTTCGGCAATTGCGCTTTCACCTTGGGCAATTGAGCGAGAATTCGGTCGTAATCCAGTCGGGTGGGTTCGGCAAAACTTTGATTGTAATGCTCCCGCCAGTTGATCAGGGCGGCCATCGCCGAGCTCCCGATCCGTGGGTCCGAGTCGTCGCAGGCGGTCAAGAGGGCGGGGAGTTTGCGCCATTTACCGTGGTGCAGAATCAACCGAAGGGCGTTGCGGCGGACGTGCAAGCATTTGGCGTGGAGCAGCAAGCTCTCGAGTGTTTCCAAGGGGATTTGTCTTGCCCGGGCCACCAGCGGCGGCAATGCCGCGGCCGATACCCGGTAGCTGGGATCGGACAAAAGTTGGACCAGGGTGGCGAGATGTTTTTCCGCGTCCAATTTCCCCAACGCACAAGTTGCGGCGCCCCGGATGACGGGGCGGGGTGAGTGTAGAAACGGTATCAGCCGGGCGGAATCTCCCGACAGCCCGGTCTCGCCGAGGCCGCGGATGGCGGCGGCTTGCCGGGCCCCGGTCGCGGAAGCGATGGCTGCGAGGTAGAACGCGCGGAGGTCGGTGGCGCCAGCGAGGGAGGAGTAATAGCGAGCGACTTCCCGGATCGCGCCGTGACCGTCCAGCAGGGCCTGTCGAACCGCCTCCGCCGCCGAATCCGGTCGGTGCTCCGCGAGGGCCAAGAGGGCCGCCCGCCGGATGGGCATAAAGCGGTCAAGCAAGAGCGGCGCGACCAGTCCGGGGAGTTCCTCCGGGGGGAATCCGGGAAGGCATTGGCGCACGACGAAATGCCGCGTGGTCCCGTCCGGGTCCGCCAGCAAGGTTCGGAAAACCGTGCTCCGATTTGCCGGCCGGGCTTCCACCGCGAGTTGGAAGCTGAGGCGACGGACCACGCGGTCGTTGGCCGACATCCCGGTTTGCAGAATGGCTTCGCACTCGGGGCGTTTCAAGAGCTCCATCATCGCCGCAATAATCGTCGGATCGACCTGCCCGCAGTTCTGCAATCGGTGAATCACCCGTAGGTTGGCCAGAAAAGCCGAAGCGTTTGCGGGGGCGAGTCGGCGGAGAATCGCCGCCGCGGCGGCAGCGCGGACGGGCGCCACCCAGTCGTTCAGCCGGAGTAGCAGAAAAGGCAATTCCGCGCCCGTTTGGAGGCCCGCCAGTGCTGCCACCGCAGCTTCGCGGATATAGCCGATGGAATGCAAACTGGCGAGGCCAAGCAGGCTGGAGGCGGATTCCGATTGGGCGAGCCGGGCAACGCCCGCGGGACGCAGATTGCCCCACAGTTCGTTTCCGAAGCCATTGACCCGCCAATCGGCTCCCCGGACTTGGTGGTCGAGCATCGCCAGTTCCACCGGTGCGAGACGGGTCATGAATCGATGCAGTTCCGCACCGTCACCGCTCAGCTCAAACCGCCGCCACAGGACCGGCAATTCGGCGAATTTGGCCTGCAGCTGATTACGGTAGTGCTCTTGGTGTTTCACGTTTCTTTTCTCCCGAGCTCCTTGAAGCGGGTTGCGCAGGGCCGGCGAATCCCAAAAAAGGCGGGTTTTTGTTTTACTGCATGGATCAAGTGGTTCAAAACCTGATAGTCATCCCAGCCAAAAGTATGAGATTGAAAAGAAGGAACCAAGCCAACTGCGCGTGAGTCGGGAATTGTTTGCGATAAACCAGCGAAGTGATGAACATGACAAGTCCGGTGAGCGACCAGACCAGCGCCATGGCGAGGTCGATGGTTTTGTGTTACCGCCGCCAAACGCCGCCATTCAAGCGGATCGCATTGGCAACGCACCAAAGCAGCATCAGGACAGTCAACGCGGTCGCGGGTCGGTTGCATCGAACCATAGGCTGGGGTGTGAAAACTGGGCCAAGCCTTCGGTTGGACGCCGAAAGCTAGGCCAAGCCGTGAAGCTCGGTTTAACGCGCGCCTTCACATGAGCGTCATGCCGCCGGCGGCAGGGATGCGCGCAGGCCGATCCGGCCGGCTCCGGCCGCCACCAATAATTGTGCTTGAACGGCGTCCCGGATGCCGCCGGAGGCTTTCACCAGTAGCTTTTCGCCGGCCGCTGCGCGCAAGGCGGCCACTTCCTCGGTTGTCACCGGCGCGAGTTGAAAATCCGTGCCGATCCCCACGCCTTGGGCGCCCGCTTCTTCCGCGAGGCCGCAGGCGCGCAGGATTTCGTCGCGCGTGAGGAGGCCGCTCTCCAAGATAACTTTCACCGGTCGTTCGTCCGCGGCCTCGACGATCTCCATCAATTCGCGCAGCAAGCGGCGATCCTCGCCTTCGCGCAGCCAGGCGTGGTTCGGCACAACATCCAATTCGTGCGCTCCGAGGTCCACCGCCAGCTCGGCTTCATAGCGCTTCACATCGGATTCCGCGGCGCCCCAGGGAAAACCGATCAAGGCGGTGACCTTCAGCCCGCTTTCCTCGAGCAGGGCGTACGCCAGTTCCACGCGGGCGCTGTGGACGGCCACCCCGTGCATTTTTCCCGCCCGCGCCGCCGCGCAGAGCGTGGTGATTTCCTGACGGGTGGCGAGGAGCGGTCCGGCGGTCAATTCCAAGCGCGCGGCCAGGTCCTGTTCTTCGGGCGGCAGGTTCATTCGGGGGTGATGGTGAGCGTGTGGTTTACCGGCACGAAGGCGGTTTTGATGGCGGCCGCCAAGGGCGTGCGTTCCGCCTCGGTTTTGGCGACGGCCGCGGCCATGTCCGCCTTGCCTTCCCGGCCATGGAACACTTCCTTGATCTGGTGGGTTTCGAAATTCTGCTTGGCGGCCACGGCCTCATCCACGCGTTGGAAAGCCGCGCTGAACGGATTGATGGGGAATTCCGTCGCCAGATTGATGCCGGCGCTCAATTGTTTGCCGGTGAAGGATTTTTTTTGCCCGCCCCAAGTGACGGTGTAGCGCTCGGCGGGCGCGTGTTGCACCAGCAAAGTGAGCCGGTTCAATTCCGCATCGAAGGGCACCAGTTGCAGGCCGGCGCGGAGGTTGTCATCCTTGGCCACGTCACCGACCCCGGCGCAGAAGGGATAACGGTAGCTCCGCAACTCCACGACTTCCTTGCTCGAACGCACCACTTCGTGCCCGGCGGTGGTTTTGGTGGTGCCCGCCGCCAAATCCACGGTGAAAGTGCCGATGGTGCCGTCCAACGCGAATCCATGGAGGAAGGCGTAAGCCATCACCACTTGCCCCGCCCAGCCCGGATGCACGCCGTCCTGACCCGAGACCGCGAAACGCCCATCCGTTTTGACGGCCATTTCATGCCCTTTGAGCAACATCGGGCGGAAGAGGTCGGCGAAGCCCACGCCCAGCTGGCGGGCCAGTTCAATGTCGATGTTCCGCAATTGGCACAGGTTGAGATTCATGTCGTCGATGGACGCGTTGGGATCGCCGACCCAAGAGGGGCGTTTACCCACCGTGCCGGCGGAGCCGAGCAGGACCCGCACGCCGTTGGCCTGGAATGCGGCCACCACACCGCCCATTTTCTCGCGGTAGGTGTCCCCGATCCGCGGTTCATAGGCGCGGTATTCGTGGTCGTTCATGCCGTAGCAGGTCGTCGCCACGGTGGGTTGAAACCGGAGGCAATCATTGGTCATGCGACCCAGAAAACCCGCCGCCTTTTCGCCGCTCCAGCCATACTGCCGCACCGTGATTTCCAGCTCGGGCACGCACACGGTCAGGTAGGTCTCCAGGATGCGCGAGTACATCTTTTGCTCCGTGATGGAATCACCGCAAATGGCGAGTCGGTCACCCTTTTGCAGCAACCCTGGGCGCGGGTTGGGGGCCGGGGTGAGCGGGAATTTCTGCTCATAAGCCGCCAATTCCCGCATCGCGGGGGATTGGGCGGGCGCGGAGCCGGCCAAGGCCAACAGCAGCAGCAAGGAAACTGCGGAAACAGGAGGGCGCATAAAAAATAGGGTGTTCAATCGAGTCGCGGCGATTCTTCCCCCCGCCACGCCCCTCGTCAAGCGCGCGCTCCGTCCGGCGCCCGGCGGCTTGACCCCGCGCGCGCCGCGGGCTATGGCAGAGGGACCGGGCCGCCCGTGCGGCGGTCCGGATCATCCCATCCATCCATGTTCGCCCAAATTATTTCATCACGTTGGTTACCAGTGCTTTTGTTGGTCTTCTCGAACCTGTTCATGACCGTGGCCTGGTACGGCCATTTGAAGTTCAAGGGCGCGCCGCTGGGGCGCGTGATCCTGGCGAGTTGGGGCATTGCGCTGTTCGAATACATTTTGCAAGTTCCCGCCAACCGCTGGGGGAGCGCGTTCTACTCCGCGCCCCAGCTCAAAATTATGCAGGAAGTCATCACTCTGGTCGTGTTTTCCGGGTTTGCGGTGCTCTACTTGGGGGAACGGTTGCGGTGGAACCACGGAGCGGCTTTCCTCTGCTTGCTGGCGGCGGTGGCCTTCACTTTTTGGCCCGAAAAATGAGGCGCGAATGGGTCGGGGGATCGAGTCGCATCTTGCCGCGGGCGCCGGGGGCGTTTAGTTTTCTGGCACGATCTTGGTGGCCGCCGCAGGGACTGCGAGGCCACCGGATCGGCTGAATGATCATGCGCACATTACTTTTCCGGGGATGGCACTGCTTGGTGGCGGCCCTGCTCTTGGGCCTGGCCCCGGGCAGTCGGGCGCAAGGCACCGCGTTCTTTTACCAAGGCCAATTGGCGAACAATGGGGTTCCCGCTGCCGGGATTTATGATTTCACCTTTGGGTTGTACGTCATCCCGACCACCCTGGGGCCGCAGTTGGGGTCGACGTCGACCAACGTGGGGGTGTTTGTGACGAACGGGTTGTTCACCGCGCGGCTGGATTTCGGCGCGGTCTTCGCCGGGAACGCCACGTGGCTGGCCATCGGGGTGCGTACCAATGGCGTGGGCGCGTTCACGCCCTTGTCGCCGCTGCAACCCATCCTGCCGGTGCCCTATGCCGTGTTTGCCAACAC
>CAIYZC010000121.1 GCA_903930565.1 uncultured Pedosphaera sp.
CGTCGCCCGCGCGGACGTCGAAGATTGCCAGCGCCAGGAACAGGACGCACCACAGGGCGCGGCGCAGGGTGGGGGAGCGGTGGCCGTTCATGCAGGTAAATCACGGACGGACGCCAGCACCTTGGCCGCCCGGTCGGCCAGTCCGGCCAGTTCGGTGGCGGTCCGGTGCGGGGAATAGCGCGCCTGGTTGCAGGCTTGGAACAGCTCGTGCAAATCCTCCACCGCCGCGGGCGGCCATTGGCCGGGGCGAAGCCGCTCCACGAGGACGGCTTCCGTGATCGCCGAGGCCGGCAGGTTCAAGCGTTCTCCCAATTGCTCCTGGAGCAGCCGGAAGAGGGTGGCGAAAAACTCGGTGCCTTGGTTCGCGGCCGCGGCCTGGCGCAACTCGGCGAGTCCCTGCCGCACCAATTGATCCACCTCGCGCTGCCGGCGCAACCGCGGGTTGTTGGCCAGGTGTTCGCGTTGCTTGCGGGCGGCGAAGAGCCCCAGCCAGAGGGCCACGGGCACGGCTTGCAGGGCGAGGAACCAAGGGCGCGCCACCCACGGGGCCGCCAAGGCCGCCACTGGACCGGGCCGCACCCGGATCGGGGCAATGTCCAGCGGCCGGTTGGTCGCCGGTTCGGCGGGGACGGGATTCACGTTCGGCAGGCTGGGGGGCGGCAGGGAGGCCGCGCTCGGCCGCACGGTGAGCGCCACGGCCGGGTGCCGCAGCGTGTGATATGCTTTTTCCTCGGGGTTGAAGAAACTGAACACCAAGGGCGGCAATTCCCGCACCTCCGTGTTTTGGGGCACCACCGTGAGGGCGAAACTCTTCGTGCCCCCCAACCCACTCGCCTCCAAATCCACGGTGCTGGTCGGTGGGTAGGTCTTGAATTGATCCCAACTGCCCTGCTCCGGCAGGGTCACCGCATCCACCGCGCCCCGGCCGCTGACCTGCACTTTGACCGTGATGGGGTCGCCGACCGCGACGTTCGTGGGGGTGACGTCCACCTGCAGCTCATAATTACCCACGGCGCCGCTGAACCCCGCCGGTTGGTTTTCCCGCGGCACTGGCAGGGAGTGGATCGTGATCGGTTCGCTGCTCAAGTTCATCGGCTGCCGGCGGGTGGGCTGGCCGAAGAAATTCACCGGCCCCAGCAGCAGCGTCATGGTGCAACTGGCCGGCCCCAGCGTCAAAGTGCCGGCTTTCACGGCCGTGAAGGTCATGGGGAGGGGAACCACCGTGTAATTGAAATTGCCCACCCGCGCGCTGCGGTGCTGGCCTTCCGTCATTTTGCCCACCGTGAAGCCTTCCGCCTGCATCGGGGTGAGCTGAAAATCCTTCATGTTCACCACGCCGTCCCGCAGATAAATCTCCAACTGGCCGGCCAGCGTCTCCCCGACATAAACCTCCTGCTTGGGCAGCAGCAGGCGGACGAAGGCGAGTTGGCCGTTGTTCGCCGCCGTGGCGGCCGGTGGGGCGCCCGGCTTGAGCACCGTCAACTTGATCGGCTGGCTGAAGAGGGTCTGGCCGCCCACGTCCACTCTGAACGCCGGGACGGTGATCTCCCCCGCCTGGGTCGGAGTGAGTTGATAGGTATGCGCCTCGGAACTCGTCGTGACTCCGTTGATGAAACTCATCTGGGTTGAGGTTCCGCCGCCCTCCAGCCGCGCGCCGGGGACCGCCAAGGGAGGCAACGCCCGCGGCCGGCCTCCTTCAAAGGTCAGGGTGAGGGTGACCGATTCTCCCAAATACAAGGTGTCCCGGTCCACGGTGGCGTTGAAATTCGCCGCCGCCGCGCTCAGCACCCAAGTGAGCAGCAACACGAGACCGACCAGCCCGCGGACGAACCCGCCGCTGCCAAGCCTCCGGCGCCGCCGCGGTGGCGGCGGGGAGGGCGGCGATCCCGGCGGTATTGTCAAACCGAACATCATCGTACAGTGGCCAAAGTGTTGCCTGTGGCGGCGGGTCAGCGCAAGCTCCAACCGCGCCGGGCCGCCTTGCTTTCCATGGACAATCCAACCGGTGGATGGTTCGAAAAAACTCTTGCCCGGGCGGGATGGCCGCTTAGATTGGGATTCATGCCCACGCGCACTCTGACCAAATTAGCGGGCCTGTTGATCCCGGACAATCCCCCCGCGTTGGGGCCCGGGCCGCGCGCCGGGGTCTTGACGCGGGAGGAAATTGAACGGGAATTTGCGGCGGCGGGGCCGTTTCCGCGGCCCATCGCCGCGCATGCCGTGGTGCTGCTGTGGCATGATCACTTGGACGCCGCGCATTGCTTGGTGCAGGATTTGGACACCCCGGACGGCAGCTTGGTGCATGGCATTCTCCACCGGCGGGAGCCGGATTACGCCAACGCCAAGTACTGGTTCCGCCAAACGGGGCGCCACCCCGTCACCCCCGGTCTGAGTCGGGCGGCCGCGGCACATTTCGCCGCCGCCGATCCCGCCGAGTTACGACCGCGCCTGCTCCCCGGGGGACAATGGGAAGCCGCCGCTTTCGTTGATCTCTGCGCCGCCGCCGCGCGGCAGCCGTCCGGGGCGCCGCTGCCCCGGGAGCTCACCACCCTGCAAGCCATGGAGTTTCGCACTTTGCTGGACCATTTTTTGGCCGCGGGTAATTGAGGCGGGCTTTGCGGGCGGGCCGGGGTCAGGCGGGCGTGGGCGCCCAAAAACGTTCCACCAAGCGGTCCTTTCGGTAGGCGAAAATCCGCTCCACCTCGCGCCGCACAAACAACCAGTGGAGCCCGGCCCCGCCTTTCGGCGAATAGCGCACGTGGTCCCGGCACAGCGTGCCGCCTTCCATTTCGATAAAGCTGTGGGTGTGGTGCCAAAGGTGGTACGGCCCGCTGATCTGTCGGTCCACAAATTGATGCGGCGGCTCCCACACCGCAATTTCCGTCCGCCACCGAATGGGGAGGCCATGGAGCCGGATGCGGTAATCGATCAGGGTCCCCGCCGCCATGGGGATCGGGGCGGGGGTGAGGATCTTAAAATCCAGCCACTTCGGGGTCAGGACTTGCAGGTTGTGGGCGTCTCCAAAAAAGGCAAACACCTCGGCGCGGGGCTTGGGCAGCCACAAATCCGCCGTAAATTCGTATTCTCTTTTCATTCTCCGGTTCCCGGCTGCCTTCGCAGTTCGTCCAGCACGGCCCCAAGTTCTCCCAGATTGCCAATGGCAATGCCGCCGGCCGAGCGGACCGCCGATTCATACGCGGGCAGCGCCCTTCCCCCCACCAAAAGGGCCACTCCAGCCGGCAGCCCCCGCTGCAATTGCCGAAGTTGGATGGGCAATTCCGGATCGTCGGTGGGATAAACCAAACTCACGGCCACCGCCCGGGCGCCCAATTGCCGCGCCGCCCCCGCCAAGTCCGCGGCCGGCATCCCGGCTCCCAAATAAGCAATCCGCCAGCCGAATTGTACGGCCGCCGCCGCCGCCAGTAGCGCTCCCAGTTCGTGGCTTTGGCCGGCGGGGGTCGCCACCAAGAGCAAAGGGGCGTGTCCGGCCGGTTCGTTGGTTCGCGCCAGACCCAGGAGAAAATGTCGCAAGGCCGCGCTGGCGCAGTGTTCTTGGGCGACGGTCAGTCGGCCTTCCCGCCACCGCTCGCCAATGGTTTCCAGCAGCGGCCCGACCAAGTGGCGGAGCAGCCCCAGCGCGCTGAGCTCGCCGGTCGCGCGGAGCAGGGTCTGCTCCAGGGCGGTGGCGTCCAAGGCCTGCACGGCGGCCAGGCACGCCGCTTGATACGCGGTCGTATCCGGCGGCCCGTCCGCCGCGGCGTCCGGCCGGGGCGATGCCTCCGCCGGGGACGGCGGCGTCGCCAGTTCCAGCGTCAGTCGGCGTAATTTCGGGGTCGCGACCCGCGCCACCTGGCTGATGCGGTGGCCGCCGCGGGTCAAGTCCCGCAGTAACCCGAGGCGTTCAAGCTGCGCGGCGGTGTAAAGCCGGCGCTTGCCCGGCGTGCGGTTGGGGGTCACCGCGGCGTAACGCTGCTCCCAAACGCGGAGCACATGTTCGCTGAGCCCGGTCTTCCGGGCGGCCGCCTGAATCGTATACTGCACCATTTCCACCATAAATCGATACAATATTTGTACAAAATGAAGCACTCCTCAAGGTTTTATTGCGTCCGGGTACGATTGCTTTGAATGGCCTATAAACAAACGCGATGGTTGCGATTAATCCAGGTCGTTTCGCCTCCGTTGTGCGGCCTGAATACCGGGGTGGAATCTTTTGTAATTAGACAAAACCTATACAAATGTTGATCCGGGCCATCGGCTGCCCTCCACCGGCGCGCGACTACCGGCCGACTCGCGGGGTGGGGGAGGGATTCGTTCGGTCGCCGTCCGCAGGCTGCGCAAATATTGCGCAGCGGAGCGGTGGCGGTGAGCAAAACCTGCGCGGGGACAATCCCGGTGGCCATCGGTCAAGTGCCTCTTTGCGGGAGTTTACGTGATTAGTAAGTTGGCCCGCCAATTGCTTGCGAGGGGCTTACAGCAAACGGCCCGGGGCACGCTCGACGTGCTCCACCTGCAATGTAACGATTAAAACAACTCGGAAAGCCTTAGTATTATGAAGAAATTCAAGTTCCTGCTGGCTCTGGCCGGCTGCCTGTCCTTGCTCGCGCTCAGCACCTCGACCGCCTCTGCTCAACGCAATGGTGGTGGCGGTGGTCGCGGGGGTAATTTTGACCCCGCCGCGATGCGCCAACGCCAGTTGGAAGGCATCAAAACCGCCATGGACGTCACCGATGACGCCGAATGGAAAGTCCTCGAAACCGCGATCGGCAAAGTTTTGGACGCGCAACAAGAAGCCCGCAGTGGCCGGGGCGGCTTCGGTGGGCGCCAGAACCGCAATCGCGGTGGCAACCAAGACGCCGCCGCCGGCGGCAACCCTCCTCCCGCTGGTGGCAACCGCCGTGGCGGTGGCACCCCCGATCCCGATGTGGAAGCCCTCCAGGCGGCGATTGACGCCAAGGCTCCCGCGGACGAAATCAAAGCCAAGCTCAGCAAGGTCCGTGACTCCGCCAAGGCCAAGGAAGCCAAGCTGGCCACCGCCCAAACCGACTTGCAGAAACTCCTTTCCGCCCGTCAGGAAGCCGTTGCCGTGATCTACGGTTTGTTGAAATAATCTTTTCGGCGGGTGGCGGCTGGTTCCCCGGCCGCCACGCGCCGTTCCTTCAAATTAACATCCTCAACCTCAAAACAGCAGACAACCTATGAAATCCCTCAAATCCCTCGTCGCCCTCTTGGGCTGCGTCACCCTTTTCAGCCTCAGCGCCGGCAACGCCTCCGCCCAACGTGGCGGCAATTTCGACCCCGCGCAATTTCGCCAAATGCGCATGGATGGTTACCGCGAATCCCTCGAAGTGACGGATGATGCGGAATGGAAGGTCCTCGAAACCGCCATCGGCAAGGTCATGGACGCCCAGCAGGACATGGTCACCGGCATGGCGCGCGGCATGTTTGGCGGCCGGGGCGGCCAACGTCGCGGTGGCAACAATGGCGACACCAACAACGGCGGCAACCAACCCCGCCGCAATCCTTTTGGCGGCACCCCCGACCCCGACTCGGAAGCGCTGCAAGCGGCGATTGATGCGAAGGCCCCCGCGGCCGAATTGAAGGCCAAGATGGAAAAGGTCCGCACCTCGGCCAAGGCCAAGGAAGCCAAATACGCCGCCGCCCAGGAAGACCTCAAGAAGCTCCTCTCGGCCCGGCAGGAAGCCATCGCGATCACCGTTGGTTTGGTTCGCTAAGCGCTCCGGCACATTAATCGGCGGGAAACAACCCGGCAACGGGTGGTGCAAACTATGACGACTGAGACTGCAACGGTGGACGCGGCGTGGCCGCAATTGCTCACGAAGATGGTGGACGGGCGGCAGTTGTCCGCGGCGGACGCCTCCTCGTTGAAGCGGCTCGCGGCCGCCCCCGGCGGCAAGGCGGTGCCCCAGAACGAGGACCAAATCCTCCGCTGGCTGGCCCGCGAATACGGCGTCACGTACACCACCTTGGAGCGCGTCGAACCCGACCGCGAACTGCTCTCGTTGTTTCCCGCCCGCGTGCTGCTCAAGGAGGAACTCCTCCCCCTGCAGCGCGTGAACGGCACGGCGGAGGTGGCCACCAGCCGCCTCTTCGCCACCCAGGGCCTGGACACCCTCAAGACCCTGACCGGCCTTAAAATCAAGCCGGTCCTCGCCCCCCATGAGGCGATCCTGCGCGAGATGAAGAAACATCTCGGCGTCGGCGCGGACACCATCGACACCCTCGATGAAGACGCCCCGCTCCAAGTCGTGGATGAGAACGCCGACGAAACCGGTGATCTCGAAAACGCCGCCGAGGATGCCTCCATCATCCGTTTCGTGAACCAGGTGTTGTCGGACGCCATTGAACTCCGCGCGTCCGACATTCACTTGGAACCGTTTGAGGACGAATTCCGCATCCGTTATCGTATTGACGGCGTGCTGCAGGAAGTCCCAGTCCCCGCGCAGTTGAAGCGGTTCCAGCCGGCGATCGTCTCCCGCATCAAGATTTTGAGCCATCTCAACATCGCCGAAAAGCGGTTGCCCCAGGACGGGCGCATCAAGATCCGCCTGGCGAACAATGAGGTGGACATCCGCGTGTCCGTCATCCCCATGCTCCACGGCGAGGCCGTCGTGCTGCGTTTGCTGCGCCAGAACTCGAAGAACGCGAGCCTGGGCATGGACCAATTGGGCATGGACGCGCGGGAGTTGAAGAGTTTCAAACGCGTCATCCAACTGCCCCACGGCATCATCTTGGTGACCGGGCCGACCGGCAGCGGCAAGACGACCACGCTGTACATCGCCCTATCGTCCATCAACGACAGCGAAACCAAGATCATCACCATCGAGGATCCCATCGAGTATCAACTCAAGGGCGTCAATCAAATCCAGGTGAATGAAAAATCCGGGCTGACCTTCGCCCGCGGTTTGCGCTCCATTCTGCGCCATGACCCCGACGTGGTGCTCATCGGGGAAATCCGCGATTCCGAAACCGCCCAGATCGCGGTGCAAGCGTCTCTCACCGGGCATTTGGTGTTCTCCACCCTGCATACCAACGACGCCCCCGGCGCCGTCACGCGCTTGGTGGATATGAAGGTGGAACCTTATTTGGTGGCCTCCTCCCTGGAAGCCGTGCTCGCCCAGCGCCTCGTCCGCGTGCTGTGCCCCAAGTGCAAGGCCCTCGACCAGACCGACACCATTGCCTCGCTCAAACGCCATTTGGGTTTCGCCGTCGATCTGCCGATTTACCGGCCCACCGGTTGCCGCGATTGCCGGAACACCGGTTACCACGGCCGGCACGGCATTTTCGAGTGGATGGATATGAACGCTGAAATCCAGGACCGCATCCTGCGCAACTGCTCCAGCGGCGAAATCCGCGAAGCGGCCCTGCGCAACGGCCTGCGGTCCCTCAGCGACGACGGTTGGCGCTTGGTGCGCCAGGGCATCACCACGCCGGACGAGGTCATGCGCGCCACCAAGGATCAATCGCTCGCGGGGTCCATGCGGGAAGAGGAAAAAGCGGCGGCGGAAAAGGAAGGGGCTTAATCCCATGCCTGTTTTTCAATACAAAGCGTTGCAAGCCGACGGCAAGATGACCGAAGGCACGCTGGATGCCGGCGGCCGCCAGGAAGCCTTGCGGCAGTTGGACGAGCGCAAGCTCAAGCCCGTGAGTCTCGCCGAAAAAGGCGGCGGCAAGGCCGTCAAACCCACCCGGCCTGCCAAGTCCGACAAGGCCGCGCCCACCCCGGCGCCGTCCGGCGGGGCCAAGGTGGCCAAGCCCCTCTTCGAGCCGACGCGCGTCACGGCGAAGATGTTGGAAAACTTCACCCGCCTCCTCTCCAGCTTGCTCGCCGCCGGCGTGCCGCTCAGCCGCGCCTTGGTCATCCTGGTCAAGGAAGCCGCCGCGCCCATCGCCGCCGCCAAGTGGAAGGCCGTGCATGATTCCGTCATCGACGGCATTTCGCTCGCCGAGGCCATGGGCCGTGATCCCGTCACTTTCCCGCGGGTCTATGTCGCGATGGTTGAAGCGGGTGAAACCGGCGGGTTCTTGGATGTGGTGCTCGCCCAGATCGCCGATTTCCAAGCGCGCGAAAAGGAAATGAAATCCAAGGTCATGGCGGCCATGCTGTATCCGCTGATCCTGTTGTTCCTCGCCCTGGGGGTGCTGGTGTTTCTGATGGTGTTTTTCATTCCGCGCTTTCAGTTGATTTTCTCGGGCTTCGGTGCGGAATTGCCCCTGATCACCCGGATCATCATCGGGATCAGCGACGCCATGCGCAATTACGGGCTCTACGCGGCGGTCGCTTTGGGCGTCACCTGCTACATGCTGCGCTCCTGGGTGGGCTCGGAAAAGGGCCGGCGCGTCTGGGAGGGCATCTTGTTGCGCGCCCCCGTCGTCGGTCCGCTGGCCGCGCAGTTCGCCATGGCCCGCTTTTGCCGCATGTTGGGCACCCTGCTCGGCGCGGGCGTGCCGCTGGTGCAGGGCCTCAATGTCGCCCGTAAATCCATCGGCAATCAAGTTCTGGTGGACGCGGTTTCCAACTCCATCGAGCGCGTCAAGGAAGGCGGCCAGTTGGGCAAGAGCCTGGGCGAGTGCCGTGACTTGTTCGCGGGTTCCATTTTGGAAATGATCGCGATCGCCGAGGAAAGTGGCCGCTTGGACGCCGAACTCATCCGCATTGCGAACACCACCGAAGGCGACTTGGACCGTGAGCTCAAGACCGCCGTGGCCTTCGCCGAACCGCTCATGCTGTTTTTCATCGCCGGTTTCATCGGCACCATTTTCATCGGGATGGTACTCCCGATCTTCTCCCTGCAGGAACATATCAAATAGCGCAAACAAGGAATCCAAACATGAACATTCAACCTCTTTCCCATCCCTCCCGGCGCCGCGCCGCGTCGGCCGGTTTCACCCTGGTCGAACTGCTGCTCGTGCTCGTCATCCTGGGCATTCTCGCCGGTATCGTCGTGCCGAAATTCGCCGGCACCACCGAGAAGGCCAAAATCTCCGCCGCCCAGACCCAGTTGAGCGTCTTCGCCACCGCCCTCGACCTGTTCGAGGTGGACAACGGCTTCTATCCCCGCGGCAAAGACGGACTGCAAGCGCTCGTCGTGAAACCCCGCGACGCTACCGCCGCGTGGCATCCCTACATGGATTCGATCCCGCTCGACCCGTGGAAGAATCCCTACGTCTATGAATGCCCCGGCAAGCACCGCCCCAATTCCTACGACCTGATGTCCATGGGCTTCGACCAAAAGGTGGGCGGTAACGACGACATCACGAATTGGGACCAGCAGGGCAAGAAGTAAGCCCGCCTTCTCCATCAACGAGCCCCCATGCGCCCCGCCCCCCACCAACCGTTCCGTCCACGTCCGCTCCCCGCGGGGGCGTTCACGTTGATCGAACTGATCCTGGTCATGACCATCCTAGTGGTCGTGATTGGGATCCTCACCCCGAAGCTCAAGGAGTTCTTCGCGGGGCGGGCGTTGGATTCCGAGGTGCGGCGCTTCGTCTCCCTGACGCGGTACGGCCGCGAGCGGGCGGTTTCCGAAGGCGTGCCAATGATCCTGTGGATCAACGCCAAGCAGGGCACCTACGGGCTCCGCCAGGAGACGGGTTACACCGACCGGGACATCAAGTTGGACGAATTTCGTGTGGACAAGGACCTGAGCATCACGCTCGCCAAGGGGACTGTCACTTCCGCCGTGGGCTCCGCCGCCGCCGGTGCCGCCGGGCGCGCGGCTTCAGCGCTCCCCGGGATTCATTTCTCCCCGGATGGATTTGTGCAGAAAGCCACCAGTGTAAGCGCGATTTCGATCCAACAGAATCCCCGCCAGTTTGTCTGGATCGTGCCCACCGCCGACTTCCTCGGCTACGAAGTGCAGAGTCAAAATGCAAACTCCCCCAACCAGCGCCGCTAAAATGGCCCGCGGGGGGTTCACCCTCATCGAGGTCCTCGCCGCCATGTTGCTCATGGCGATCGTGGTCCCCGTGATTGCGCGCGGTCTCAGCCTGGCCAGCCTGGCCGGCGAGGTCTCGCAGCGCAAGGCGATGGCGGCGCGCATTGCGGAGTGGAAACTCAATGAGGCCATTTTGAACGGGCAATGGAACCAAGCCGGCCAGAGCGGGGTGGAGATTCAGGGCGGCTTCCAATTCCGCTGGACCATTCGCAACCAGGCTTGGCAGGCCCTGGCCATCGTCAACGACGCCACGACGGAAAATGCCATGCGCGAGGTGGCCGTCGATGTCACCTACAACGCCCACGGCCGCGCTTGCCTGGTGCATGTGGCCACCCTGGTCAACACCCTGGCGCGATGAAACTTCCCCTTTACCCCGTTTCGCGCGCCCCCGGCCACCGCCGCCTCCGGGTGGCGTGCGCGGCGTTCACCCTCATCGAGGTGCTTCTCGCGGTGGGCATTTCCGCGATCGTGCTGGCGGCCATCAACGTGGTTTTCTTCGGCGCCGTCCGGCTTCGGGAAGGCGCCGCCGCCGCGACCAAGATGACCCTGCCTTTGGATAATTTGGTCAGCGTCATGAAACGCGACTTGCGCGGGATCATGCCCTATTCGGGCAACAGCGTTTTGGTCGGCCTCATGGCCAGTGACACGACCGCGGTCGGCATGAGCCAGCCGGTGGCCTTGGAAATTTACACCTCCACCGGCCAGGTGGTCCCCGGTTCCCCTTATGGCGAAATTCAGCGGATTGATTACGCCCTGCAGGATCCCACCAACCGCATGGCGCCCCCGGGACGCGACATCGTGCGCCATGTTTCCCGTAATTTGCTGGCCGTCACCCCTGAAGCCCCCGTGCCCCAGCACCTCATCAGCGGGGTGCAGACGCTCCAGTTTTCGTACTATGACGGCACCAATTGGGCCACGACTTGGAGTTCCACTTTGTCGAACACGCCCATTGCTGTGAAGGTGCATATTGATTTCACGCCGCCGCGCGTGCGGGGAGTGCCCGCGACTTCGCCCATCGATTTCCTGGTGCCCGTGATCATGGTTCCGCGCACGAACACCGCCGCCTCCCTGAACTAAGCCACCGCCATGAACGCCACTTCCCACCCGCCCTGTCCGCCGCCCGCCGGTGTTGGTGCGGCCGCGTCCGGCGCCCGGCGCCGCGGTTCGGTTTTGGTTTTGGTGATGTGGATTCTGTTCGGCCTGATCAGCATCACGCTCTACTTTGCCCATTCGATGTCCTATGAGCTGCGCGCCTCGGACAACCGCGAAGCGGGTTTGGAAGCCGAACAGGCCATCGAGGGATCCCGGCGCTACCTGAGCCTGATGATCTCGAACATCTCGACCTATGGTTCCATGCCCAGCCCGTTGAACTATCAGAACGCGGCGGTGCCCATCGGTGACGCTCATGTTTGGTTCATTGGCCGCACGAACGCGGACAACGCCCCTGCGACCACTCCCACCTGGGGGCTGCGGGACGAGAACAGTAAAATCAACCTCAACACCGCCAACAGCAACATGCTCGCGCAGTTGCCGCGGATGACCCCGGATTTGATCAACTCCATTCTTGCCTGGAAGAGCACGAACACCACCTCGACCACCGGGGGCGCGGAGAGCGACACTTATCAACGGCTTTCCCCCGCCTACACCTGCAAAAACGCCCCCTTTGAGTCCATTGAGGAGCTGCGGCTGATTTACAACATGGACACGACCATTTTGTACGGCGAGGATCCCAATCAGAATGGCATTTTGGATCCGAACGAAAACGACGGGGAACTCCTCCCCCCCTCCGACAACCAAGACGGTCGCTTGGACCCGGGGATTTTGGAATATGTCACCATCTGGTCCCGCGAACCCAGTATGACCACGAACGGTTCCGCCCGGGTCACCCTGGGGGCGAATAGCACGGCGGCCGACTTGCAAAACCTGCAGACGAACATGCAGACGCTGTTCGGCACCAGCTTGGCCAACCAAGTTTTGGCGCGGGTTTCCACCGGCGGGTCGCGCACCGCGCCGCCGATGCTCAACCCGGCCATCACCTGCCCGCTTATTTTTTACCAGTACGCCCAGCGCGCGGGCATGACGCAGGCCCAATTCGTGCTCATCGAACCGTATTTGCGGGGCACCTCCTTGAACGGGCTGATCAACATCAACACCGCGAGCAGCATCGTGATTTCCTGCCTCCCCGGCATGGATATTAACACCGCCGCCCAGGTCGTCGCCTACCGCACGAGCAACCAGGGCAACACGCTCAACCAGAACACGGTTTCCTGGGTGCCCAACGCCATCACGGACACTTCCGTGGTGCAAAGAATCGCCCCATACATCACCGGCCGGAGCTATCAATACACCGCGGATGTCGCGGCGCTGGGGCACGATGGCCGCGGCTACCGCCGGACGAAGTTCATTTTTGATGTCAGTAATATGTATCCCACCGGAACGGTGAGTGTCGTGTACCGCCAGGATCTCACCCATCTCGGTTGGGCGCTTGGCAAACAGGTTCGTGATCGCTGGCAGCTCGGAAAGAAAACCCCATGATCGATTTCTTCACCAAACGACGGCTCAATTCCGTCCTCGGCCTGTCGCTCAACGGCAACCGGCTGGAGGCGGTGGTGCTCCGCCGCGGCAACGGCGCGTGGCAGACCTCCAAATCTGTTTCCGTGCCGCTCACGCTGGCGCCCTTGACCGGCGACCCGGCCTTGGTCGGGCGCGAGATTCGCAACCACCTGGACCAGGCGGGCATTCGCGAGCGCAAATGCGCCGTTTGCCTGCCGTTGGATTGGGTGCTGACCTTTCAGACCGCGCTGCCCGAAATTCCCGAGGCCGACGTGCCCGGCTTTCTGGAGTTGGAAGCCGAGCGCGGCTTCCCGTCCGGCGCGGATAGTTTGTTCATCGTCACGTCGCGCGCCAAACCCGCGGGGGGCGAGGCGCTGGCCCTGCAAATGGGCGTGCCGCGGAACCACTTGACGCGGTTGGAAACCGTCCTCAAGGCCGCCCAATTGCGGCCGGTGCATTTCACCCTCGGGATCACCGCGTTGCAACCCCCCGGCGAACTCACCGCCGCCGGGGTCGTGGCCCTGGTGCTCGCGCCGCATGGCATCGACCTCCAAATCACCAGCGGCGGCGGCATCATTGCCCTGCGTTCTTTGGATGGTGGTGCGGAAACCGAAGGCGTCCACCGCGGCCCCGATGCCGATTTGGTGGCGCGCGAACTGCGCATCACGCTCGGGAATTTGCCGGGCGCCCTCGGCGACGGGCTCCGCAAGTTGAAGGTCTTCGGACGCGGCGATGCGGCCCGCCGGTTCGTGGATGAACTCACTCCGCGCGCCCAGTCCCTGGGCCTGAAGCTGGAACTTATCGAACGGGCCTCCCCCGCGGAATTCGTTCCCGCCCTCCCGGCGGAAATTGTCCTTTCGCCCGCGGTTTCGGTCGCGGTTAATCTCCTGGCTGGAGCTGGTGGGCCGGAGTTTCTGCCCCCCAAGGAGCAGCCGTGGAAACAACTGCTCAGCAGCAACAAACTCACGACGGGCAAGCTGGTCTGGGCCGGCGGCGCCGTTGCCGTCATCGCCCTGCTCGCCGCGGCGGCTTTTGGCTGGCAGCAGTGGCAGATCAACTCCTACGAGTCCCAGTACGCCGACATCAAAGGCCAGGTCGAGGAGTTGCGCGCGGACCAGCAGCAGTTGGCCAAATACCACCCTTGGTTTGATGAGACCTACCGGAGCCTGCGCATCCTGAAGAAAATCAGCGAGGCGTTTCCCCCGACGGGAACCGTCACCGCCCGGTCCTTGGAAATCAAGGATTTGACCACCGTCACCTGCACCGGTGTCGCGCAGAACAATCAGGCCTACTTTCGCGTCAGCGACGAACTGGAAAAGGTCAACGAAGTCACGGGCTTGACCAGTGATTTCCATGGCCAAAACCCGTTGCAATTCACCCTCAACTTTCAATGGGAAGGAGTCAAACCCGGTGGAAACTAACAACAATCAAAAACGCCTGCTCATCATCGCCGGCATCATGGTGGCGATTTACGTGCTCGACGTGGTGGTTTACGAACCGCTGGCGCTGAGTTGGGCGCAGCGGGCCGCGCGGCTCAAGACCCTCAAGGAGTCCCTCTCGTCCGGCCAGCAACTGATCAAGAGCGGCCCGGCGTTGCGGCAACGCTGGACCAACATGATGAACGCCACGCTCAAGTCCGATGTCTCCCTGGCGCAGAGCGACATGCTCAAGGCCTTCGACCGTTGGGCCAAGGACAGCGGGATCGCCGTCACCAGCATTCATCCCCAGTGGAAGGCCACCGGCGAAGACTACGCCATGCTCGAAGTGCGCGCCGACGCCACGGGGAACATTGAGAGTCTCACGAAGTTCCTGTACAATGTCGAACGCTCCCACAACCCGCGCGACAAGAGCGAAACGGAGCACCTCGGCGTGCGGATCGAGGATGTCGAAGTCTCGACCCGCGATGAAAACGGCCGGGTGCTCTCCCTGGTTCTCCAAGTCAGCGGCCTCCAACTCGGTGTCACCCCGGATCAATGAAGCCCCACTCCCCTCTGCCTCTTTCCTTGTTGGCCCTCGTGTTGAGCGGCGCCGTGGCCGGTGCCGCCGAAGCGGCCGCCCCCGAAACCGCCCCGCCCGGCGCCGCCGTGACTTCGGCCCCGCCCGCCATGGTCGCCGCGCCGGCCGTCGCGCCCGCCGTCCCGGGCACCAACCGTGAACCCGTGAACCCCGCCCTGGCCGCCGCCGTCAAGGAACTGGCCGCCACGGGGGCCATGGACTTCGCCGCGTTCCGGGTGATCATCACCAACAGCATTTTTGATCCGAACCGGCGCCCGGGCCGCGGGCCCACGACGGTCATCGAGGAAAACACCGGGCCGCGGATTCGCAGCGATTGGTTCACCCTGAAGGGCACGATGAGCTACGAGGACCGCGCGTACGCGTTCTTCGAGGGCACCAGCCGCGAATACACCGGCGGCTTCAAACCCGCGGACAGCATTGCCGGTTACAAGATCACCACGATCGCCAACGATCACATCGACCTGGCCGCCGCCGCCGCCGCGGACAAGCCGATTGAACTCCGGATCGGCATGCAATTGCGCCGCACCGGTTCGGGCCCTTGGATTCTGATGGCGAGCCCCGATCTGGGGGAGTCCGCCGACAGCGTCGCCGGCGGTGGTTCCGGCAGTTCCAGCAGCCCCGCCGCCGACAGCGGCGGCAGCGTGGGCAGTTCCTCCGGATCCTCCGGCGGGAGTGCCGAGGAGGCCATGAAGCGCATGATTGCGCGTCGCCTCAAAGAAAGCGGTCAATAATTTCGCAAATAACCCAACCCTTATGAAACCGATCAACCGAATGTTCCTGCTGGCCGGCCTCGCCGGCGGCCTGTGCGCCGCGGGCTCCCGCGCCACCGCGCAAACCACCCCGGCGCCCGGCGGCGCCCCCGCCGGCCCCACCCCCGTCGACAGCGTCGCGACGCCTGTCGTTACGGGTGACGCTTCCACCTCCGCACCGGGGACCAATGCCTCCCCCGCGCTGAGTGCGCCCGCCGGCTTCTCCGGCGCGTCCGTGCTGAGTGACTTGGCCGCCGTGCGCGCCATGGGCACCAATGCGGCCGCCGACTTCGCCGCCGGCAAGGGGCTGCGCATGAACTTCCGCCAAATCCCCCTCCAGATGGTGCTCACCTATCTCAGCACCGCCGCCGGCTTCATCATTCACACCGAGCGGAACGTGAATGTGGATGGCAAAGTGGACGTCTGGAGCGACCAGCCCATGAGCAAACCGGAAGCCGTCAACCTGCTTAAGCAAATGCTGAGCGAAAACGGCTACGGGGTGCTCGAAAACGGCCGCATGTTGACCATTTTCCCGACCAGCACCAGCCGCCAGCGGGATGTCAAAATCAACGTCGCCAAGGATCCCGGCGACATCCCCAAGAGTTCCGAAATCGTCACCGAGATCATTCCGGTGCGCTCCCTGAACGTGGTGCAGTTGGCCAAGGATTTGGCCCCCATGCTCGAAACCACCCTCACGGCCCAGGAATCCGGCAACTCCCTCATCATGACGGATACCCAGATCAACGTGCGCCGCATTGTGGAGATCGTGAAAGCCTTGGACGCCGTCAGTTCCAGCGTCAACCAACTGCGCGTTTTCCCGCTGGTCCACGCCGATGCCAAAACCATCGCGAGCATGATCAAGGATCTGTTCCCCTCGGCGGATGGTGCCGGCCGCAGCGGCGGCGGTAGCACTGGCGGGCAGCGCTTCGGTAGCCGTGGCGGTGGCGGCGGCGGCCGGGGCGGCGGCGGACCGTTCGGTGGTGGTGGTGGCGGGCCCTTCGGCGGCATGGCCGCGATGTTTGGCGGCGCCGGCGGCGGTGGCGACAGCGCCGGTTCCACGCCCACCACCCGCGTTTCCGCGGTCTCGGACGACCATTCCAACTCGGTGATTGTCAGCGCGCCCGATGATTTGATGGCCCTCGTGGAGGACGTTATCAAGCAGGTGGATGTCGAAGTGCAGGACATCACGGAGGTCAAGGTGTTCAAGTTGAAAAACGCGGACGCCATGGAAACGGCGGACTTGTTGTACAACTTGTTCCCGGATGATTCGAACCCCAACAGCGCCAGCAGCCAGCAGTTCACTTTCGGCGGCTTTGGTGGGTTGGGCGGCCGTGGCGGCGGCGCCACCGGCGGCCGCGGCGCCACCGGCGCGCGCGGGGCCGGCACCGGCTCCTCCAGCGACCGCATGCAGAAGCTCGGCCGGGTGGTGGCCGTGCCGGATCGACGCACGGCGTCCATCGTGGTGAGCGCTGCCAAGCAACTCATGCCGGCGATCGAAAAAATGATTCAGGAATTGGATGGGAATCCCGCGAAGAAGACCCACCTCTTCACCTTCAGTCTCCAAAATGCCGATCCGCAGGACATTCTGCCGATCCTGCAGGACTTGGTGCCGATGAGCACCACCAGCGGCGGCGGCCGGAGTGGCAGTTCCAGCACGACGCAGAGCAACCCCTTGTTGACTCGTCAAACCACGCTGCTGCAGCAGCAAAATTCCACCACCACCACCAGCTTTGGTACTTCAGGCGGCGGCGGCGGCGGCCGGGGCGGCAATTAATCTCCGGTGCCCGGATTACCCTCCCCTTGCGAGAAAGCGATATTTATCATGACTAAGCATTTTATTAAACAAATCGGCGCGGGCCTTGTCTTGGGCGCGTGTTTGGGCGCGACCCCCGCCGTCTGGGCGCAGGGCCGCGGCGGTGGTGGCGGCGGCGGCGGCGGTTTCGGCGGTGGCGGCGGCGGCTTTGGCGGCGGTGGCCTCGGTGGCGGCGGCGGCGCGCGTAGCGGCGCCAGCGGAAGCAGCACCCGCGATTACGGCAATTCCACCATGATCCCGGACGCGACCTTTTCGATCGACCCGGAAACGCACCAAATCCTCATCGCGACGGACGACGCCAATTTCCTGACCATCAGCAATTTGCTGGTCCGGCTGGACCGGCCGAAGCCGCAGGTGCTGATCAACGCGGTGTTCTTGGAAGTCACCCATGACGACGCGTTGGATGTGGGCGTGGAAGGCAGCTTCTTCAAGTCTCTCGGCAACGGGATGAACTTGGGCGCCACCAACTTGTTCAATCTGAACAGCCTGGGGTCCACCGGCCAGCAAATCGGCTCAACCACCATGCCCGCGGGCGCCGGGCTCTACGCCATCGCGGGCAAGGACTTTGCCGCGAACATTCGCGCCATCGCGTCCAAGGAAAAAACCGAAGTCCTGTCCCGTCCTTCGGTGTTGGTCCGCAACAACCAACCCGCCACGATCACGGTGGGCAAATCCATCCCGCTGATCACCGGCGTGACCTTTAACGCCCTCAACGGCCAGCCCATCAACACGATCGCCTACCAAAACATCGGCATCATTCTGCAGGTCACGCCCTTCATCACCGCCAAAGGATTGGTGGAAATGATCGTGGCGCCCCAGATCTCCAGCCTGTCCTCCCAAAACATCAACATCACCACCGGCGTCACCGCTCCCGCCATCGATATTCGTTCGGCCAGCACGGTGGTCGTAACTCCGGACGGGGAAACCGTGGTTATCGGCGGGTTGATGGAAAATTCCAAGACCACCGTCAAGAGCAAGATTCCTATCTTGGGCGACATCCCCCTCCTGGGCGCGGCGTTCAGCCACAATCAGAAGGCCAATTCCAAGACCGAGTTGATCATCTTCATCACCCCGCATGTGGTGCTGCAGCAGCAGGAAATGGCGCGTTTGAGCGAGATCGAAGCCCACAAGGCGGAAAACGCCACGAAGGCCTTCTCGGAGAAGGAACTCAACATTTTCTTCCCGCCCAACACGCTTGGCAAACCCGAGGCCGCCCCGGCCCCGGCCAAGTCCCCGACCGACAAGAACAAGTAAGCGTCGTCCCCCATCCCCCCGCGTGCGGTCCCCGGCCGGACCGCCCGCGGGTGGGTTTGGGATCGGTTTGATTCCCCCCCTCCACCGGCCGGCCCACGTATGATCACCCGTCGCAGTTCCTTGGTGTACGGCACTCTGGCCGCGATCTGGGTGCTTCTCCTCGCCTGGCAGACCGCGGAACACGCCCGGGTGAAGGAGGCCGCCCGCGACGGCCTGCGGCATCGCGCCAAGGACATCTCGAATGCGCTCGGGGTGGTCATGCGTTCGGTTAGCTTCCGGGGCACCATCGTTCGCGAACGGCTTCAACCGGCGTTGAATGCGCTGATCGGCCAGGGCGATCAACCGAGCGAACTGCAATCGGTGCGGTTGCTCAACGCCGCCGGCGAGGTGATGGCTTCGGCCGGCAACCCCATCGAACTCCCGGCTGATCTGCCCAACGGGGAGAAATGGGGCGCCACCTCCGTCGTTTTCGAGAACCTGGTTGATCTGGGTACGAACAATGTGGTGGTTCCCCTCGCCAACCTGCCCGGCGATGGGCGCCGCCGCACCAATTCCCTGCCCCCGGATGCCGCAGCGCCGCCGCCCGTGCCACCCGAACGGCCCGCGCTCGCCGACCAACCCCCGCCCGCCTTCGCCACCAATCGTCCCACCGGCCCCCGTCGGCGCGGTCTCACGCCCGAGGAATTGCGCGACATGCGGGAGAAATACGGCCTCCACGATTTCATCATCGTCATGTCCACCCAGTACGTCCGCGAGTTGTCCAACCGCGATCTCTGGCTGCGGTTCATGATCGGCCTGCTGGGCACGGTCGCGGTGGCGGGCTACGGACTGGCGTGGCGCAGTTTCGGCAACACTTCCGAACTCCAAATCCGCCTCGCCCGCGCCAGTGAACTCAACTCCCACCTCAAGGAGCTCAATCTCGCCGCCGCCGGCCTCGCCCACGAAACCCGCAATCCGCTCAACATTATCCGGGGCCTGGCCCAGATGATCACCAAGCAGCAGGAGGCCAACACCGAAATCCGCGGCAAGGCCCGGGACATTATCGACGAGGCGGACCGCGTCGCCGCGCAGTTGAACGAGTTCATCAATTACTCCCGCCCTCGCGATCTGCGCCGGGTTCCGACCAACCTCGCTTCCGTGTTGGGTGAAGTCGTGCGCGCCCTCGGTTATGATCTGGAGGAAAAGAAGGTCCGGCTCGACATTCATTCCGACCGTCTGCTCGTCGAGGCCGATGAGCAACTCCTGCGGCAGGCATTGTTCAATTTGGTCCTCAACGCCATTCAGGCCGTGCCCGTCGGCGGCGCCATCGTGCTCCGCACCGTCAAGCGCAATGGGACCGGGGCGTCGATCGAGATCGCGGACAACGGCCCCGGGGTGCCGCCGGAAAGCCGGGCGGAGATCTTCAAACCTTATTTCACCACCAACCAGACCGGCACCGGGTTGGGGTTGGCGGTCGTGCAGCAAATCGTCTCCGCCCATGGGTGGGAGATCGTCTGCCTCCCCAATGAACCCCAGGGCGCGCTCTTCCGCATCACCGGCCTGCGGGTTATGCTCAAGGCGTGATGACTTCGCCGCCCGCCTCCGCCCTGCGCCCCGCGCCGCCCCGCATCCTCATTGTGGATGACGATCCCTCGCAGCGCAGTCTCCTGGTCTCTTTTCTCTCCGGCCAGGGCGTGAATACCGTGCCCGTCGATTCCGGGGATCGCGCCCTCGCCGTCCTGGCCGAAGGCGGGGTGGACATGATGATTTCGGACGTGCGCATGCCCGGCATGACCGGCCTGGACCTGCTCCGCCTGGCCCGCAAAGCTCACGCCAAGCTGCCCATATTGATGGTGACCGCCTACACCGACATCCGCGATGCGGTGGAGGCGATCCGGGATGGCGCGGTGGATTACCTGGCCAAACCCATCGACTTGGACGAACTGCTCGACGCGGTGCGCCAGGCCACCGGTTTGGTCCGCGAGGCCCCGCTGCGTTTCGATGATGACAAGCGCCTGCCCGAGGGTGTGGTCGCCCACAGTCCGCTCATGCGGGCGGTGTTCCGCGAAGCCTCCCTCATCGCTCCCTCGGAGAGCCGCGCGCTGATCACCGGCGAAAGCGGCGTGGGGAAGGAAATTCTGGCCGAGGTCATCCATGCCTGGAGCGCCCGGGCCGCCGGGCCGTTGATCAAGGTGAATTGCGCGGCCATTCCCGAAACCCTGCTCGAGAGCGAACTCTTTGGCCATGAGAAGGGCGCTTTCACCGGGGCCGTCGCCCAGCGCATCGGCCGCTTCGAGGCCGCCAACGGCGGCACGATCTTCCTGGACGAAATCGGCGAGATGACGCCCCAGCTCCAGGCCAAACTGTTGCGGGTCACCCAGGACGGACGCTTCCAGCGCATCGGTTCCAACACCGAAATCCGCGTGAACGCCCGGCTTTTGGCCGCCACCAACCGGAATCTGGAGGACGAGGTGCGGAACGGGCGTTTCCGCGAGGACTTGTTCTACCGGCTGAACGTTTTTGAGTTGCATGTCCCACCCCTGCGCGAACGGCGGGAGGACATTCTGCCCCTGGCCAACCGCTTCATCGGCGAGTTCAGCCGCGGCGCGGCGCGGCTTTCCTCTTCCGTGGCGGACTGCTTGGAGCAATATTCCTGGCCCGGCAACGTCCGCGAACTGCGCAA
>CAIYZC010000122.1 GCA_903930565.1 uncultured Pedosphaera sp.
CTTGCTCCCCGGACCCGCCCCGTCCGGGGGCAAGTCGCGCGCCAGCTTGCAGGCATCCCCCGCGCCAGCCGCCCCGCACTCCGCAGCTGCGCAGTCAGGCGCGGAGGAAAGGGGGACAGGGCGGGGAGAGACCGGGCCGCTTTGCGGCCCGCCGGGAAGCGCCACGGCCAGTTTGCGGTTGGCGTTCGCCGAATTCCCGGCTTCGCCGCGAACCGGATCGCCGCCCGGACGACCGCTGCACGCCAGGGCGTGCGCGCAAGTCGTCCGGGCCCACCGGCGGAAAGCGCAACCGAACCCGCCCGCGCCAAGTAGGCGCAGGTTGCCGCCACCCGGTTTTTCCTTTCCAACCGCGGGCAGATGGGCCATTTTTCACCCGAAAGCAAGCGTAACGGAAAAATTCAGGAATCAAAAATGGCGCGCTCCACATCCAGCGGCGGCACAACTGCCGGAGCCGAAACGGGGGCCGAGAATGGCTCCCGGGGGAAGGTTGTGTGCCCCGTTCCGCGGATGGGCAGCCTCCCGGGATGGTTTGATGCGGCGGTGCGGGCGGGGGCGGTGAGGTGCATGCCATGAACAAAAAGGCGCTCACTGAGGCGGACATCCGCACCAAGTTCATCACGCCCGCGTTGGTCGGCCCGCAGGGGGCCAAGTGGAACGTCATGACGCAGGTCCGCGAGGAGGTGTATTTCACCAAGGGGCGCGTCATCGTGCGGGGCCAGACGGTCAAACGCGGGGAAGCGCAGAAGGCGGACTACATCCTCTCCTACAAGCCGAACCTGCCCCTCGCCGTCATCGAGGCCAAGGACAACCACCATTCCGTCGGTGCCGGGATGCAGCAGGCGCTGGCCTACGCCGAGATTTTGGACGTGCCCTTCGCCTACAGTTCCAACGGCGACGCCTTCCTCGAACACGACCGCACGGTGAAAGGCGGCACCGTAACGCGGGAAATCCCGCTCGATCAATTCCCCACCCCGGACGAACTTTGGTCCCGCTATTGCGCGGCCAAGGGCTGGACGCCCAGGCAGCAGCGGATCACCAGCCAGGATTATTACGACGACGGCTCCCGGAAAGCCCCGCGCTACTACCAACTGGTCGCCATCAACCGCACGGTGGAAGCCATCGCCCGCGGCCAGAAGCGTATCCTGCTCGTCATGGCCACGGGCACCGGCAAGACCTACACCGCCTTCCAGATCATCTGGCGGCTGTGGCGGTCGGGCGCGAAAAAGCGCATCCTGTTCCTCGTCGATCGCAACATCCTCGCCGACCAGACGAAAACCAACGATTTCAAGCCCTTCGGCCAGGCGATGACGAAAATCACGAACCGCACGGTGGACAAGTCGTTCGAGATTTATCTCTGCCTTTACCAAGCGGTCACCGGCACCGAGGAGGACCAGAACATCTACCAACAATTCTCCCCGGAGTTCTTCGACCTCGTGATCGTGGATGAGTGTCATCGCGGCAGCGCGGCCGAGGATGCCAGTTGGCGGCGGGTGCTGGAATATTTCCGCAAGGCGACCCAGATCGGCCTCACCGCCACCCCCAAGGAAACGGAGGCGGTCTCCAACATCGAATATTTCGGCGATCCCCTTTACACCTATTCCCTGCGCCAGGGCATCGCGGACGGCTTCCTCGCCCCCTACAAGGTCATCCGCATCGGCCTCGACAAAGACCTCGACGGCTGGCGGCCCGAGGATGGCCAACTGGACAAACACGGCCTGGTGATTGAGGACCGCGAATACAACGACCGGGATTACGACCGCAACCTCATCCTGGAAAAGCGCACCGCCGCCGTCGCGGCCCGGGTGACTGAGTTCCTGCGGGCCACCAACCGTTTCGCCAAAACCATCATCTTCTGCGAAAACATCGATCATGCGGAGCGCATGCGTCAGGCGTTGGTGAACGCCAACCCTGACCTCGCCGCCGCCAACGCCAAATACGTCATGCGCATCACCGGCGACAACGACGAAGGCAAGGCGCAGCTCGACAATTTCATCGATCCCGAGGCCACCTACCCGGTCATCGCCTGCACCTCGCAGCTGATGAGCACCGGCGTGGACGCGCAGACCTGCCACCTGATTGTGCTCGATAAGCGCATTGCCTCACTAACCGAGTTCAAGCAGATCATCGGGCGCGGCACCCGCATCAACGAAGATTTCAACAAGTTTTTCTTCACCATCATGGATTTCCGGCGGGCCACGGCCTTGTTCGCCGACCCCGCCTTCGATGGCGACCCGGTGCAGATTTACCAGCCCCCGCCAAATGCTCCAGTTCTCCCGCCGGATGACGCGTTCCCGCCGGACAGCGTGCCCCCGGACCCAGCGCTTCCGCCCGGAGTCGGCCCCGACGACCACAAAACCAAGCGGCCGAGCCGCTATGTGGTGGACAACGTGGAGGTCCGCGTCGCCACCGAGCGCGTCCAATACCTGGACGAGCACGGCAAGCTCATCACGGAGTCCCTCAAGGACTATTCCCGCAGAACCGTCCGCCAAGCCTACGCTTCGCTCGACGCGTTCCTGACCGCGTGGAGTGACGCCGACAAGAAGCAGGTCATCCTGGAGGAGTTGGCCGCCAAGGGCGTGTTCCTGGATGAACTCGCCGAGCAGGTGGGCCGCCAATACGACGCCTTCGACCTCGTCTGCCACGTCGCCTTTGACGCCCCGCCGCTCACGCGGCGGGAACGAGCCGCCCGCGTGCAAAAACGCAACGTCTTCGCGAAGTATGGCGCCCCCGCCCGCGCGGTCCTCGACGCTTTGCTCCAAAAATACGCCGACAGCGGCATCACCAGCGTGGAGTCCCCGGAGATTCTCAAAGTGGACCCGCTCACCGCCCACGGCACCCCCATGGAGATCATCCAACTCTTTGGCGGGCGGGACGGCTACCTCGCCGCCATCCACGACCTCGAAACCGCCCTTTACCAAGCAGCCGCCTAAACCATGCCCAACGTCTCCAACCTGATCAAAACCATCCAGGACATCATGCGCAAGGACGCCGGGGTGGATGGCGACGCCCAACGTCTCGCCCAGTTGGGCTGGATGTTCTTCCTGAAAATCTTCGATGACCGCGAAAAGGAGATGGAAGTGCTGCGCGGGAACTACAAATCCCCCTTGCCCAAGGAACTCCGCTGGTCCCATTGGGCCGCGGATGAGGAAGGCATCACGGGGGAGGCGTTGCTGGCGTTTGCCAACAACACCCTTTTGCCCGCCCTCAAAGTGCTTTCCGGCAGTGGTGAAATTGTCGTGCTGATCAAAGCCGCCTTCGACGGGGCCAACAATTACATGAAGAACGGCACGTTGATGCGCCAGGTCATCAACAAGATCAACGGCATCGACTTCAACGCCTCCGATGACCGCCACATGTTCGGCGACATCTACGAAAAGCTCCTCAAAGACCTCCAGTCCGCGGGCAATGCGGGCGAATTCTACACCCCGCGCGCCGTCACGCAATTCATCGTGGAGCAGATCAACCCCCGGCTCGGTGAAAGCATCCTCGATCCCGCCTGCGGCACCGGCGGTTTCCTCGTTTGCGCCATCGAGCACCTGCGCAAGCAGGCCAAAACGGAGGCGCACGAGCGCACCATTCAGGAGTGCTTCGCAGGCATCGAGAAAAAGCACCTCCCGCACGTCCTGTGCATGACCAACCTCATGCTGCACGGCATCGACGTGCCTTCAAACGTTCGCCACGACAACACCCTCGCCCGACCCCTGCGTGATTGGGGTCCGAAGGAGCGCGTGGACGTTATTGTCACCAACCCGCCGTTCGGCGGCATGGAGGAGGACGGCATCGAGGCCAACTACCCCGCCGAGTTCCGCACCCGGGAGACGGCCGACCTCTTCCTCGTGCTCCTGATGAAGATCCTCAAACCCGGCGGCCGCGCCGGACTCGTGCTGCCCGACGGCACGCTCTTCGGCGAGGGCGTCAAGACCCGCATCAAGGAAGCCCTCCTCACGGAGTGCAACCTGCACACCATCGTCCGCCTGCCCAACGGCGTGTTCAATCCCTACACCGGCATCCGCACCAACCTGCTGTTTTTCACCAAAGGCGCGCCCACCACCCACGTTTGGTATTACGAGCACCCCTATCCGCCCGGCGCCAAGAGCTACAACAAAGGCAAACCCATCCGCATCGAGGAGTTCGAGGCCGAGCGCGCCTGGTGGGGCAAGGAAAAGGACGGCTTCAAATCGCGCGTGGAAAACGAGCAGGCGTGGCGCGTTTCGATTGACACCATCAGGGCGGGCAACTTCAACCTCGACCTCAAGAACCCGCACAACTCCGACACCGGCCCCGGGGACGTGGACCACCTCCTGCCCGAATACGAAAAGCTTCTCGCCCAAATCGCCGCCACCCGTGCCGCCCTCAAACAGGAACTCCAGCAGGCGCTGACGGCCACCGCCAGGACAGCTAAATGACGCTGGAAACCTTTTGCCAAAAGTTCGACCAGTTCGCCGACGCGCCCCACGCGGTGGTGAAAATGCGGCAATTGGTGCGAGCGCTTGCGGTACGAGGCAAACTCGTGCCCCAAAATGCAAATGATGAACCAGCGCTTGCATTTCTTCATCAAATCTGTACCCACAAAGCAGCCTTAGCCAAAGATGGAAAACTTCGAGGAGATAACAAGGTAAGGCCAATGCCTCACGAGGAGTCCGATTACGAACTCCCGGTAAATTGGTCTTGGGTCCGCTTCGGTGAGATAATGGTCAATCGCGATGGGGAGCGGATTCCCGTTAGCAAGGAGGAAAGGGAAACCAAGGCGAAGATTTATGATTACTACGGTGCGTCAGGAGTAATCGACAAGATCGATGGATACCTGTTCGACAAGCCACTCCTGCTCATCGGTGAAGACGGCGCAAACCTCATTAGCCGCTCGACGCCGATTGCCTATATTGCACGCGGTAAATACTGGGTTAACAACCATGCCCATGTTCTCGACGGAATCTCGGAAGACTTCCTCAAGTTCATAGAACTTCACATCAACGCCATCAATCTGGCCAAATACGTGACTGGTTCGGCTCAACCGAAGATGAACCAGGCGAAAATGAATAGCATCCCAATCGCCCTCCCACCCCTCGCCGAGCAGAAGCGGATCGTGGCGAAGGTGGATGAGTTGATGGCTTTGTGTGACCGGCTGGAGGCGCAGCAGCAGGAACGGGAAGCGCGGCACACCGCGCTCGCCCGCGCGTCGCTGGCCCGCTTTGCCAACGCGCCCACCCCGGCCAACCTCAATTTCCTGTTCCACAAGTCCTACACCATCCCCCCCGCCGACCTCCGCAAATCCATCCTCACCCTCGCCGTCCAAGGCAAACTCGTTCCCCAGGACCCCAAAGAGGAGCCAGCGAGCATATTATTGGAACTGATAGCGCAAAATATTGAAGGGTCGAACGGCAACCGCCGCATAAACAACGACGCTGCAACAACGGATGAAGTGAAACCTTTCGATCTGCCCCCAGGCTGGGCATGGTCGCGCTTTCCGTACCTTGGTGAATTTAGTCGAGGCAAGTCAAAGCATCGGCCACGCAATGACCGTTGCCTCTTTTTAGGCGGAAATCATCGACTCGTCCAAACTGGCGATGTCGCCCGAGCCAATGGAACAATCGAAACACATACGGGCCTCTACAACGATGTCGGCCTCGCTCAGAGCAAGATGTGGCCTGCCGGAACCCTTTGCATCACAATTGCGGCGAACATCGCTGACTCTGGCATACTCGGCTTCGATGCTTGCTTTCCCGACAGCATCGTCGGGTTCATACCAGCGCCTCCCATTCCGTCTGTGCGCTACTTTGAATATTTCATGCGCACAGCAAAGGAACACCTGGAAGAGTTTGCCCCGGCAACGGCACAGAAGAATATCAACCTTGGAATTCTAGAACAAGTGTGGATTCCGATTCCACCCCAAGCCGAGCAACGGCGGATCGTGGCCAAAGTGGATCAACTTATGGCCTTGGTGGACGCGTTGGAAACGCAACTCGCCGCCTCCCACTCCACCGCCTCAAACCTCCTTTCCGCCCTCGTCGCCGACCTCACTGCCACATAGTATGAATGCCCAGGTTACTGCAACCAATGTTTTTCGCCAAGAGAAACCGCCACCCCAACTGTTTCATTACACCTCAGCCGAAGGGCTAATTGGAATAATCAGCGGAAAAACTCTACGAGCCGGCAGCATCGAGTACCTGAACGACGCCGCCGAGTTCAGACACGGCAAAGAGGTCATGCGGACGATTGTCGCAACTCGCATGCGCGATGCCATCGGAGACCACAGAGAATTCTTCAACAAATTGGCATCAAGCGACAGTGTCTTGCAGGCCGAGGACTTTTTTGTTATCTCACTCAGTGAGGCGGATGACTTGCTCAGCCAGTGGCGAGGTTACACCCCCAGCAACTGCGGCTTCTGCATTGGGTTCGACACACAAGTCCTCACCAAAGCGGCAGAGGAGCTGGCTCATATGCAGCTGGTGCAGTGTGTTTACGATGCTGGCGAACAAACAGCATTGGCGGAGGCTGAATTAAATCTCTGGCTTGCAGCATGGGTGGACCAACAGGAAGCGGGGCGTCGAGAAAAGAAGGACCTCGCCAACATGGCTTACATAACTATGCATAACGTCCATGAGACATTTATAGCCGCAGCAATGAAGAACTCCACCTTCGCAGAGGAGAGCGAATGGCGCCTCCTTGGGTTATGCCGAAAACCAGAGCGGTTTCGCTTTCGGCCGGGAAAGTCATCCCTCATTCCCTACATAGAATTGACATGGGGCAAAGATACCAAAGCTCCGGACGCTCAGCCGATTCACTCGGTAACCGTGGGGCCATGCCCGGATCCGAAACTTGCAATCAAGGCGGTCTCGCGACTCTTGGCATCCCATGGTTTGGAGTCTGTTAAGGTCAAGGAAAGCCAAATCCCCTTCAGGTCATGGTAGTCATGCGTGCCACGAAGCCAAATTCCCTCACGAACCAGCCAAGCCGCATCGCGGCAAAGGTGGCTAATTGGGTTGCCTTTGCGAGCGATTCGGCAAAAAAGCACGCCGCCTGCTGGCCCTTCCCCAAGCCCCCAAGCGGCAGCATCGCCGTCAAAGTCATCAACCGCTTCGGCGACGAGGTGAAAAAGGTGATCAAAGTGGGGTGAGCGAGCAGGGCAAGTTAGATATTTATTTTATGAGAAACAACAATAATCCCGAATTATCACCGGAATTGGTAGTTGGCTTGATAGGCGCCATAGGCACAAACATGGAAGCAGTCATTACCAGTCTAACTCAAGCTTTTATGACGGTGGGCTATGAAGTCCAAAACATTAGGCTAAGCGATTATTTGAGCACTTTGAAACCGGCAGGGCGCAAGACACCGATTCGTGAAAAGGGGGAGAAGGAGCAAACGGATAAGTATTATAAAAACAGGATGGATGCAGGGAATGCCTTTCGTGCACAGGCCGACCGGGCCGACGCATTTGCGTTTTTGGCAGCTAGTGCCATTAGGGACAAGCGCATTGATTTTACCGGTGATCATAAAAAGCCACGGGCAAGTGTGGCTTACGTTTTGCGTTCGTTAAAGAGGAAGGAGGAGATCACCAAGCTGCGCCAGATCTACGGGAGGAATTTTGTTGCCTTGGCAGCATATTCAGATCGCAGAATACGGATTAAACGCCTGTCTAGTATGCTGGCCGCGGAGTACGCGGAAAAAAACTCCTCGTTTTTCCAAAGAAAGGCAGAGGATTTGGTCGATCGAGACAGGGACGAGCTGAGCAAGGAGTTCGGCCAGAATATTCAAGCGGCTTTCCCCCTTTCCGATTTTTTCGTTGATTCAGATAGGGATGATTTGGATAACCAAATTAAGCGCATAGTTGAGTTGCTATTTGGACATCCATTCCATAGCCCTTCTCGCGAGGAATTTGGCATGTTCCATGCTTACGCCACTGCCCTGAGTTCCGCATCGCTGGCAAGACAAGTGGGCGCTTCTATCTGCACGCAGGAGGGCGAACTCATGGCGACCGGGTGTAATGAGGTTCCCAAGGCTGGGGGTGGTAATTATTGGGGCGGCGACAAGCCCGACGCCCGAGATCACCAGAGGGAAGAAAAAGTCGATTCCAACGATCAGGAGAAAAAGAACATTCTATCGGATTTGCTCGCACGATTGCGGGATACTGGGTTTTTACGTGGAACATTGAAGAAAGCAAGCCGTGACCAATTGCTTGACAAAGCGTTGCAGCCTGAGCGAGGAGCGGGCAATTCGGACTTGATGAACATCACGGAGTATGGTAGAATGGTACATGCTGAAATGGCGGCGCTAATGCAAGCCTCGCGTCTCGGAGTCGCCGTAAAACATTCCGTGATGTATTGCACAACATTTCCTTGCCATAATTGTGCCAAGCACATTGTGGCGGCCGGGGTGCGTCGCCTCATCTACATTGAGCCGTACCCGAAAAGCCATGCATTTGCATTGCACGAGGATGCAATTTCCGACGGGGAGGGCCACAGCGATGGCCAAAAGGTCGTTTTCCGGCCTTTTGTTGGCGTTTCGCCCGAACAATATTTTCGCTTGTTTGCGCTTGGCGAATTAAAAAGAAAAAGGCAAGGTACGTCCGTGGATTGGCATCCAGCAGCTGCCCTTCTGCGTTTTCCTGAGTCCCCGATGGTTTATATTTTGCGCGAAAGCGCGGCGATTGTTGAGTACACGCCCAGGCCGGCGAAGATGCGCCGGAGGCGATCCAAAAGCAACTTATGAGCGAGAAAGACTGGTTGACACGGGTTTTGGCCACCGCCCGAGCCGACCAAGCAACTTGGCCGAAATGGGCCAAGCGTTACGTGGTGGTGACGGCGAGGGATTTAGCCCCACGCTTTTCGAATCATTCGCAAAAGGCGCTGAGAGCGCATCAAGGCCGTGGTGGCAGAAAGATCTCCCACACCAGATTAATCCAGCCCCAAGTAAATTCCGGTAGCTGAGCCGAGATGTGGAGCGGAGCGGGTTTTAAGCCATGAAAAGGCAGTGTTTTGCCTTTTTCCGGACGCATTTTCTCGCAAGGCTGCTCGGGCTGCCTCATTTTGAGACCCGGAAGCCGCTTTTACAGTGCAGTTCCGCTCCCCAAAGGCCCCCAAGACGCGGACCTGCCGGAGCTTATAGCCCTCGCGCGGGCGGCGCGATTCGGCGCGCAGCGTCCGGGCGAGTTCAACACCCCTTCGCCGCGCAAGCGTCCGGTCGGGCGGCAAGTCAGGCGTTCCGCCGGGGCCGTTTCGCGCACGGTATGGCCACGGGCACGCAAGAAAGCCCACGCAATTTAGGCAAACCCACCGGGGGCTGGGCTTCGCCAAGCGCAACGCGCCGCCGTCCGGCAGGGGTGCGATTCCCAGCCTGAAGGATCCCGGGGAGTTGCCAAGCGGCCTGCCAAGCGGGGCCAAACTTCACAGCCGCACCCAAGGCGGGAGGGGGGGGGCGAAACGGGGTGCCGATGCTCGCGTTCCGCAGTGGTTGTGCCTGGACGATTGTGGAGGATGCCCGAGAATCACGTTTGCGGCCCGGCCGCTCAAATCCCCCGCCCACTTGCGACGGAGCCGCCATCGGCAGCCGCTATCCGGAGAGCGCTCCCCCTGACGCCGCGGGGCAAGCAGGCCAGGACGCCCCATACCATGGGGTCAACCCGCGCGCGGCGGTTGGACCTGCCACCGAATGCGACGCGCCACCGGCGAACGTGGAGCGAAAGGGGGGCGGTTGCCAAACCACGGGGCGAATACTGGCAACCGGGCCAGTCCAGCCCGCGGACTCGGGCGGGCGGGACAAAATCATTTTTGGCGCAATGGCCCGCGAAGCTGCCCGAATATCCCCGAAAACGGTTGCCAGCGGTTGCCAGAACATGCGCCTTTCGCCCCGATTGCTCCCTAAAGGTGTCGGCAATCGTTAAGGGGTCAAAAGTGAAGGAAAGGCCCTGTTTACAGGGGTTTTGTCGTTGTTGAAGTGGAGCCAGCTCTCGGGATTGAACCGAGGACCCTCGCTTTACGAAAGCGTTTCGTTTTTGATGTTTTGCTCAGGTGTTTAGATATTTTAAAATCGGTTGCCATTCCGGTTGACAGATTGTAGCGAATAGGGAATAATTGGGGCCGATGAATGCAACACCGCTCACCACCGACAAGGAAGCGCCCAGCTTTGCGCTCCCATTCACCACGCCCGGCGCCTTGCCGGTCACCGCCCCCACCCGCTCCCCCGCCCCGGTCGCCGGGCCGGCCGGTCGCAAGATGAAGCCGGGCGTCAGTTACGCGGAGCCGTTCCGGATTGTGGCCTTTGAAAATCCGCGGACCAATTCGCTCTCGTGGCGGGTGACGGGGTGGAAGCGGGACGGGACGCGCATCCGGGAGAATTTCACGGAGCAGGCCGTGGCGGAGTGTCGGCGGTCGGAGTTGACGATGGAATGGCTCGCGCGGGAGACGGAAACCCAGATTCGGGCCACGCGGTTGACGGAGAGCCAGTTGCGCTTGGCGGAGTCCGCCTTCCTGCGCCTGGACACGGAGGATGAATTGCCGCTCGCCATCGAGCACTGGATCTTGCACGGGCGCCAGCGCAATGTGACGGATTCGCCCAGGCTGGACGAGGCCGCCGAGGCGTTTATTTCGTGGGTGGAGAATACGGCGTCCCTGCGGCTGCGGACGAAGGAGAAGTTGCACCACCGGATCAAGATGTTTCGCAACGCGGCGCCGAATGTCCGGGTGGCGGATTTCACGCCGGACATGCTGGAGAAGTTCCTGAGCACGCGCAAGGTGGCAGCCCTGACGAAGATTGGCGACCGGCAGGTGATTTCCCGCTTCTTTTCGTGGTGCGCGGAGCGGCCGCGGCGCTGGGTGGCGGTGAATCCCTGCCGGGAAATCAAGATCGAGAAGCAGACGGACGCGGCGCCGCCCGCCATCTTGAGCGTGGAGGATTGCCAGCGGCTGCTGGCGGGCGCCCAGGGGACGCGGGACGGCCTATTGGTGCCTTACTTGGCGGTGTGCCTGTTCGCCGGTCTGCGGCCCGCGGAGGCGCAGCGGCTGACGTGGGACAAGGTGAATTTGCTCGACGGCGAAATCCGCGTGGACAGCCAGAGCACGAAGACGAAGAAGCCGCGGGTGGTGCAGATCGACGACACGCTCCGGGCGTGGTTGGAAGTGGGCAAGGGGAAGTCTTTTTGCCCGGCCAACTTGCGGAAGTCGCTGGACGCCTTGAAGGAGGCCGCGGGCTACACGGGCCGGGTGGACGGGGCGGCGGACGGGGACTTGAAGCCGTGGCCCCACGATGTCCTGCGGCATACGGCGATCAGCCACTATTTCCGGAAGACGGGCAGCTACGGCCGCACGGCGGAGCAGTTCGGCAATTCGGAGGCGATCATCAAAAACCATTACCAAGGCCGCGTGACGAGCGAGGACACGAAGCGGTTTTACGCGTTGCTGCCCCGCACTGGGGGGGCACAGTGAGCAAGACGAAGGGCCAGCCGGTCGCCAAGGGCAAGGCTCAGGCGAAGGGCGGGGCCAAACGGGTGGCCCCGGCCAAGCCGGACGCGCAGGCCGCGGAGGCGGCGAAGGCCAAAGCGGATGCCCAGATGCATAAAGCAAAGTTGCGGGCGTGTGATGGTTTGGCTGGTTTGATGGACCTCGTGTATGCGGGCCACGGGGAAGCCGTCAAGGAAATGCAAAGAACGCTGTTGAGTTACGTTTACGAATTCGGAGAATACTGCGGCGAAGGGACGCCTACTATGGTAAGTATAGCCCGGAAAACCACCATGTGGCCGGGAGTTTTGTCGTGCGATGCCGAGACCACGAGCGCGAATGCGGATTTCGTCCAGCGGCTCCACCTGGGCCGGGACTCGGGCCTGAATTACTCGGGCAAGAAATGGAGCGCCCGGACACCAGCGACGGGGGCGGCCTTGAGGGCTTGGGCGCAAATGAAAGAAGATTGGCAAGCGTGGCAAAACCGAGAGCAAAATGCAGCCCGGCTCAAAGCCACGTATGAGCGGATAAATGCCCGCTTGGGTCGGCCGGCGGATTATCGCCCGCCCCTTCGCCCACCGACCAACGAACGAACGGATCCGGCTTACCTGCGGGTCCAAGAGAAAGGCGCGGAAGAGTTACGCCTGCGCCGGAAGGGCGCGGAAATGGTCAAGACTTTGACGCCGCTGAACCGGACCAATTACAAGCAGTGGGCGAAAGCGGGTCGCCCGTATTTTTTGGCTAGTTACGGGGAAGATTTTGAGAAGCACAAGGTGTTCGCCGACTATTGGGCAAATGAGAGCTATCTGGAGGGCGATCCCACCCAGCCGGGGAAGCGCCGCCTGGTTTCCACCGCTCGCGGAGAGATCCGCAAAGCCATTCTGAAGCAATTCGAACTGGCGTTTAGGAGCCTGGCGCCAAAATGAGATAAATCCGGCCCGCATAGACCCCAACCCGGCTTTGCGTGTTTATGGGAAACAAATCCCATGCATAACGCATCGACGACAAATTTGGGATCACAAGCGCGGCTCGCCACCCTGGACGAGCTGCTTAAAACCACCATTCCCCTGTTCCTCGCGCCTCCGCCCAGCGCGGAAACGCTGCGGGATTGGTTCGACAAGGCGCGGATTCCGCGCTTCAAGAGCAACCCCTTGGCCAAGCGGGGCGGGGGGCCGGTCTTCTATTCGGTCACCGCGGTGGAGAAGTATTTGCGGAACCGGATTCTTCCCGGTTGAACCCCCAGCCGTTCCAATTGCCGAACCAAAAAAAGTCCCGGCGGCGCTAAGAACGCTCACCGGGAGGAAAGGACGAAATGAAGCGCACGACTTCAATCTGGGCCCCGAGTCAAACCCACGACCCCTACGGCGTCTCGGAGAGCGTGCTCGGGCACGTGCAGTGGGTGGACACGACCACGGGCTATTGCGAGTGCCCCGGCGCGGCCTGTCACACGCAGAAGGCGGGCCAGCGGGATTGCCGGATCGCCTTGGACCAGGTGCCTACGATCCACTGCTTTCACACCTCTTGCCAGGCGGCGGTGGACGCGGCGAATCACGCCCTCCGTTCCGCCCTGGCGCGCGGGGAGTTGGCCCAGGGGCCAACGCGGCGCGCGCCGGCGCGCACCCCGGCGGAGCTTGCCGCCGACAAGGAACGGCAGGGCTTGCGGGCTCTCGGGGAGCGCGCGCGGGCGCGCCGACCGCTGATCCTCCAAAAGCACCAATGCACGCCCGCGGAGTTGCGAAGCCGTTCGCCCAGCCCGGTGCCG
The DNA here is from genome assembly GCA_903930565.1 of uncultured Pedosphaera sp. Classification (GTDB taxonomy): domain Bacteria; phylum Verrucomicrobiota; class Verrucomicrobiia; order Limisphaerales; family Pedosphaeraceae; genus CAIXFN01. The sequence goes on from CAIYZC010000122.1 coordinate 13,192, forward strand.
GATGACCCGGCGGAGCATTGGCGCCTGCACTTGCAGCTTTTCCAGCCGGGGGATGTGGTTTGGATCGGGGACACCAGGGACAGTTGCGGCGCGGACGCCCCACCGGCGCGCCGGGAGCAGTGCGGCCGCCACTTTCGAGCGGTGGCGGATTGGCTGATGTGGAGCCGGGCGCCCGGGGCGTTCACCTGCCCGAGTGTTTTTACGGCCGGGAGCCATTCGCGCAGCAACGCCAACGTGCTCCAACGCCGGTTTTTGGTCGTGGAGAGCGACGTCTTGAGCAAACCGGAAATTTGCGCGGTTTTTGGTTGGTGCGGGGGAGTGATGAAGCTGCGGGCGGTGGTGGACACGGGCGGCAAAAGCTTGCACGGCTGGTTTGACGTGCCTTGCGGGGCTGCGCAGACGGAGTTGCGGGTGGTTTTGCCCGGTTTGGGGTGTGATCCGGCCTTGTTCAAGCTGGCGCAGCCGTGCCGCTTGCCGGGGGTGCCGCGCGGGGACCGGATGCAGGAGTTGCTTTATTTGGATTTGGGAGGTGTAGCATGACATTGCCATCAGAATCTTTGGGGGGCGGCGACGAGGAGGAGACCGGCAGCGCCCCCGCGACCGCGGTGGCGGTTCTACCGCCGCCGCCCGCGAAGCGGCTCGCTGATTTGGTTCGCCGTCCTTTTGGGGAGGATCCCAACGAACTCTTACGCAACCGTTTTTTGTGCCGCCGCGGGGGCGGATTGTTCGTGGGGCCGTCCGGCATTGGCAAGTCATCCCTCGCCATGCAGGCGATGATTTTGTGGGCGCTGGGCCGACCATTCTTCCGCATCACGCCCACAGGGCCTCTGAAATCGCTCTTGATCCAGGCCGAGAACGATGATGGCGATTTGGCGGAAATGCGGGACGGGGTCATTGCCGGTCTGGGCCTGTCGCCGGTGGAGCAGGCGCAGGCGCTCGCGAACGTGATCGTGGTGCAAGAGGACACCCGCACGGCATCCACCTTTTGCGATCAAGTGGTGCGCCCATTGTTGGAGAAGCACCGGCCGGATTTGTTGTGGATCGACCCGGCACTGGCCTATTTGGGCGGGGATACGAACTCGCAAAAGGACGTGGGGTATTTTCTGCGCGCCTGCCTCAACCCGCTCCTGCGGGCATTCCACTGCGGCGCCATTGTGATCCACCACACCAACAAGCCCATTAACGGTATCGAGAAGTCGACGTGGTCCGCCGGGGATTTCGCTTATTTGGGGGCCGGTTCGGCGGAATGGGCCAATTGGGCGCGCTGCGTCCTGGGCATCCGATCCCTCGGGTCGCACGAGATTTTCCAACTGGTGGCGGGCAAGCGGGGTGGCCGGCTGGGTTGGAAGGAAGCGGATGGCATTACGAAAAAGTATAGCCTTCAAATCGCGCACGCCAAGGAGCCGGGCGTGATTTGCTGGCGCGAGGTCGGGGCCGAGGAGCAGGCGGCCATGGCTCCCCCGGCCAAAGAGCAGAAGAAGATCCACACCAAGGCGGACGTTTTGCCGCATGTGCCATCGGACAAGCCAATCGAGAAGATTGCGCTGCGCAGCAAGTGCCACGGGGCGGGCATCGCGTTAAACCGCATCAATGGCCTGATTGCGGAGTTAATCCATGAAGGTGTGCTCCACGAGTGGAACCAGCAGCGCAGTCGAACCAATCCTGCCAAATTCTTGGCCCGTTTCCCCCAGCCCGCGCCCGATCCGCAGGCCAGCTTGCCAACGTTGCCGGAGACTCCCACGACTGACCCGCACGGCTGATTTTGCCCGTGTGGGTCTGTCGTGCGGGTCACCACGAGACAGACACACACACGCCCTTTTCTTTAAGGGCGGTGTGTGTGTGTGTGTCAGTCTGGAGATCATTTAAATGCGCCTTGGGAGTAGCACGGGGCGTTTGGCGGGTTGCGGATTCACGGGAGGAGGCATCCACAGAGCAATGGTGCAGCTGAGGCATACATTAGCGAGTTACTTAGTTCGCTTAGGATTTGGTGTCGTTTCGCTCGCCATTGCGGCATGATTGGGGATCACGCTTTCGCGATGGACAGGATCACGGCGCCTCCGGCCATGGCGATATCCGAGCGCCGCCAGGCCAGGCCGGATCGGGCTCGCCCCGCGGGGGCGCTCCCGACCGAGCCAGAACGCTGGGGCGCGCGGCGCGCCAGTGGGATGCCCGCCGGGAGTCGGGCTGGAACGTCCGGGAACGCCGGTCGGCGTCCCGGACGTAATTTGGCGGGATCGCCTAAGGGCGCTCCCGGGGAGTCAACAATCGCCAAGGGCCGGCGGCGACAACGGCGGCGCTCGGAGTTCGGTTTGGCAATCGGTTTTCTCCAGCTTGCGGCGTTTTCGTTACGGTTCAGCGGAGCTTTTTCCATTATGACGGATGGCCAAGTTGCCAAAATGATTTTAAAAAATTAAACGCGTGAGGGTGGCGCAACCAACGGGTTCAAGGGGATATAGTCCCCATTGCAGGGGAACCTAACGCTGTTTTGCAGCGGGGTTCATTGTGGCCGCGCCACCAACACCAGCACCGTTGTGTCAGCACAAAAGCACACGCAAGAGGCTCAGCGCGTGGCCTTCCGCATACTCCAGTGCTTCGAAGCGACCGGTTCAAGGTCGATTCGTGGCATAACCAGCTTTCGAAAACCAAAGGTTGCGGTGTTCGCAAGTTGCGGCGCCGAGATGCCAGCAAAGATTCATTCGCCAGTCTTCAACTGCGTCCAAACGCCAGTTCGAGGCGTGCCGTAATAATTCACGCGTCAATTGAGTTGGGGGCGGGTGCCACCCATCCACTAGTACTGTTGCCAAATGTTCACCGGTTGGCGGGGCGGCGGAGCGGCTGTTTCCAGAATTATTATAGGGGGCCGTGGTTTTCAAAGTTTGCCATTGTTCAGATGCGCTACTTGATATTCAACCCCGCGATAAAATTAGGTTAAAATAGATTTCCTCCCGGCGGTGGCTATGCTCAGTGATCCACTGTGCGCCGGTTGGCTCCGGGAGGGAGCGCTCCGCATCGGTCCGGGGGCATTCTGGTGTTTTGTTTTGTATGCGATCCTCGCGCACGAGTGCGCTTCACCGTGCGGATTGCTCTCCCCATTCATGCTGACCAGTCGACCTGCACGCTCATTCCCCCAGCACGGGCGCAGCGATTCCGTGGCAATCCAGCCATTCGGGTGCTCCACTGATCCATTGTCCGGCGGCTCGGCCTGCTGGTCGTTAATTCGTTCGTGCAATCTGTGGTTCACCATCGCGCAAGAACGCTTTGGATAATCTCGGTTCGTTTCCCCGCCGCAACACCATTCGCCCCAATCGTTCCGTTTTGCCAATGTGCCTGGCTGCTCCGTTGTCCATCGGGCGCAAGGCTCCGTGCCCAATACGCCGGGTAATAGTGCGAAGCTCCCCGTGGTGTTGACGTTCAATTGCTCGTGGCGGAATCTCGGCCATTCGGCAATTCGTCCGGGCGGCAGCGCGGTTGTGCCACCAAAGGTTCGCGGTTAATTGTCGACAACGTTTCGCATCCACGCACCGGGCAGAAGGTCAGTTCGCGTTGCTCAACCAGTCGAGCGCGCCAACCGTCGGGCGTTCTCCGTTCGTCCACACGTTTCGCCACGCGCGGCCCGCCGACGCTTGCGGCTACGCCGCACCACGCGCCGTCTGTGTCGTCCAAGAGCGTTTGTCGGCGCGGGCCGCTGCTCTGCGCGCGCGTCGAGCGCCGGGGGAATTCGGTTGCGCCGGTTGCAATTCATCCGTTCTGGTTCGCGAATGCCACCGGGCGCGCAGAGCGGCGGAGAAGGCAAGATGCTCCTTCGTCGCGCCTGCGGCAGTCAGTGGGGGAAACCATTGCCTGAGCGGGCGGCCCTGCCGGCACACGAGTGGGAGAAAAATTACCGCGAAGGGTTTAGCAAAGAAATGGGCGAGAAATATGCCGCCAAGGACGGCAAGACAGCGGGCCAATCTCCGGCGGACCGGGCGGGTGCTTCGTTCTTTAAACGCCCCCCGGAATTCTAACGACCAAAGCTGAGCGACCGCCGACTCGCGACGTGAACAGCGACAGACGAACGGCCAGCGCCATCCGCCTGCGCTCCGAAGCTACGCCCGGACGGGACGGCGGTTGACTCCGGCGACTTGTTGCCGTCATAAATCAATCTCCGCCACTACAACTCTCGTCTCCGATGTGTCCAGTGTCCCAAGCAATCTGACAATGCGGACAGTCCAGCAACATGCGAAAACGCTGTGTGCCTCCGATGTAATCGCGGCGAACTGCCAAACGGCTACGGCACTCAGGGCAGCGCCGATGATAATAGTAAAAATAGGAGATCACCACGGGAAGAATGAACAAAGCCACCAGCACCGCCTCACTGTCGTAACGCATCGCAAGCCAAGCTGCCAGCGCTGCAAGCCCGATGAAGAGAAAAACGATGAGCACGGCTCGACTCACTGGCAACCGAGGCAATGGACGCTCTTGTATCATGGCGCGAGCCACCGCCGACTCGCGGCGTGAACCGCGATAGCGTAACTGCCAGCGCTATCCGCCTTCGCTCGGAAGCTACGGGCGGACGGGACTGCGGTTGGTTGCGGCGACTTGTTAGGCTGCATTTTGGTCATAATCTTTTCCATGCTTCGCTGACCTCATAAATCTGAATACCTGAAACTTCCGAACGCTTCCGCAATTCAGACTCTGTAAATGGGCCGGTCATCGCACCAGTCTTGACATCAATAATCATCCAGCCATCCGGATCGCCACGATAGATGGAATGACGCTCAGCCACAATAAATCTACTGCTCCATCCCAACTGAAGCACGATGCCGCCAATAATACTGCCGCCGTCTGCCGAATCATCATGGCCGCGTTTATGCAGATAAAATGTCTGGCCGTCTTTAAACTGCTCAAGCCGGTAATCTCCGGCAATCGTATGCTGTTGCTCGCATCCAGCTACAACGGCAAAAAGCGACAGCATCAAGATGAAAGTCAGCAAACGCATATGCAGCCTAGCCCTCATCGGATACTTTCCGCCTGCTCTTGGATGAACTCCCATGTCCGTCCTTCGTCCATCGTGTAACTCCAATTCTCACCGCTATCCTTCCACTTGATCGATTGCCATGCTGCTGATTGTCGAAGAGCAGCGGCGTCTCTGAGTGCCTGAGCCTTGGTGGGGACGCTGACAGGCTTCTTGCGGAAGACCCCGCTCTTCCGGCAATAGTCAATGTATGCCTTTGTGTTTTCCGCTCTGCCACCGAGAATGTAACCATCACTTAAAACAAGGTAAGTCGAACCGGACAATGCGACTGGATTCAAAGGCCAACTCTTGTTGGGCATCGTTTTGTAGGGGAGAGATAGGGCGCCAAACCGCGGTTCACGCAAGCTCTCGGTCTTGGGCTCAAAAAGAACTCGGCACATCCATCCAATCCTCACTTTGACCCTATTTTCGTGCTTATTGTCGGTCTTGCTGTCAGCGGCCAATCTTCGCAATTCCTGAACTGCGGCGTCCTCTCCAAGAGCGACGAAATGGTTCACGGCCTCTGCAAACGATGCCGCTGTAAACTCGCTTTCTTGAAAGAGACGTGGAACTGCGCCACATGCCACGTGTAGCGTCAGCAACAACGCAATGATGGTCCAACGTGTCATGGCGCGATGACGCCTAGCCCAGGGGGCGCAGCATCCTTGCGTATGGCCCACGCGAGGTCGACGAACCACCCAATCACGGTCTAGCGGAGGAACATATTGCTGGAAAGGATGGCCAGGGACCGGCGCTTGCGGCTGACGACCACGGAGGGCAGGAAGTAAAGAAATCCGCCAAGCCACCCGGCGATCAGGAAAACCGGGAAGCCAATATCCCTCGGTGTCATTCATCGGCTCACCCTGCCACCCCGGGAGGGATATGCAAGCTCAATTAAACCACTAGCGGCTTGACTCTACGCCGCATTCGGCGTTGATCCCCCGGTAACCCTCCGCTTACGCGCACGGGGCGACCCGCCGGCGGCGGAGCGGAGCCTGACTCGGAGCATGGGACCGGAGCGAGCGCCGGTCGCCAGCATCCGAGACAGGCCAGAACCCCGGCCGTGTCAGCGTCGCTGGAGGGACAGCGACACTGCCCCGGTCCCCCAAATCAGTCTGACCACTGCCCTCTGTCGCTGCGCTCCGGCGGCCAGGCGTCAGAACATCGCAGCCCACGCGGCCCTTCGGGCAGGACCGGCAATGGCGCCGCAGTTTCCGGCTACGCGTCGCCCAAAAGCGGCGAGGCTGGGCCTTCTCCGCGCGGCGGAGCGCACGCCACGCGACCCGATGACCGCCCCGGAGTCTGCCCAAGTGCTCCGGCTACGCTTCTCAGGAGGACCTTGCGAGGCTGGGCCTCCGCACAAGGGCGACCCCGCGGCTGTCTGATATGCCTGCCTCCGTTCCCGCCCTGGCGAAAGACGCCCGGTCGGCACCGGAGACAGGCAGGAATTCCCCCGGCGCCGCGAGCGTGGCCCGCTTCACTACCGCCCTGCGCGCTGGAACGGCGCCCCCGCGCCCCCGCCGCCGCGCTCCGAGCGTCCGTTGCGCAGACCACCCACGCGACACCCCCGATGCCAGCCCGTCCCTCCCACCACAACCAGCCCTCCACTCCGCGCTTTGCGCTGCATTCCGGGCC
>CAIYZC010000123.1 GCA_903930565.1 uncultured Pedosphaera sp.
CACCGTGTTCTTGATTCCTTGAAAGCGGTGGGCCATCAACATCCCGTTGACCACCGGCACCATGGCGCCGAGATGGCTCAGCATGGGCATCAGCCCCGTGCGCGGGCGGCCGCGGTGGACGTTGCCATCGCGGGCGCGCATTGGGCCGAGGGGTGAGCCGAGGTAGGTGCGCACGGCGTCCAAAATGGATTCCCCAAAAGCCAGGCGGCCGGCGCCGTCGCGGATGAGCGGGGCGAAGACGTCACCCGGGCGCAGGGAAAGGCCCACGGACACGCTCAGGGCTTCCTGACCGCGGCCGAGGTACACGCCGCCATGGATTTTGCCGCCCCGATACAGGCTGGCGAATTTGTCGTCCAAAATCCGCGCCAGCAGCATGCCCCGGAAGGCCTTGCGATACCCGGCACGGAGGGGCGGGTCGGCGGCCGGCACGCTCCGGTCCGCAACAGATTGAACCATGGCGATAAACTTACCCGCCTTCCCGCCCGCCATGCAATATTTCTTTCCCACCCCAACCACGACCGACCGCCAGCCTTCGGGGATCATTTGCCCTGTCGATTGGATCGGTCGTATCCGGCGGGCGGCGGAGGCGTGCCGGCGTGCCTGCGTGAGGCGGGTCTCCGACCTGCCCTATCCGGCCAGCTCCCGATGGCCAGGACGCACGTCCCGGGCGCTTGCCCCTTTGGCCCTCGCCAACCACCTGGCCGTCGCCTTTGGATAGGTGCTCCGGCGAGGCGACCCGGCCCCCCCTGGCGTCCCAGTCCACCTCACGAATTCGCGTGCAGCGCTGCGGAAATTCCGGTAGTAGTGTCGCCATCAGCAGTTCGATGAAAAATGAAGCACCGTGATTTTTGAGGACTTAAAACCCAACCAAGTGCTGCGTGGTCCCCTGTTCCCCGAACCGGTCCAGGTCATCGTCGCGGTCCCCCTCGGCGCGGCGGTCAAGTTGACCGGCAAGGGCCTGACCAGCGGCCAGGTCATTGAGCGCATTTTGACCCTCGAACAGTTGGCGCTGCTCCAGACCACGCCGGACGCGGAGCCCTTCAATGGCGAACTGCACACCGTCCGACTGGGCAATGGGCGGTCCTTCGTCAAAATCGAGCACTACCGACTCCGCCAAGACTCCCCCAAACACCCCCTGGGACCGCCGGCTTCCAGCCGGCCGCCGCCCCCGCAAAAATGCGCGCTCCCGACACGGCCCAACACACACGACCAACCGTGCGCGAACTCCCCCAATCCCAACGGGATTGCGCCCCCCAGCCCAGGGTTGCGCTCCCCGCGCTACCCTGGGAATCGTCAAATTATTGCCGCCAACCCCATCGGGGTTGTGCCCATCCTCGGCGGCCTCGCATCGCACCGCTCGCTGGCATCGAACACCCCCCACCACCCGGCGCATCCCCCATCCAAAACAAAAAAGCACCCCGCCCACGGCGGGGTGCTTTCGCACAAAAGGAAGAGAGTGTTTGATGCAGGGGATTGTGTCCACGACCACTTAAGGTCAACAGCAGCCTTAACTCTCTTAAAAGTCTTAAAGAACCTATATCAATAACCGCCATAACGCAATCAAAAAGTGTACATTTTCAACAATTCACATTTTGAATCCCTCGAAACGGGCCAAAAGGCCTTTTTGGAGGCGTGGTTTAATCTGACCCACGAGCGTTCGTTGGACAGCTTCCGGCTGCGGTGCCACAATGGGCGCACCATCCTTGCGGAGCTCAAGCGGGAGTCGGGTTTTGAATTTGCCAGCACTTCGGATATTGCGCTCCTCGCTCAGGAGGCTCAGGTTTTTTGCGCCAACGATCCCATTCTGCCCGACTTGTTGGGAAATTCGTCCCCGGCCCTATACAACCAAATTGCATTGTTGGCCAAAAAGAAACCCGATGACGATTCCAAAAAGGAACGCAGGCAAATCAAGTTAATTCTTGCGGACCTGCTGCCGCAACTCGATCAGAGGTATTTAAACGCGACTATCCAGGCCTTGGAATCCGCCATCGCGGCCAATCTGAAGGATAAAATTCCTAGTTTGACGGGAATTTTGGCCACCGAAATGGCGGCGCGGGGCTGGGCGCTCTCCGGTTTGCATCGCTGGGTCGAATCCCATTTTTTGGTGGGTGCCGGCGAGGGCGGCACTTTCGCCGAGCGGTTCGGGATTTTCGCCAACCGTTTGAAAAGGGCGCCCCAAGTGTACCAAGTGGTCGTGGCCTTGTCCGGCAATCCCGAGTTGCCTAGGCTCGGTTTGTTCGGCGGGTTTGAGTTTTCGGAAACGCCCCCTTCCTTTAGCTTCGCGGCCAACATAACGACCAGCAACTTCGACAGATTTCTGCGACGAAATCCCCACCGAACGTTTGCCACGGCTTCGGTGGAGGCTCTGGATAACCGAGCCGCCGCTCACAAAGCTCAGGAGAAGCTCGCCATCTGTCTTGACCGCTTGCGCTTCAATTTTGCACGCGACACCGTTATGAACCAGCGTCAGGTGCTCGTGTATCGGCCATCAGCCCAAACCGCAAGACTCATTCACCTTGATTCCTCCATACCCAGCCCGGAGCATCATTTGCCATTGGCCGGATTCCTCGCCGCCAATCAGCAAATTGATGACCTGATTGCATCCGGACGCGTCGCCAGCGAATCGCGACGCCGGATTGAGGCTGCGCTCCGACATTACCGGCTGGGCTTGGATGGCAACTCCTACCACGATAAACTCCTGAACTGGTGGATGGGGCTGGAGACCCTCACCAATGCTGGAGAGGGCAAAGGCATCGGCGACCGCGTTGTCAAAATTTCCCTGCCGCTCCTCGCTCTCGATTATTTTGAAATCCAGTTGCAATACCTGTTCGGGGTGCTGGGGGAAGCGTGCGGTTCCTTGCCGCCACGCATCGGTGAAATTCTGCCCGTTGGCCCAATCAAACACGCCAACTTGGAGCACAAGCTTTCCGTTTTGCAGGATTCGGCAGCCCAAGCCCAGATCGCTCAAGCCCTGCAAAGGCATCCTTGGGTGCTCTCTCGCTGGAACCGTTTCGTTGTCTTGGCTTGCGATCCGAAAAGGCTCTTGGTTTATTTGGAGGAGCACGAGCTGCGTGTGCGCTGGCATCTGCTACGACTCTATCGCATTCGTTGTTGCCTCATCCACGGGACTCCGGTGGACATGCCCTTACAGCTTCCCAGCGCCAATCTCGAATTTTATCTGCGAGCGACCATTCACGTGTGCCTCGATGCGCTGGTTCACAATAATCACATTGAGGATTTGGAGTCCGTTTTTGAGCGCGCCACGATTTGTTTGAATCAGCGCCGGGAAATTCTTAATGCCAGTGGTGCGGGCACAACGGAAATCCTGCGCGCGCTGACAACCGGCATCGTGTTCCAACTGGCCAGATGAACATCTTCCCCAAACCTCGCCAACCAATCCCTCCCGGCCGCCCCCGCCTGGGACTGCCGGCATCCCCCGTCCGTTCCCCCAATCCCAGCGGGATTGCAGCCATAAGCCGGGGGTTGAGCGGGGAAGGAGCGCCACCCCCCGGAAACCCACCGTAAAATCCACGACCCCGGCAGGGATCGCAGCCGCCCCTTGGCCCCCGTCCCCTGCCGCCTTGGCCCGCCTTCGTGGCCGCCACCCAGAGCCGCAGCGGGGGAGCTCCGGCTTCCTCAGGCCCATTCCCGTGGCAAATTTCCTCTCGCTGTGCCCTTTCGCACGTCCCGCTTTTCCTATACCCCTTCTCTCCCGTTCCCTCACGTCTTTGTGCCCGCTCAACTTTTTTGCGCGCCGGCCCCGGCGCCCACGTCGGGGCTGTGCTTCCACATGTAACCCGCTGGACTGCAATGACTTGCATTTTTACTGCCAAGTGCGAGGATTTTGTGTGGGTTCCAGCAAAATATGCTTGTGCTGGCCGCGCGTTTGTCCAACAATGAGATCAGTTCTTTTTAAAAATTTTACCTTGCCTCCTTCTTAGAGCGTGTTTTAAAAATGCCTTTACACTGCCTTCGCCAGTCGGCGAACCATGATCCGAATCATGCACAGCCGGGCCATGGCTTCGCTGTGGTCGGTGCGGACTTCGTAATCGCGCACCAACCGCCGCGACTTCATG
>CAIYZC010000124.1 GCA_903930565.1 uncultured Pedosphaera sp.
CAGACCGGGTCGAGCTTTCCCGACTGTCCGGCGCTCAAGGAGGACGGCTTGGAGAAGTTCGCTGACGACGACGGTATCGTCTGTATCCCGTCCGTGCGTGGCGAAGAACCGGCAGCCGAGCGCCTGCGCAAGTTGCTGGCGACTGCCTACGGCAAGGACTGGGAAGCGCAGACCGAGCAGGAGCTTATCCGCGCCAGCGGTTCGGATGCGGCGGACTTGGAAGAATGGCTGCGAAACGATTTCTTCGAGCAACACTGCGACCTGTTCCATCAACGTCCATTTATCTGGCACATCTGGGACGGCCGGAAGCGGGACGGTTTCCACGCGTTGGTGAATTACCACAAGCTGGCCGGCAGCAAAGGCCGCAAGCTGCTGGAAAGCCTGACCCACAGCTACCTCGGCGACTGGATTATTCGGCAGAGAGATGGTGAGAAGCGGGGCGACGAAGGCGCGGAAGAACGGCTCGCCGCTGCGCTGGCGCTCAAAGAGCGGCTGGAAGCAATCATCGAGGGCGAACCGCCATTCGATTTGTTCATCCGATGGAAACCGCTGCCGCAACAGCCCGTTGGATGGGAGCCGGACATCAACGATGGTGTGCGACTGAACATCCGTCCGTTCCTTGCCAGCGACCTACCGAACGGGAAAAAGGGCGCCGGCATCCTGCGCAGCCGTCCGAACATCAAGTGGGACAAAGACCGCGGCAAAGAGCCGACCCGCGACAAGAAAGATTTCCCGTGGTTCTGGGGCTGGGACGAATCCACTAAAGATTTCCCCGGCACAAAAGAGTTCGACGGCAACCGCTGGAACGACGTGCATTTCACTAAGGAACGAAAAGAAAAGGCTAGAAAGACATAGCACCATGAACAATTTAACTCTGCCCAAAGTCGTCTATTTGAATGAGTCCAAGTTTCGGGATGCGATTTTGTGTTTGCGTCGTCGAGGCGGCCCGCACCAGCGAGCCTACGAGAAAGCATGCAGCTTGATTACCGGTCTGAGTTACGGAGTGGAAGAATTGAACAAGCTCACGAACCACGGTGAAAGCCGCATTAAGCATTGCCGAAAATACGACCTGAGCAATGACGCGCACAGGTTGGTGACGGTACAGACAGATGGTTACATCTACCTGCTACACGTGGGGACGCATGATGAGGTGGACAAGTGGCTGGACCAGAATCGCGGCTTAACCATCACGGTGCACACGGAAACCAAGAAAATCCAAGTCACGCATGTGACACGGGTTGAACAAGGCGGGACGCGGGAATCCACAGGGCCGAATTTTGCGGCAAGCACGGAAGAGAACATCCCCTACCTGAAACGGTTGGAAGGATTCGATGTGCGGGAAGTCGTACCCCAGAACTTTTTGGCTAAACAACTCGAGACGTTCAACGAAACCACAACAGAGGACGACATCCAAGAGATCACCGCGCACATTGCAGAAGACGACCCAGAAATTGGCCTGCTACTGTTGGATGTATTCCTCGAACTTCGGGCGGGGAACAAATACAGGGCGCTTGCTCGAATTGAGCAATTTCGCGGGAATGCGCAAGATGTGGCAGCAGATCCCGCGTTGGAGGCCAATGCAGTGGAAAGCGGCGTGAACTCGGAGAACTTGGTGGTCTTGTCCGAGCTGGAGGATGAGGAAATCCGGAAGCTATTTGCGCCGGACAAGTTCCAAGAGTGGATGCTGTTTCCACACAAGGAACAAAAACGTATTGCGGAAAAGGATTCTGAGAAGCCAGTGGTGCTTACGGGTGTTTCCGGTAGCGGTAAAACCTGTGTGTTGGTGCATCGCGCCCGATACTTGGCACAGAAGTATCCGGGCGAACGGATTCTCTTGCTGACCTTGAATCGAAGTCTGTGCCGGCTGCTGCAGTACCTCGTCCAAGCGCTTTGCACTCCTGAAGAACTAAAGACGATAGAGGTGATGGCGTTCTACGACTATTTTGAAAAGCTGGTTCGTCATTTTGGGCCAACAGAGTATCTGGAACAACTTCGCCAACTCGCGGAGAAGCACCCTGAAGGCAGGGAAATTCAGGCCACCACTCGTCAGGTTAACGCGACGACGTACGCCCGCGAATTCGACCCATTGAGCAAGGAAACACTGGACGACACTTGGCGATTATTTCTTGATCAACCGTATGCACAAACGCTGCTGAGCTACTTTAAGGACCGGATACGGTCCTACGATGAGCGGGTCGATGTGAAAGATTACTTACGCGAGGAGCTTAGCTTAGTTCGTAGCGCAGTTCCGACTTCCAGTCGCCGCGAAGGATATTTGGCACTTGACCGTGCGGGCCGGGCAATTCGGTTTGATGAACGTACGCGTCAATTGGTCTTGGACCTTCTATTGCTTTACGAGGAGACGATGCTTGCAGGAGGGCTGTTGGACGAGCTTTCGCTCACACTCACCTTGCTACCCCACCTGACTGAACTCAACGTGCTTCCTCCGGAACTTGGTTTCCGTTGCTTGCTGGTGGATGAATTTCAGGATTTATCCACACGCGATCTAGCGTTGTTGCGACGCATTGCCTCCAACAAGGAGAATAGCCTCTTTTTAACTGGGGACACGGTGCAGCGGATATTGGTCAAAGACTTGCGGCTTGGGGCGGTCGGGTTAGACATCATCAACAGCTCTTGGGAACGAATCAAGAAGAACTACCGGAACAGCAAACAAATCCTCAAAGCAGCAAGCCGGCTAGCCAATGTTTACGGCGAACAGGCAAAGAGTCAGGGCGTGGAAATCGAGGTGCTCGATCCGGAGCTTGCCGAGCGCGAGACATCGAAGCCGCTTGCGATTGAGGTCACTGTAGCCGGTGAAATTGCTGTGGCCTACGAGTTGGCGCGTGAGTGTTTAGAGGTTGGTTCAGCGATACCGTGGGCTATCTGTATCGCGACTGCGGCCCCAGACGAGATTCCTGTTGAAAAGATATTGGCGGTTAAACCGCGTGATTTTCCAGTTCAGGTTGATGTACTGACGGGGGATTACAACCGGAATCGTGACAGCATGACAGTCGGAACAATCTCCGACGTGAAGGGATTCGAATTTGCCATGGTCATTATTGTGGGGTGTGGAGAAAAGTTCCTGCCGCCTAGGAATGGGTGCTCGGAGGAGGCATGGCGCTCTGCGTTGCGGCTATACGTCGCCATGACAC
>CAIYZC010000125.1 GCA_903930565.1 uncultured Pedosphaera sp.
GAAGCGCGAGCAGGCCGAAGCGGCGCTCAAAGAGCGCGGGGCCGAAATGGACAAGGACTACAAAGCCTTGATGGAGGATTACTCCAAGACCAAGGATGATTACACCAAGCTCCTGGCCGAGGCGAACGATCAGACCGTGACCCCCGACGAACGCGACAAGCGCAAAACCCGCGCGGAAGCCAAACTCTTGGAAGTGCAGACGGCGGAAAAGACCGTGCAAACCTTCGCCGGCAACGCCCGGGAGCAAATTGATTCCCAGAAGAAGCGCATGCGCGACACAATCCTCCAGGAAATCCGCACGGCGATCAACGCCAAGGCCAAGGCCCAGTCCTTCTCCCTCGTGCTGGACGCCTCGGGCGAGACCGCCCTCGGCACCAATTTCATCCTCTATACGAACGGGGAAAACGATTTGACCGATGATATCTTGAAGCAATTGAACGCCGCCGCGCCGCCTGCCGCCACCCCGGCCGCGAGCGGCGCGGATGACACCGCCAAGCCGGCCAAAAAGAAATAATCGGCCAAAAGCAATTTACACCCTCCGCGTCCTTCGGGCGCGGAGGGTTTTTGCTTTTCCGAGGGCGGCGGATCAGGACTTGCTCAGGCGTTGGACCGGGCCGTCGAAGAGGAGCGCGTGGGCTTCCGCCAGAATTCCGGGGATGCGGTCGGCGAACGGGCTCTTGCCCAGCGTGGCGGCCAGTTGCGAACCGGCGGCAGTGGCGGCGTTCTGGCCGGGAAACCAATGATCCGCCTGACCGAGAAGGTTGTAGCGCATTTTGCCCCAGGAAACGAGATCCAAAGCCTTGGCATACGTCCACAACCGCAGGATTTCCGAGACATTGATCTCGCCGGGCACGTCCACGTAGTGGGGCAATCCGTCGGCCCAGTGGCGCCGCCAATCGGCGCCCAGGGAACGGTCGATTTCCGCCAGCAACCGTTCCTCAATGGGACCGATGGTCGCCGGAATCCGGTCGTAAAACTCGAGCGCCTTGATGTGTTCGTCGAAATCCGAAGGCCGGGCGGCGCCGCAGCTCAAGGTGTGGACTTCCGGCCGCGCGAGGCAGTACAGATCGTTGAAGATCATCGGCGACAACGGCGCGCACAGGGCGCTGAGTTTGGCGGGTGGATCGTAGAGTTTGCCGCCCTTGTCATTCGGGCTGATGATGAACACGCCGAGGTCCTTCGCCCGCGCGGCCAGCACGGCGGGCCAGTTCAAGTCGTTCACGAAATACCAGTGGAGGTTCACGTAATCGAACTCCCCGTCCGCGATGGTTTCCAAAATCACATCGGTGGTGGCGTGGGTCGAAAAACCCACGTGCCGCACCCGGCCCTCCCGCTGCAATTGACGCGCGACGGCGAGACACCCCTTCGCGCCGAGCGAATAGCCCAGCAACTCCCGGTTGTTGATCCCGTGCAGCGAAAGCAAGTCGACGTAGTCCAATTTCAAATACCGCATGGACTGGTTGAACGTCGCCAGGAATTGCGCGGTATTGGCCATGGGCGCCACCTTGGTTTGGATGATCAGCTTTTCGCGCGGCAACTTCGGCAGCACCTGGCCCAACTGCATTTCCGAGGAGCCGTAACCGCGCGCGGTTTCGATGTGGTTGATCCCCAACTCCACCGCCCGGTGGATAGTCGCTTCGAGGTTGGCCTGGTTGTCCGCCGGGACTTCCCCGGGCGCCACGTCCTGCCACTTGTATTGGTACCGCATCCCCCCGCAGGAAATGACCGGCATGGCGAGTTCCGTCCGCCCAAAACGACGATATTTCATGCCGGCCAAATTAGCCCTCCCCCACGGTCTGTCAAACCTTTTGGCCGGCCCGCCGGCCCCGCCGGACGGACCGTGCTCCCGGCGGCCAGCCCGGCCCCGCCTCACGCCGCGCCGCCCAGGCTTTCGTCGGCGTCCTTGATGACGAAACGCGCGCGGAGCCGGGCGACTTCGGTGGCCAGGCCGGCGAGGCGGACGGAGTCCAGCACCGCGTTGAAGTCTTTGTACGCGGCCGGCGCCTCATCCTTGGGGTATTGGCGGCAGTTGGACAAGATGTCATGCGCGGCCAACTCTTCGTCCACGGTGCGTTGATCCAATTCGCGAATGGCCGCCTTGCGGCCCTTCTGCCGCCCCGCCCCGTGGTTCACACTGAAGCAACTCTGCTCCGCCCCGGCATCGGCGACCATCACACAAGAACCCGCGGTGGGGTTGCCGGGCAGCAGGATGGGATGCCCGGTTTCGCTGAACGGGGTTCCCTTTAAGGAATTATGCCCCCCCGGCACCGCCCGGGTCGCCCCCTTGCGGTGCACCCAGCACTTTTCCCCCGCCACCCGCTCCGGCCGCGCGATGTTGTGGCTGATGAAATAGACCAACGAACCCCGGGTGCCGGGAATGACCTCTTGAAAGGCGTCCAGCACCAGGGCGTTGATCAGCAAGTGGTTGACGGTGGCGAAATTGGCGCCCAAGGCCATGTCGTCCAAATACGCGTCCGCTTCCGGCGTGCCCAGTGGGGCGTACACCAACTCGCGGTCGCCGCCCGGCAGCGGCAGGCCCCAGACGGCAAAGTGCTGCTGCAAGGCGCGGAACTGCCCTTGAGCCAGATCGTGCCCGAAACCGCGGGAACCGCAGTGGGACAAGAACGCCACGCCGTTGTCGCGCAACCCGAACACCGCCGCCGCGCGGCGCGCGCGCTCATTATCCGCCACCCGCACCACTTCACATTCGCCAAAATGGTTGCCGCCCCCGTAGGAGCCCAGTTGGCGGATTTTCTCGGCGAATTTCGCCTGCCGCCCCACCGTCCGCAAATACTCGAAGCGGGCTTCCAGGTCATCGGCCTGTTGATTGTGCCCGACATGGGCGGCGTCCTCGCAGCGCGCGGCCCATTCCGGCGGGATGCCGAGCGCGGCGCAAACGCCCGGCGAGGCACCCTCCACCACGACCCGGCGGCCGGTCACCTCGTCCACCGCCCGGGCTTTGGGCGCGTGGCGTTGGCCGCGGCCGGCTCCGGTCGGCGTGCGGGCGGTGATTGCCTGGATCAGGGCGCGACGCACTTCGCTCCCCGCCACCGCGTCCGCGGGCAAGTCCAATTGCAACAGGCTCATGGAACATTTGATGTCCACGCCCACCGGCCCCGGATAAATGTGGGTCGGCGAAACCAGCACGCATCCCACCGGCGCACCGTAACCAGCATGGGCATCCGGATTGAGGATCAAATCCTGCACGCCCGGCGCACCGCGGGAGTTCAAGGCCTGCTCCAGGCACTTGGCGTCAAAACCCGCACGGATCGCCGGGGTGCCGATGACCGTGATCGGCTTCCCGCGGTTCCCCGGCGCGGGAATAAAGCCCGTGGCCTCACCGGTCGCGTGAATCGTCGTCGTCGGGTTGCTTTCGCTCGTGTTCATATCGTTTGCTCCGTTCTTCCGCTCCGTCCAACCGAAATCCAATCGTGACGACAAAAATAGCATGAAACGCTTGCTCTACCATTTGAGCTATGGCCCCGTCTGTTGGAGCCACCGGGACTCGAACCCGGAACGCAGTAGTTCCACCCGCATTCGTCACAAATTCCAAAATTGTTCCCCTTCCCCGCCCGTTCCCCCGCCGCGGGCGGGCCGACCACGGATGGCGGAGACACGACAAGTAAATGTAGTCCCCGCGGCATTCGGCCCGCCCAAAGTCTTCCCCACCGCCCCCGGCGCCTCACCGCCGAGGGCAACCAACGTGACGACCAGTTTTTGATGAAACGCTTGCTCTACCACTGAGCTACGGCCGCCTTGCGGCGACCACCGGGGATCGAACCCGGGACCGGGTAGTTTCATCCGCATTCGTCACAAATTCATTGCCGCCATCCCGACCGCCGGGGCGCGAAGCCCAATCGCATCCCGGCGGACCAACCGCCGCTCACACCGCGAGCGCCGCGATTTGCTGCTCCCAATGCCCGGTCTGCAACCGCCCGGCGGCGAATTCCGCGATGACTTGGAAAACCTGGTCGGCAAACCCGCCGACGTTCAGGATGTCTTCCCGGTCGGGCGCCTGCACGGTCGCGTTCGGCTGGAGATCCAGACACACCAAGCGGGCGCCCCGATTGCGGCCGCGAAAGCGGTCCCATTGCCGCAGCATTTCCGTGCCGCGGCCCAGCGGCGGGCTCGCCCACGACTCGTTGTCGGAGACGAGGATCACCAAATCCCCCCGGGCGGATTCAGCGTTCAAATGAGCGAGCGGCGCCGCGCAATCCGTGCCCCCGGAGGGGCATCCCGCCAACTGACGGGCGTTCGCCATGATGGTCTGCCCCGCCGCCAACTCGAACGGTTCGACCCGGGTATGGAAGGGCAGCACCCGCGCCTGCCGATTGCGGCGCAGCACCGTGGCCGCGATCAACGCCGCCACTTCCACGCAGCGCACGACCGTCGTGCCGCCCGGCCGCTGCCCCGTCACCGGGGACTGCATGGAGCCGGACACATCCACGGCCACGATCACCCGGCCGGCAAACTGCGGGACATTGGCGGTGGCGTGTTCCATCGCCTGCAACAGCGCCGCCCGGACACGTTCCGGCACCCCCGATTCCGCCGCCTCATAGGCGGCGAGCAATTGATACGGGAACACCCGCGCCCGGCGCACTTGGTCCGGGTTCGCCAGCCGTTCCGCGGTGAGCTTCACCACGGAATCGTCCGCGAACACCCCGTGACGGGCGAACGTGTTCAAATTCATGCGCGTCGTCTGCCAGGACGCCGCCTTCGCGATCTCCGTCCACTCGCGGGTGCCGAGGGCCAGTGCGGTCAGCAGTTGGAACGGCACCGCCGGCACCGTCGCGCGCGCCCCGGCTTTGAAGGCCTCGAACTCGCGCACCACCGGCGGCAGCGACGCCACCGCGTGCGGGCGCCCGAGGAGGTAGGCGTACAAGGCCGCCCGCGTTTCATTGGCCGGCCGGGGATGGACCATCCGGATCACATCCGCCAGCGACGGCGCGTTGCCGATCGCGGCGCGGAACACCGCTTCATCCGGCCGCGCGGCCAACCAATTTTGCACCATCCGCTTGGGCGCCGTGCCCAGCGACTTGCGGCCCACCGCGCCCGAGCGCAGGATTTGGACAAAGTTGCGGACCATGCGGCCGTCGTCCATCACCCGGGGGAACACACGTTCCAAGCGGGCCGGATCGCGCGTCGCCAACACCGCGCACAACAACGCGGGCAAATCCTTCATAAACCCTTGTTCGCGGGCGTAAACCGCGGTCTGCGCCAGAAACTCCGGCTCCACCTGCCGGGCCAATGCCAACACCGCGTTCAACTGTTCCGCGGCCGTGGCGTAATAGGTCGTGTTCAGGCAACCGGTCACCGCGTACTGCGCCAGCGCCTGGCGCGCCGGGCGCTGATAGGCGGCCCCGCCGGCCGCGTTCCGCGCGTCGGTCACCGGCGCGGCCGAACCCGGGCGGGTGGCGAATAAAAGAGGATTGACCATAATGTCTTAGTGGGCTTCCGGCGCGGGGCCGGGGTTTCGTTTGCCGTTGCGTTCGAACTTCGGCTCGTCCGCACTTGCACCCTTTCGCAGCCCGCGTGCCAACCGCGTCGCCCCGCCCCGCCACCCGGACCGCAACCAATAAACACAAGGCTTTGGTCCACCACCCGCACCGCACGCATACCGTTGAGGCGGCTTGCGCAAGCTTAGCGGTTAAGCTAATCTGCGCGCGCATACTCTAATTATGAGCGCAAAAAAGCGGGTGATCATCGGCATTCTCGGCAGCGTTCTGGACGCCGGTTTCCACTCCGAGCGATGGGCGAAGTGGCGCCCCACGATATCCCTGTGCCGCCATGCCGACCTGCCCGTGGACCGCGTGGAACTCTTGTACGATCCCGCCATCGAAGACCTGGCTCGTTGTGTTTCGGCGGATGTCGGGCGGTGCTCCCCCGCCACCTCGGTGCGCCGCACGCCGCACGCCCCGCGCGATCCCTGGGATTTCGCCGAGGTGTACGCGGCGCTGCATGAGTTCGCCCGGAACTACCCGTTTCAGCCGCACGCGGAGGAGTATTTGGTCCATATCACCACCGGCACCCATGTCCAACAAATCTGCCTGTTTCTCCTGACCGAGTCCCGCCACCTCCCGGCCCGGCTCCTGCAATCCTCGCCCATGTCCGGTCCCGGCGGACGCAAAAGCCCCGAAGGCCGTTACACCATCATTGACCTCGATCTCTCCCAGTACGACCAATTGGCAGCCCGGTTCGGGACCGAGCAGCGGGAGGCCCAATCCTTCCTCAAGTCCGGCATCGCCACCCGCAACGCCCGGTTCAATGAGCTGATCGAACGCATTGAACACGTGGCCATCCATGCCCGCGAACCCCTGCTGCTCAGCGGCCCCACCGGGGCGGGCAAGTCCCAACTGGCGCAACGCATCTACGAACTCAAGAAGCGCCGGCATCAGCTCAGCGGCGCCTTCGTGGCGGTGAACTGCGCCACCTTGTGCGGCGATGGCGCTCTCTCCGCCCTCTTCGGCCACGTGAAAGGCGCCTTCACCGGCGCCGCCAAGGACCGCCCCGGTCTCCTCCGCGCCGCGGATGGCGGGCTCTTGTTTCTCGATGAAATCGGCGAACTGGGTTTGGACGAACAAGCCCTGCTCCTGCGGGCGCTGGAAGACAAACGTTTTCTGCCGTTCGGCGGCGATGCGGAAGTCGCCAGCGATTTCCAACTTATCGCGGGCACCAACCGCGATCTGCCGGCGGCGGTGCGGGCCGGTCGCTTCCGCGAGGATCTCCTGGCGCGGATCAATTTGTGGTCCTTTGCCTTGCCGGGCCTGCGGGAACGCCCGGAGGATATCGAACCCAATCTGGACTACGAATTGGAGCAATTCGCCCGCCGCCGCAACCTGCGCCTGAGCCTGCCGGCGGAAGTCCGGGCCGAGTTCGTCCACTTTGCCACCGCCCCCGCCGCCCGTTGGACGGCCAATTTCCGCGATTTGAACGCCTGCGTGATCCGCCTCGGCACCCTGGCCCCGGGCGGCCGCGTCACGGCGGCGCTCCTGCGCGCCGAAATCGAGCGCCTCCAAGCGGGTTGGGCCGAACCGGCCCCGCCCGCCACGCCGTCCGTCCCGGCGCCGCTGCCGGCCGTGGCGGACGCCCCCGCCAGGGCCCCCGGCCTCCCCGCCGAATTGGACCTCTTCGACCAGGCGCAATTGGCGTGTGTGCTGCGCGTCTGCCGGGAATCGTCGAGCTTGTCCGCGGCGGGCCGCCGCCTCTTCGCCGCCACGCGCACGCGCCGCAAAACCCCGAACGACGCCGACCGTCTCCGCAAATACCTCGCCCGCTTCGGCTTGGATTGGGAGCGGTGCCGCCAGCCGACGGCCGCGCCCGGCTGAGGCGATCCATCCCGTCCCCGCATCACCTTCGGGGCCATTGGTTGGCGCGCAAACTGCTTGCTGGCAAAATGATGCGTCCACGGGATTGCCAACCTGCCCGCCAACCGCCGCCGTCGGGCGGCGACGGTCGGGTGGGTCGCGCCCGCGCGGGCCGCACGCCCCGGTTCCGGGAGGCGGGTCATTGATGTCGGAACCCTTGGACAGCAGGCAATTGCAGGCGTTTGTCACGCTCGCCAAGACGGGGAGCTACACGGAAACCGCGCGCCAGTTGTTCGTGACCCACTCGGCGATCAGCCACTCCATGCGGGCGTTGGAAACCAACGCGGGCTGTCGTCTTTTGAGCAAGATGGGCAAAACCGTGGCGCTCACGGAAGCGGGGGAAGCCCTGCTGCAGCACGCCCGGCAGGTGTTGGAAGAGATGCGCCAGGCGCGGCTCACCTTGGAGGGTTTGAACAAATGGGGATGCCACCGCTTGCGGCTCGGGGCGGAGGCCGCATTGGAGCCGTTGTTCCTCGGGGCCGCCCTCATCCAATTCCACCAGGAATTTCCCCGCCTGCTCTTGGGCGTGGAATGGCTGGGCGGGGCGGAAGCCCGCACTCTGTTGGAGACCAATCGCGCGGATCTTGTGCTGGCCGAAAAATCCTACGCGGACGACCGGTTTGACTTTCTCCCCTTGTTCAGCGAGGTCTCCCAATTTGTGGTGGGCCCGGGCCACCCCTGGGCCGGCCGCACCCAGATCCCACGGGAGGAATTGGGCCGGCAGCCGTGCCTTTTGCCGCGCCTCTGCCCGCCCCAACGGCGGCGGTTGGAAGAGTACTTGGGCAAGGACGGCGTGGTGCTCAACCCCCTCGTGGAGTTGGACAGCGTCACCTTGGTCAAAGATTTCCTTCGCCAGTCGCCCAGCATGGCCGTACTCCCCGCCTGGGTGGTGCGGGCGGAAACGCGTTCCGGAGAGCTGACGGCCTTTGCCCTGGGTCGTCGGCCGCCCGTGCAGACCTGGGGCTGCCTGCATTGGCGCGGCCGCCCGTTGAACCACGGCGAGGCCACTTTCCTGTTGCGTTGCCGCGAGCGGCTCGCCGCGGCGGGACTCAGCCCGGCGGCAGACTGACCACCGCTTTGTCTTGATGGCTGCGGAGGGCCGCGCCGAAGAGCTCATGGCTCGCGACGGCTTCCGCCGGCGTGGCGCAACCAAACCGCCCGCCCAAGGCGCCCGCGCGTTCCGCGGCGAAGCCGGCCCACATCTGGAGAAAGCAGTCGGGGAAGCCCACTTCAAAAATCCCGCCCGTGATCGTCGGGAACGGGGTTTGGTAACCGATATCGATGCGCTGCCAGATTTGTTCCTTGGCGCGTTCGAAGACCCACAATGTCTTGGGATCCTTCGTGCTGAACCGCACGCCACCGTCCGTGCCGAGCACCTCCAGAAACCACGTGTTCATTTCCCCGGGCGCGAGGCGTTTCATCTCCAAGCGCATCGGAACCTCGGCGCCGGCCACCTCCACCTCGGTGTGGAGCATCGCGTTGTCCCACGTGTCGCACGGGGCGAAGCCGCCGCGGCCGTCGGGCCGTTGGGTGTAAATCTTTTGCAATTGGGCGTACACCCGCTTCGGCCGCCAGCCCAGCCGAAAGGGCACATGAACCACGTGCATGCCCAAGTCCCCCATGACGCCGATCTCGCCATTGGTGCGGTTCTGGCGTTTCCAATTCACCGGCTTATTGGGGTCCAAATCGCTGGCGTGCCAGAAGCCGGAGCGGATTTCCAGCAACCGCCCCAGCCGCCCGGCTTGGACCGCCTGCATCACGCGCTGCGCGCCGGGCAGGAAAGGAAATTCGGAGCTGCATCGAACAAACCGGCCGGTACGTTCCACTTCGGCGGCAATGGTCCGAGCGGCGGCGAGGTCGATGCCAAACGGTTTCTCGGCCAACAGATCTTTGCCCGCGCGGAGGACATCCAGATAGATTTGCTCGTGCAGGTTGTGCGGCACCGCCACATACACCACATCCACGTCGGGCGAACGCAGCAGCTCGTGATGATCCTTCGTGACGAGTCGCACGGTGGGCACCTGACGGAACCAGTCGAGCAGCTTGTCCTGCAGGTCGCACACCGCCACCAACTCCGCCCGCACCGGGGAATCCTCCAGCACAAACCAGCGGCCGAACGCGCTCGCCGCCTCCCGGCCCATCAGGCCGCCGCCAATAATTCCCACCCGCATGCTTGGTTTCATAGTTGGTCCGTAATTGTGCCGCCCAGCCTAACCGGCCGAACCCGGCAAGGCAACGTTGCGCTGCCGCCCCAAAATGGCGACGGCCGCGTTCCCCGGAGGAAACGCGGCCGTGGTCGAAAGGACCGGTGCCGGACGGCTTAGCGCCGGTTCAGCTTGGAGAGGAGGCGGAGGATTTCCAAATAGAGCCAGACCAGGGTGATCAACAGGGCCATGCCGCAGTACCATTCCATGTAGGCGGGGGCGCGTTGGCGGATGCTGTGCTCGATCAGGTCAAAATCCAGCAGCAGGTTGAAGGACGCGACGCCCACCACCACCAAACTGAACACGACCCCGAAGATGCCCGAATCATGGATAAACGGGACCCGCACGCCAAAAATGTGGAGCAGGGCGTCCACCAAATAAAGCACCCCGATGGCGATCGTGGAGAAGATGATGATCTGGGTGAGCCGGTCATTCACGCGGATGATCCGCTTGGTGTAGAGGGTCAACATCACGGCGAGCACGGCGAAAGTCAGCAACAACGCGTTGAGTGCGATGCCGGGATAGCGGGCGTTAAAGATCTGCGAGACGGCGCCGATGCAAAGGCCCTTGAGGAGCGCGTAAGCCGGGGCGGTGAACGGGGTGGTGGTGGGGACGAACGTGCCCACGAGGCAGGCAATCAAGGCGCCGATCATGCCGCCAAACAGGAACAAGGTCTGGAACTCGGGCTGCGACCAAGAAAACACGGCCGAGCCGAAGCACAGCAGCAACAGGATGCCGGTCTTGTTGACCATCCCGGGAAAAGTCATGGCCCGCGATTCTTCGCCGGAGCGTTCGCGGTCCCAACTGCGATTCAATAACGGATTCGATGATTCCATGGCCGGTAATCTAAGGCCCCGCCTGCCTAATGGCAAGCGGGTTGTGGCCGGCGGCCGCGGGGCATGAAGCAGGGCGGGCGGGATGCCCGGGGAAAAAACGTTGGTAGCGCGTACGGGAATCGCACCCGTCTTTCAGCCTTGAGAGGGCCGCGTCCTAACTGATAGACGAACGCGCCAGTCTGCCAACC
>CAIYZC010000126.1 GCA_903930565.1 uncultured Pedosphaera sp.
CCGCCCGCGGCGCCGCCGCGACCGCTATCGTTGTTGCATTGGAAATCATTCGCTTGCCATCAGCAGGTTCAGCATCCATTCCTTGGCGCGGCCCGGCTCACCGCATTTTGCACTTCCTTGTTCCAAGCTTGGCTTGCCTGCGCTCGGCGGTGGGCGTTCCCCGGCAGTTGGGCGAATGAACCGTTCCGCAAACCGACCTCCACCGGGTGAGCCCGGCGCCGGCGCGATCCCATCAGGATGCGCGTCCCTTCGTCGGCCTCCGGGCCGGTCTCCGATCACCCTCCGGGTGGCCCGGCTCGTACGCCGGCGGCCAAGTTACGGCCGAAAACGACGCGTGGGGGATGGCGGGCTCTGGTCACCGCATTGGCATTGAAATGGACCGGTTGGCCAAGCCGGCAATCTCACCGGTCTGGTGTGCGGTGTGGGTACGGGTGTGCCGGGAGCTTGATTCCAAGTCCGGATCGCGCCGGGGTGGGGGACGGTCGGAAAGGCGGGGTCGGACCGACAAACGAGCCCGTCAACATCACCATGGTATGGCGGCGCCCGGTCCGGCGGCGGAGCGCTGTTCCCGGTTGATGGCGCCCGTCAGTCGTTGCGGCCTGGCCGCCAGCCCTCCAGGTCGTAATCGGGGCTCGGGTGGGGCCGCCCGCCGGTTATTGCTTGCGGGCCGAAGTGTGCGATTGAATCCAGGCGACATCCTGGTTGTTCGGCATCATGAAGTCGTTACCGGCGTAATCATTACGGTAATGGGTTTGGAACGTGGGGCCGAGGGTGCGGGGATCCCGCCACTTGTGCACTTCGGCATGGCCATCGGCAAAGCCGAACCCGCAACCGCCCAGGTGGAGCAGCGTGGGACCGTCCACGAACGCCGCCGCCACGCCCGTGTAACCGGCATCCATGTCCACCGCGAACGCGCCGTCGTTGATGCTGTCGGGGTTTTCGTCGATAAACACCCAGAGATTGACGGGCGTGGGGTTTTTGATCTCCGTCGATTTGGAGAAAATGTTCCAGGGCGGGCTTTCGGTCCAGCCCTGGTTGTCGGGGCGGCACACGGCTTGGTTCATGGAAATGGAACGGCAGCGCGGCAGTTTGACCGTTCCTTCCAAAACCATGCTGCGGTCCGAAGGGCATTTGTAGATCGCGGGATTCTTCAAGTACGGTCCCAGTTGGGAGGATTTGCCAATCAGGTTGTCGAGGTTCGTGTTGTCCGGGTTGTTGGCGTTGAAATCCAAATTGCCGGGAACCCATTGAAAGGTGGTGGCCAGATTGTTGTTGTTGTCGTCGGCGTACATGAGCCAGCCCATGCAAATCTGCCGGTTGTTGTTCACACACTCGATCTGGATGGTCTTCAGCTTGGCGCCGCTCAAAGCCGGCAGGAGCAAGCCGGCCAAAATGGCAATGATGGCGATGACGACCAGAAGTTCAATGAGGGTGAAACCCAGGTTGCTGTGGACCGTTCGCCGATGGAGCTGAAAAGGTGTTTTCATGGCTGGAAAAGCGCTTCGACCGGTTCGATTAATGTTCGAGGGGATGGAGGTTGTCAATCGGAACCTGCGGGCGGGGAGAGCGCCGATTCATGGAGCATGCCAACCCGCCGCCGTAACCGCGAGGCGTGCACCCGGACCAACGGGAAGCGGAGGACCCTGAGGGTTGTGGAGTGCGGCGGTGAGGAATGCGAAGACGCCGCTCCCGGGGGCTACGCAGGGACCCGGTCCCCCCATCTTCCCACCGCCCCGGCCGCGGGTGAACCGTGGATTTTCGGACTCGCCACTGGCTGCGCCGCTTCCGCTCCGGGCGCCTGGGTTGTTGTCTCCTCCTCTTTCGCGCGACAGCGGAACTTCCTTCCGCACTCCACAACGCTGCCCCACGGCCCCCGCCCGGGAACCGACCAGCCCAGTGGTGTGGCATACCTTGTCCCGCTTTCGCGGCCAACGCCGGGCACCGGTTCCGCCCGGCGGGCCGCGGAGGACGGAATTCGCCGGGGTCAAATAGTTGGCGCCTACGGCGGTCACCAGTAGGGCCTTAAGGGTATTTTTACGGCCCCCTGCCAGTATCACGCATCGGCGCGGGGTCGCCCGGTAATTGGCGGGTACAAAAAAGCGCGCCAACAGGGCGTTGGCGCGCGGGAAGCGCGCTGGGTCAGGAATGGACGCGGCGCCGGCGGATCTGCCACAGCAAGCCGGCAAAGCCGAGGCCGAACAGGGCCCAAGTGGAGGGTTCGGGCGTGGGCGTCGCGCTGATGGTCACGTTGTCCAGGCGCCAGTTGCCGGAGGTGTTGTTGTACGCCGTGCCGGATTGGTTGATGTTGTCCGTGCCGGTCGAGGCGTTGACGATGCGCACGCCAAAGCTTGCGTTGTTGTTCGCGGCGGTGTCGGTGATGTTCGCAGTGATGCCGTTGTACCAGGGCGACGCCGGAGTTTGGAATTGAAGGTAAGTGCCCTGCACGGTGAGGGCGCTGCTGGAGTTGACCAGGACGGACGCACCGGTACCGGCGAACGTCAGGCTCGTGTTCAGCCAGTGGGTGCCGTCGGTGGTGTACTCGACCTGCAGGTTCGCCTCGGATTGCGTGGTGGTGTGGAGGTCAAAAGTCAGGCTGACATTGCTGAAGCCCGCGGTGCTGGCGTCAAATTCCGCGCCCTGGGCGCCGATGGCCGCCGTGGAGGTCCAACCGTTCACGCTGGAGGAGCCGCGCAACCGCCAGGCGTTCGGCCCGGCCGCACCCGTGGAACTACCGGAGTCCGCGAGCACGTCGGGACTGTTGGCCGACAAGCCCAAGGTCTGGGCGCTGCCGGTTCCGGTGGCAGGGGCGGGGCTGGCGTTGACCCCGACCGCGAGGTTGTCAAACGTCCACTGGCTGATGATGGTTTGCGCCTGGCTGGGCGCGGCGACCGCCAGCAGGGCGGCGCCGAGGGTCAGGCTTTTGAGGGCAGTGTTCATATCGTAAATTTCCGGGTTGTGTTTGGGGTGGTCCCGAGTGGTCGGACCATGCCCGGGGAACGTCACAGCCACATTGCGGTCAGGTTACAAATGGGTGGCAAATGCCGCGGCCCCCGGCCGGACGGGGGATAGGGGGGCTTGGGCCGGTGAAACTTTGGGTGAAAAAGCGTTGCTTTGGGCCCGTCGGCCGGGGATGGTGGCCCCCATGAAGCATTCTTTTTTGGCCCCGGCCGGGGTCTGGACGGCGATCTTTGCCTGGCTCTTGGTTGCCCGCCTACCCGCCGCGGAATTGCCCGGCGTGGGCGCGGCCATGGAAAAGTTGGTGGCGGGGGAGGAAATCGCGGGGGCGGTCACCCTGGTCGCCACCCGCGAAGGCGTGGTGCATCTGGGCGTGACCGGGTTGGCGGATGTGGCCGCGCGGCGGCCGATGACGCCGGACACCCGGTTTTGGATCGCCTCGATGAGCAAGCCGGTTACGGCCACCGCGGTCCTCATGCTGCAGGATGACGGGAAGCTCA
>CAIYZC010000127.1 GCA_903930565.1 uncultured Pedosphaera sp.
CCTCCACGACCAGTCCCCCGCCGAGCGCCGCGCGCAGTACGCCTGCGACATCACCTACGGCACCAACGCCGAGTTCGGCTTCGATTACCTGCGCGACAATGGCATGGCCATGCGCAAGGAGGACCAGGTCCAGCGCGGCCACTACTTCGCCATCGTGGACGAAGTGGACTCCATCCTCATCGACGAGGCGCGCACCCCGCTCATTATCAGCGGTCCCGCGGTCATCAACGTGGACAACCAATACGGCCAGTTCAAACCGGCCGTGGAAGCCATCGTTGGCGCGCAACACCAGCTCTGCCATCGCTTCCTCAACGAGGCCGAAGGTCTGATGCGCAAATTGCGCCCGACCGACGGCTCGAACCCCCCCGGCGGGGTTGAGGCCCTGGAACGGGAAATCGGTCTGTTGCTCTACCGCGTCAAGATCGGGCGGCCCACCTCCGAGGATTTGCTCAAGGTCCTGGAGGATCCCGCGAACCTCCGCCTCATGAACAAGGCCGAGTTGGAACTGCACGCCGATCAGACCAAGAAGGATTTGTACGCGCAGAAAGAGGAGTTGTTCTTCGCCATCGACGAGAAAAGCCACGAGGCCGACCTCACGGAAAAAGGCCGCGATTTCCTCAGCCCCGAGGATCCGGATGCCTTCATGCTCCCCGACTTGGGCACGGCGTTGCACGAGATCGACAACGGCGCGGAGACCGACCCCCGCAAACGGCTCGAAGCCAAGGCCAAGCTCCAGCAGGATTACGAGCGCAAGGCCAACCGCATCCATTCCATCGCCCAGTTGCTCAAGGCGTACAGCCTTTATGTCCGCGACGTGCAATACGTCGTGCAGGACAACAAGGTGATCATCGTCGATGAGAACACCGGCCGCTTGATGACCGGCCGCCGGTGGAGCGACGGCCTGCACCAGGCCGTGGAAGCCAAGGAAGGCGTCGAAATCGAGCGCGAAACGCAGACCCTCGCGACCATCACCATTCAGAACTATTTCCGCCTTTATCACAAGCTGGCCGGCATGACCGGTACGGCCGAGACCGAGGCCGGTGAGTTCTTCGATATTTACCACCTGGGGGTCGGCGTCATTCCCACCAACCGCCCGGTTTCCCGCAAGGACGCCAACGATTCGGTCTACAAGACCCGCCGCGAAAAGTATTCGGCCGCGATCAAGGAAATTCAGGCCATCCACGCCCAGGGGCGTCCGATCCTCGTCGGCACCATCTCGGTTGAAGTGAGCGAACTCCTCTCCCGCATGTTGACCAAGGCGGGGATTGTGCATTCCGTGCTCAACGCCAAATTCCACCAACAGGAAGCCGAAATCGTCTCCCGCGCCGGTCAGCGCGGCGGCGTGACCATCGCCACCAACATGGCCGGCCGCGGCACCGACATCAAACTCGGCCCCGGCGTCGCCGACTTGGGCGGCCTGCACGTCGTTGGCACCGAGCGTCACGAATCCCGCCGCATCGACCGCCAGTTGCGCGGCCGTTGCGCGCGCCAGGGCGATCCCGGCTCCTCGCATTTCTTTATCTCCTTGGAAGATGATCTCATGCGCTTGTTCGGTTCCGAGCGCATCGTCAAGTACATGGAAAAGATGGGCTTGGAGGAAGGCCAGGAGCTGGAGCACCCGCTCCTCAACCGCTCCATCGAGACCGCCCAGAAGCGGGTCGAAGGCCACAACTTCCAAATCCGCAAACGCACGCTCGAATACGACGACGTGATGAACAAACAGCGTGGGGTCGTCTACGGCTTCCGCAATGAGATCATCAGCGCCGAGGACGTGCGCGACCGCCTCATGGACATCATGGAGGAAGTCGTCGTCCAGAAGCTCGAGCAGTTCACCGCCGCCGATCAGGAGCCCGCCGAGTGGAATCTGCGCCCCTTCGCCGACTGGGTGAACCTCAACTTCCCCCTCGGCGTGCCCGAGGAGGAAATCATCAAGGCCGCCAAAGCCGGCCGCGAGGAGCCCGTCCCGGGCTCGCTCTTCGGCGAGCTCAGTCCGGCCCAGTTCAGCGTCTGCAATTTCATCTCCGACGCCGTCCGCCAGGCCTACGAACTCAAGGTCAGTTTCGAACGTCCGGAAGCCCTCCGTTCGATCGAGCGCTACACCATCCTCTCGGGCATCGACCGCCTCTGGCAGGAGCATTTGTACGAGATGGACAGTCTCCGCTACAGCATCGGCCTCCGCGCCCACGGCCAGCGCGATCCCCTCATCGAATACAAGGCCGAGGCGTTCAAAATCTTCGAAGAGTTGATGCTCAACATCAAGAGCGAGATCTGCCGCAACATCTTCCTGAGCGCTTCCAGCATGTCCGCGTTCCAGATGTTCCTGCAGAACGTTCCCCAGCGCACGCTCCACCAGAGCTCCGCCGCCACCGCCACCGCCGACGCCCCCAATCAGATCGCCGCCGCCGCCGCCGCCGCGGGCGGGAGCGAGATGGTCACCGAGGCCACCGCCGCCATCGAGAAAGCCCGCACCCAGCCCAAGCCGCCCCCGGCGCGCCTCGGGCCCAAGGTCGGTCGCAACGATCCCTGCCCCTGCCGCAGCGGCAAGAAGTACAAACAGTGCTGCGGTAAATAGGCCCTTCGGCGGGTGCCGCCGCCGCCCGGACTCCGGTCCGTGCGGCGGTGCCCTTGCAGTTCCGGCTTTTCCTCCGTCCCGCCTTCGCGCAAACTGGCGGGCGCTTGATTATGGCGAAAGTTATTGAATTGAAATTGCGGGTGGGCGATCCCGCCCCGGCTTTCTCGGCCGCCACCAATGGCGGCGGCCGCGTTTCCTTGGCGGACTACTTGGGTCGCAACGTGATCCTTTATTTTTATCCCAAGGACGACACCCCCGGCTGCACCAAGGAGGCCTGCGCCTTCCGCGACGGCTTCGCCCAGTTCCAGCAAAAGGGCGCCGTCATCCTCGGGGTCAGCCCGGATCCCGTCAAAAGCCACGACCAGTTTGTGGCCAAACTCGAACTCCCCTTCAACCTGTTGGCGGATGCCGACAAGGCCATCGCCACCGCCTATGGCGTCTGGGGCGAAAAGTCCTTCATGGGCCGCAAGTATCTGGGCAACCACCGCGTCACCTTCCTCATCGGCCCGGACGGCAAAATCAAACAAATCTGGCCGGAGGTCAAACCCACCGAGCACGCCGCCGAGGTCTTGGCCGCGCTCTGAGTTCGCGGGCGGCCGCCGCCCGCCATCGGTTGTTCCATTATGCCCAGCGTTTACATCAAGACCTACGGTTGCCAGATGAATGAGCGGGACTCCGAGGCCGTCGCCGCGCAGTTGCTGGCCAAAGGTTACACGCTGGCCCCCGCCGAAGCCGGCGCGGACGTCATTCTCCTCAACACCTGCAGCGTCCGCGATGCCGCCGAGCAAAAGGCCATCGGCAAGATGCAAAACATCGTCGCGGAAACCCGCCGTGCCCGTCCGGGCGTCGTGCTGGGCTTCCTCGGTTGCATGGCCCAGAGCCGGGGCCGCCAATTGATCGATCAATTGCCCGACGTCGACCTGGTCCTCGGCACCCAAAAATTCCACCGCGCCGCCGAATACCTGGACGACCTCCTCGCCGGCCGCCGCGAATCCGTGGTGGATGTCGGCACCGAGCCCGGCAGTGAGGCGACCATCCGCGAGCACCTCGCCGCGGGCAACACCGCCGCCAAATCCGTCAGCGCTTTTGTCAGTATCATGCAGGGCTGCAACCAGCACTGCACCTTCTGCATCGTCCCGTTCACCCGCGGGGAGGAGCGCAGCCGCACCATCCCGGACATCCTCGCGGAATGCCGGGAATTGATCGACCGCGGCGTGCGGGAAATCACCTTGCTGGGCCAGATTGTCACCAGTTACGGCAAGCGCGAGCTGCCCGCCCGCGAAGGCCGGTCCGGGTTCGTTCAGTTGCTCGACGCCGTGCATGAATTGCCCGGGTTGGAGCGCATCCGCTTCACCTCGCCGCATCCCAAGGGCTACGGCGACGACCTCGTGGAGGCCTACGGCCGCCTGCCCAAGCTGGTGCCCAGCGCCCACATCCCCCTGCAAAGCGGCAGCGACCGCCTCCTCAAGCTCATGCACCGCGGCTACACCCGCGAGCGGTACCTGGGCATCGTCGAAAAACTCCGCCGTGTGCGGCCGGACATGGGCCTCACTACCGACATCATCGTCGGTTTTCCCGGGGAAACCGAAGCGGACTTTGCCGACACCCTCTCCCTCGCGCGGGAAGTGGAGTTCGACAACGCGTACATTTTCAAATACTCCCCGCGCCGCGACACCCCCGCCGCCGACCTGCCGGACCAACTGCCCCGGGAGGTCAAGGAGGAGCGCAACGCCCGCCTCCTCGCCCTGATCAATGAGATTGGGGACCGCCATTACCAACGCTTCGTCGGCCGGCAAACCAGCATTTTGGTCGAGGGCCCCAGCCGCAAGAACGCCGCCCGCCTCATGGGGCGCACCCCTTGCAACAAGATCGTGGTGTTCGACGGCTCCCCCCGCCACCTTGGCCAGTTGATGGACGTGCGGGTGACCCGGGCCGGCTCCTTCACCCTTTATGGCGACCCCGCGATTATTGCGCTGGATTGAAGCCGGTTTTCCGGTAGCTTTCCCTGCCCCCGCTGGTGCTTGCGGCTGCGGGGGTTGAACTTTGGCATTATGAACTTGAGTCTTGCAACCTTGTCGGTGGCCCTGGGCGTCCTGCTCGGCGCCCCGCCCGTTTTTGGCCTCACCCGCCCGGCGCAGTTCACGGCGGGCGCCCGCGCGTTTGCCCGCAACCTGCCCGTCGGCGTCGTCCTCATGTTGCTCGGCACCGCTTGGTTCCTTTACTATTTCAGCCTCGAAGCCATCGCGGATTTCGCTTCCATGAAGCCCTACATGATGGCCGGCTTCGGCGCCGTCGGGGTGGGGGCCTGCTTCTACCTTCAAGATTACCTCGCGGTCCGTGGCCTGGCCGTGGTCCTGCTCCTGCTCGGCAAACTCATGGCCGACACCGCCCGCTGGGCCGAGACCGACTGGCGCTTGGTCATCGTCAGCCTCGCCTATGTTTTCGTCGTCTCCGGCATGTGGTTGACCGTCTATCCCTGGCATTTGCGCGACCTCCTCAACTGGGCCACCGCCAGCCCTGGCCGGACGCGCGTCGTGAACGCCGCCGGCTTGGCCCTCGCGCTCCTCATCCTCGTGCTGGGTTTGACCGCGTTCCGCCCGGCCTGACGGCCGCGGTGCGTCGTCAGGAAAGTCGCGCATGACTGCTCACCGGGGCAAAATTCTGGTGATCCGGGGCGGCGCCATCGGCGACTTCATCCTCACCCTCCCCGTGCTGGCCGCCTTGCGCGCCCAGTTTCCCGGCACCCGCCTCGAAGTGCTCGGCTACCCCCACATCGCCAACCTGGCGCTCCTGGGCGAGGCCGCCGACCGGGTGCAATCCATCGAAGCCCGCGAGCTCGCCGGATTCTTTGCCAAGGGCGGCGCCCTTGCCCCCGCGCTCGCCGAGTACTTCGCCGGGTTCCACCTCATCATCTCCTTCCTCTACGATCCCGACCGGATTTTTCAGACCAACGTCGCCCGCTGCACCCCCGCCCAGTTCCTCGCCGGGCCGCACCGTCCCGACGAACGGGGCGCCCTCCACGCCACCGAAACCTTTCTCCAACCGCTGCAGCAGTTGGCCATCTTCGACGCGCCCCTCGTGCCCAAGGTGCCGGTGACGCCTTCCTTCAGCGAATCGCTCACCACGGGCCGCTGGTTGGCCGTGCACCCCGGCAGCGGTAGTGAGCGCAAAAACTGGCCCTTGGAGCATTGGGCGGAATTGTTGCGCCAGTTGGTGGCCGACACCCATCTCAACTTCCTCCTCGTCGGTGGGGAAGCCGACCGGGACCGCCTCGCCCGGCTGGAGCGTGTCCTCCCGCCCATCCGCCGTCGCCAGTTGCAGAATGTCCCCCTGCCCGAAGTGGCCGCCTGGCTTGCCTCCTGCCGCGCCTTCATCGGGCACGATTCCGGCATCTCCCATCTCGCCGCCGCCGTCGATCTCCCGCTGCTCCTCCTCTGGGGGGACACCGTCGAGCACGTCTGGCGCCCCCGCGCCCGCCAACTCACCCTCCTCCGCGGCGCCCAAGGCCTCTCCGCCCTCTCCGTCCCCGTCGTCCGCCACCACCTCGAAATCCTGCTCGCCAACCTCTGAGCCGGTGCGCGCTCCCTCCCGCCCACCGGCGCCTGCTTTGCCTACCGCCCGAAGATCAGCAAACCGTTGGCGGGAATCGTGAGCGTGGCGCCATAGCCCAAGCCATCCGCGGGATTGGCGTCGGCCCATACTTGGCCGCCGTTGCCGGCCGTCGCCGGATTGACCCAGTTGTCGTACATGTCGCTGTTGAAGAGCTCCGCCCACCGGCCGCCGCCGGGGAAACCCAGCCGGTAGTTGTAGTAAGTGCTTTCGGCGAGACTCGCCACGATGACCAAGTCGCGGCCTTCGCCCTCCACCCAGCGGTGAAAGGCCAGCACCCGGTTGCCCGCGGGGCAATGAAACACATTGATCGACTCGGAGCGCAACGCGGGTTGATTCCGCCGGAACCAGATCAAATCCTGGGTGAACCGCAGAAAGTCGGTCATCGGTTTCAACCCTCGCGCCAGACCGTCCCAGTAAATGTGCAGCGGCCCGTTGGGATCATCGCTCCACGGCTTCGTCTCAAGAAACTCCTGGCCCATGAAAATGTGGGGGATCCCCGGGGCGGTCATCAACCAGCCGAGCGCCACCCGCGAGCGGCTGCGGCCGTACCAGGACCAAGGATCGTTGGCATCCGCCAGGGTGGGGATGCGGGGATCCCGGCCCCGGTAGACCACATCGTGGTTTTCCAGGCACTGCACCGCTTTCCAACGGGCGGGTAAACCCGGCACCCAAAGCTGCTGCGCCACACCGCTGAGATCCACCGGGGCGCCGGCCCCGGCCGTGGTCTGTCCCAACGCCCCGCGCACGGCCAGGCGCAGACCGTCGTTCTGCATGCCGTCAAACCCCGCGCCCCCCGCCGCCGCCGGCGTGACGATGGCGGCGTTCACCGGCCAAAACTCCGCGTTATGGAACACTTGGGGATGCTCGTACCGGACGGTGCCGGTGACCGCCTGGCAGAAGCCCCAGCCATGTTCCGCGTTCTTGGCCATCAACAAGCTGATTTCGTCGTATCGGAACCCATCCGCATGGTAATCCCCGGCCCAATACGCGGCTTTGTCGATCAGGAATTGCCGCACCGGTTCTTTCCACAACGCGAAGGGCAGCCCTCCTGACGGCATATTGTCCGTGGCGATGAAATAGAGGCTGCGGTTATTGTCCCCGGGGGGCTGGCGGTCCCAGAAGAAAATCGACTCGTCATCGCCGTCAAACCCGCCCGCGTGATTGAACACCACGTCGAACATCACCGCGAGGCCGTAAACATGGCACAAATCAATCAGCGCCTTCAACGCGTTGACCGGCCCGCTGATCGCCTCCGCCGTCACCGGCGCGAACCCTTTCGCGGTCAGCAGTCCGTTCACCGTGGCCAGATAGGCCGTCAGGGAAGCCGGATCCGTCGTGCCGTAGCGCCACTCCGGGGCGAAGTAATCCGACCCGTTGTAACCCATGCTGTTGTCGGTCTCAAATTCGATCACGGGCAGCAGTTGCACCGCGTTCACCCCCAGCGCCTGCAGGTACGGCAGCTTCTCCAGCACATCCCAGAATGTTCCGTCCCCGGTCCCGTTGCGGCGGTAGAACGTGCCGACGTGCAATTGGTAGATGATCAGGTCGTTGAACGCCGGCGCGCGAAATCCTGCGTCATGCCACTTGTACGCCGCCGGGTCCTTAATCACACTGTTGCCGTTCGCCTGTCGCTCCCGGCCGTAGGGATCCCGCTTGTAACCCCGGGTGCCCGTGCCCACTACGAAAAATTTGTAAGTGTCCCCCTCCGCCGCCCCCGCCAGGAACCCGCCCCACCAATCCGAACCCCCGATCCGGGCCAGCGCTTGGTTGGGGTCAGTGTCCTGGGTCCACTGATCGCTCCCGTTGAAAGTGCCGTTCAAATAAACGGCCGCCGCCCCCGGTGCCCAGACTCGAAACGTCGCCCCGGCCACCGGCGTGGTGACCAGGTTTGCGCCCATGGGCGTGCTGGTGCTGATCTTGTCCTGTGTGATCATAAACATGGCTTTTTTTAAAGGACGACCCGTTTATCCCCGGTCCGGCGGGCGGCGAACCGGGACCATTTCCGGTCCGTTCCCCCACCGAACCTTGATTTTTACTCTTTTGTTTTACCCCCGCCGCGCCGGGGAGGCAACTGTCGGCTCTGGAAAAATCCGGTGACGAAGCGTGAGCAAAACTAACCCGGCCCGGCACCGCGCGCCCAAAAAGCATCCGCAACGGTTGCGCCGGCCGGGCAAATTGGCGTTGCCCCGCCGGAGGGCTCTCTTTTTCTTAAACCGGAGGGTTTGCGGAAACCAGCCCGGCGTACCACGCCGGGTCCTTTGTTCTTGCCTCACCGCCCCGGAGGTGGCGGGGGAGGTTCCGAATCCGCCGATCCCCTTCGACCCGCTAAAAGCGTGCATCGCCAACCACGGAGGGGTTGGCCGTTGCGGGGCCGCCTTGCGGCCAAAGGCCCGGAAAGCAAAACCGGCTGCGCCCGGCCCGCCTGCGCCTCAAGCCTTCTTCACAAAGCACGCCTTCAATCCGATCGCCATGCCGTCCATCTTGCAGGAGATTTCGTGATCCCCGTCCACGAGGCGGATGGGTTTGGATTTAGTGCCGATCTTCAGCCCTTGGGAGGAGCCTTTCAATGGCAGGTCCTTGATGAGCATCACCACATCCCCGTCGGCCAGCACCGTGCCGTGGGCATCCTTGACCACGCGGGCCGCCGCGGGCGCCTCCGCTTCCGCGGCGCGCTCCCACTCATGACCGCACGTGCTGCATTCCCAGTGGTCCGGGAACACCAAAACCTCGGTCATCTCACACATCGGGCAGGCGGTTTCGCTCATAAAGCCCCACCCTCGCAGGTCCCTCCCCCAAACTCAAGCCTGCGCCGGAGCTCCGCCTTCGCCCCCCGCCTGGGAGCGCCGGCTTCCCGCCGGTTGCCGCTTCCGTCCCGCACCACCCCGACTTCAACCCTCCCCGCCGCAAACTTGCATCCGCCTTGCCCTCAATCCTGGCTTTGCGCCCAAGCGCATGAAGACTTCCTTGCAAATGTGGAATCTGATTCCTATACTTCAAGGATGTGGGTTGATTTCATCGATCGTCCCCGGGTGGTGGCGGAATTGCGGGATGCCTTGCGCCGTTCCCCCATCGCCGCCTTGCTCGGACCTCGCCAATGCGGCAAGACCACCGTGGCTCGCGCTTTCGGGGGCCCGGACGCCCACTTCTTTGATCTCGAGAACTCCTTGGACCGTCAGGCGTTGGCCCTGGCACCGGAGCGCACGCTTGGCCCCTTGCGGGGATTGGTGGTGCTGGACGAGGTCCAGACCATGCCCGCCTTGCTCCCCACCCTCCGCGTGCTCGCCGACCGGTCCGACGTCCCCGCCCGCTTTCTACTCCTGGGCAGCGCCTCCCCGGATCTCATTCAAGGCGCGGCTGAATCCTTGGCCGGCCGGGTCGCGTTGGTGCCCATGGCTGGTTTTGATCTCACCGAGGCCGGGTCCGGCCAGGCGACCCGGCTTTGGGAGCGCGGTGGTTTCCCGCGCTCTTTCCTGGCCGCCTCGGAAGCCGATAGCTACCACTGGCGCCAGGACTTCATCGAAACCTTTCTCAGCCGGGATGCCGCACGTTTTGGCATTCGTCTGCCGCCGGAGGAATTGCGCCGGTTTTGGTCGATGCTGGCCCATTTGCACGGCGGCACCCTTAATCTGGCCGAATTGGGCCGGGCGATTTCCTTGGACCAGAAGACCGCCGGGCATTACATCGCGATCCTCACCGGGGCGTTTTTGGTGCGTCGTTTGCCACCGTGGTTTGAGAGCGCGGGCAAGCGGCTCGTCCGCGCGCCCAAGCTCTACCTCCGCGACTCGGGCCTGCTGCACGCCTTGCTCGGGCTGCGCACCGCTGCGGAGGTTCGTTCCCACCCCCGCCTCGGCGCCTCCTGGGAGGGCTTTGCCCTGGAACAGGCCATTCACTGGCTGAAGGCCGAGCGGGAGGCTTATTTTTGGGGCACCCATGGCGGCGCGGAACTGGATTTGCTGGTCGTCCGGGGCGGCGTCAAATTCGGCTTCGAATTCAAATTCACCGATCAACCCGCCACCACAAAATCCATGCGGGTGGCCCTCGCCGATTTGGCCCTGCGCCATCTTTACGTCGTGCATCCGGGCCCCCGTCGCTTTGAGCTGGACGATCAAATCACCGCCCTTCCGTTGGCCGATTTGGCGGCGACCGCAGCGGCATTGTAGACCGGCCGCGGCTTCATCGCTCCCCTCCGGACGCCCCGCCCAAAAATCCCCGAACCCAGCGGGTTCGCAGCCACGTAGCCGGGGGTTGAGCGCAGCGACACCCCCGGGAAACCCCGCCCCAAAAACCATCCGATCCCGGAGGGATCACAGCCCGCCACCCGGCCCCGCCGAGTTGGCGGCTCCCGCCCGGGGGCCGGCATCCCTAATCCCAACGGGATTGCGCCATCCAGCCCAGGGTTGCGACCCCGGAGC
>CAIYZC010000128.1 GCA_903930565.1 uncultured Pedosphaera sp.
AAAAACATAAAAGGTCACATTGCCGAAGAGTTGGAGCCCGGAAGTGATTTGCCCGCTCCCATCGGCATCATAGACCAGCCACGCCGCCCGGGGTGTGATCCAACCCCAGCGCTTGAGCAAGCCGCTCCCGTCCAAATCGAATGGCACGGTGGCGGTGGGATTCACTAAGGCGTCAAAGGCGGTGTCGGGGGCCAAGGGAACCATGATGGGCGTTATGGCGCGACCCATGCTCAGCAGGGTCGCCTTGTCGGTGCGGAGTTGCGCGATTTCCCGCGCGTCCTTCACGGGATCGAGCAAAGGGAGCAAATAGTCGATGATTTCCTCGGAAAAAACGACCCCCGGTCCAAGGTAGGCAGGTGGTTTGGACAACGGGTTGCGCCGGGCGCGCAGTTGATCCCAGCTCCAGGTTAGCTGCTCGCGCAAGGGCAGGCCATGATCCACTTCCTCCCGCCAAGCCGTTGCCAAGGCCTCGCGATAAGCCTGAATGGCTTCGGGACGGCGATGCGCCTGGTCCAAACTCCAGGCCAAACCGAGTTGGATGGGCGAGGCCAGCCACCGATTGGCTGTGGCATTGGTGCCTTGTTTCAGTAACCGAGCCGCGCGTTGATAGAAGAAAACCGCATTCGTCAGGTGTGCCCGGGCGGCCGGAGTGGCTGCCTGGAGGGCGTTGGTTTTCCCGGCTCCATCGGGAAGGCCGGTGTCGAAATAGCCGAAAAAGGGTTCCCCCATTGGCTGGCTTTGGCCGCGCTTCCCGGCCACCTCGACCTCCACCCGCTCCGGGTCGGCGAAAGCCATGGAATGAACGCGGCCCAAATTATAGAGCGTGGCCACGTCGTTGCTGTTGACCCGGAGCCGTTGCTCCAAGTTGGTCAGCACCCGCCCAATGGGGACTATCGCTGTCTCCATCATTGCCCAATGGGCCGATGCAGGCCACGCGGTGGTCAGGGAAATCAGGCCCAATAAACTAATCGCCCAGCGCAATACTTTAAGCCGCATGGGCCGAA
The DNA here is from genome assembly GCA_903930565.1 of uncultured Pedosphaera sp. Taxonomy (GTDB): domain Bacteria; phylum Verrucomicrobiota; class Verrucomicrobiia; order Limisphaerales; family Pedosphaeraceae; genus CAIXFN01. The sequence continues at coordinate 1,005 of CAIYZC010000128.1, forward strand.
GATTGCACGATTGGGCGGGAGGTGCAAGTGGGCGGGAGTCGACACCCCGCATCGGGAGTGCCGATGGACCCGCGCCACGGAATGTACCGGTGAAATCTGACTTGTGGACCCGCTGTCGGAAACCTGTCCAGCCCGCCGACTTTACAAACTCATCCCCCCGCTCACCTCGATCCGTTGGCCGTTGATCCAGGCGCAATCGTCGGACAACAACGCCGCCAAGGCGCCGCCGATGTCGTCGGGCAGGCCCACGCGGCCGAGGGCGGTTTCGGCCGCCAGCAGTGCGTTGATGTGCGGGTTGTCGCGGACGAGGCCGCCGCCAAAATCGGTCGCGATGGCGCCGGGGGCCAGGGTGTTCACGGTGATACGGCGCGGGCCGAGTTCCCTGGCGAGGTAGCGCGTGAGCACCTCCACGCCGCCCTTCATGGCGGCGTAGGCGGAGTAACCGGGGCGGGAGAAGCGCGCCAGCCCGGAGGACACATTCACGAGGCGCCCGCCGTCGCGGATCAGGGGCAGGAGCTTTTGCGTAAGAAAATAAGGTCCCTTGAGGTGCAGGTTCATCAATTGGTCGAATTGCTCCTCGGTGGTGTTGGTGAACGCCGCGTGGATGCCGATTCCGGCGTTGTTCACCAAGTGGTCGAAGTCGTTCCGCCGCCAATGCTCCGCCAACTGTTCCCGCACAGTCGCCACGAACGCGGGAAAACTCGCCGCCACGCCGACATCCAGCGGCAACACCACCGCGCGGCGGCCCTATTGGGCGATTTAGGCCACCAGCGTTCCGGCTTCATCGGCTCGCCGGTGGTAGGTCAAAATAATGTCGTGCCCGCGGGCGGCCAAATGGCGGGCCATGCTGCGGCCCAGGCCGCGGCTGCCGCCGGTGATCAAAGTGATTTTCATGCTGGGTTGGGTAAATGGCGGGCGTTTACCGGCCCAAATTCATGGGACCAAAAGCGTCCGGTAGCAGTGCGGCCATGGTGGTGTCCAGGCGGTCCGGCCCGTCGCACACGCATAGGACCCGGGCGGCGGGGCCGAATTCATTGATCACCTGTCGGCAGGCGCCGCAGGGGGCGGTCGGCGTGGGGGTCGGGGTGTAGACCACCACCGCCCGGATGCTCAACGACCCGTGGGCCACGGCTCGAAAGACAGCATTGCGCTCCGCGCAAACGGTCAGCCCGTAGGAAGCGTTTTCCACGTTGCAGCCAGAATGAATCGCACCCTGCGCCGTCAAGATCGCGGCGCCGACGCGGAACCGGCTGTAGGGAGAATAGGCGCGCTTGCTCGCCTCCTTCGCGGCGGCGATCAATTCGGCCAAAGTGGCGGCCTCCAAGTCGGCAATCATGCTGGATGACCCTAAACCCGGCCTTGCCCTGGTTCAAGGGCGGTTTCCTTGCGGCCGGTCCGCCTCCGCGTTCATTCTTCCCCCTTCGCGTGGATTCGTGTCCATTCGCGGTGAAACTCCCAATCCCCTCCCCCATTCCAAGTGTTTGGTTTGATTGTTTTGGGCCGTTTCGCGGCCAAACCCATCCTCAGCTTGATGTGTTCGCCACCGGTTTACTTCTCGCCGGCGCTCCGGGCGCGTGGCAACCTGCCCGCAGCGATATGAAAAAGCTTCTATTGGCGGGATGGGCCGGCGCCGGGTTGGCTCTGGCGGCGGCGCGGGCGGATGAAGGCATGTGGTTGTTCAATCAACCGCCGCGGCAGCAACTCAAGGAGCGTTACGATTTCGACACCTCCAATCTCTGGCTGGACCACCTCCAAAAGTCCTCCGTCCGCTTCAATTCCGGCGGCTCGGGCAGTTTCGTGAGCGAGGACGGCCTGCTCATCTCGAACCATCACGTCGGCGCCGACGCCCTGCAAAAGCTCAGCAGCGAGAAGAAGAATTACCTCCACGACGGGTTCTACGCCAAGACCACCGCCGAGGAGGTCAAGTGCCTCGACCTCGAACTGAACGTGCTGCAAGCGATCGAGGATGTCACCGCCCGCGTGAACGCCGCCATCCCCGCCGGGGCGGACGCCGCGCAGTCCTTTCTCGCCCGGCGCAAGGTGATCGCGGAGATTGAAAAGGAATCGCTCGACCGCACCGGCGAGCGCTCGGATGTCGTCACCCTGTGGCAGGGCGGCGCGTATCATTTGTACCGGTACCACCGCTACACCGACGTGCGCCTCGTCTTCGCCCCCGAGCAAAAGATCGCCTTCTACGGCGGCGACCCGGACAATTTTGAGTTTCCCCGCTTCGATTTGGATATCTGCCTGTTCCGCGCGTACGAGAACGGCAGGCCCGCCAAGGTGAAGGACTTCTTGAAAGTCTCGCCCGCCGGCCCCGCCGAGGGCGATTTGGTGTTCGTCTCCGGCCACCCCGGGGCCACGAGCCGCTTGCTCACGATGAGCGAACTTGAATACCTGCGCGACCGCGCCACGCCCGCGCGGCTGGCGACGTTGAAGCGCCGGGAGGTCCTGCTCGTGAATTGGAGCGCCCGGGAGGAGGAAAACGCCCGCCGCTGCCGCGAAATCCTCTTTGGCGTCCAAAACAGCCGCAAGGCCATCGACGGCCGGTTGGCGGGTTTGCTCGACCCCGCGTTGATGGGCGCCAAGGCCAAGGCCGAGGCGGACTTCCGCGCGAAACTCGCCGGCAAAGCCGAATTCGCCGACGCGGCCGCCGCTTACGACCAGATCGCCGAGGCCACGCGCATCTCGGCCGCCAATCTCGTCCGCTCCTCCCTTTTGGAGGGCGGTTCGGCGTTTGACTGCGAAAGCTTCCGCCTCGCCCGCACCCTCTTGCGCGCGGGGGACGAACGGCCCAAACCCAACGGCGAACGGCTGCGGGAATATTCCGATTCCGGCAAGACCTCCCTGGAGTTGGCGTTGTTCTCCGAAAAGCCGATTTATCCCGACCTTGAAATCCTGACCCTCACCGATTCGCTGACCTTTTTCGCCGGGCAATTGGGCGCGGCGGATCCCTTGGTGATCCAGGTGTTGGCGGGCAAGTCGCCGCGGGCGCGGGCCGCCGAACTCATCGAGCGCACCCGGGTGCGCGACCTGGACCTGCGCCGCATGATCTACAACGGGGGCGCGAAATACGCCGCCGGCGCCAACGATCCCATGGTCGAACTCGCGCGCCTGGTCGATGGCGAAGCGCGCGCGCTCCGCAAAATCCTGGAGGACCAAGGCGAAGTGAAGCAACGCGCCCACGCCGCCCTGGCCCGCGCCCGCAATGCATTGCTGGGCACCAGCGGTTACCCGGACGCCACGTTCACCCTCCGGCTTTCCTTCGGCGCGGTGGCGGGCTACGAGGAGGACGGTCATGGCGTGCCGGCCTTTACCACCTTCAGCGGCTTGTTCGAACGCGCCAAGGCCATGAAAAACCGTTCCCCGTTCGACCTGCCCCCGGCTTGGGAAAAGAGCCAGGGCCGGCTGCATGGCAAAACCCCGTTCAATTTTGTGAGCACCGATGACATCATCGGCGGCAATTCCGGCAGCCCGGTCGTGAACCGCGCGGGCGAGTTTGTGGGCATCATTTTCGACGGCAACCTGCAGAGTTTGCCGGCGGACTACGCGTACACCGACCGGCAGGCGCGCGCCACCTCCGTGGCCTCCGCCGCCATCTTGGAGGCCTTGGAAAAGGTCTACCGCGTCCCCAACCTCCGCCGTGAACTGCTCGCCGGCAAGCACGCGCCTTGAGCCGTGGCGGGGCGGGCGGGGATTCGGGATGACAAACGGTCGGCGCCATGGTAATGTAACTTTCAAGATGTCCTTGTCTGCCAAGCTCAGCGCCACGGCGCTGTTTGTTTCGGAATTGGTCAAAGGTCCCCGCCAGGTGGGGGCCGTCCTGCCCAGTTCGCAAAAGCTCGCCGCCGCCATGGCCAAATGGCTGCCGGCCGGCATCAATGACCACGTGATCGAACTCGGCCCCGGCACGGGCGTCGTCACCGAGGCCCTCATGGCGCGCGGCCTGCCGCCCGAAAAGCTGCTCGCCATCGAGATGTCCGCCAAGATGGCCGATCATTTGCGCGGCCGCTTCCCCCGCGCCAAGATTGTCACCGGCGACGCATTTCGCTTGGAGGAACTGGTGCGGGAGCACCTCGGCCCGCACGGCCGCGTGGCGATGGTGTTCTCCAGCCTGCCCCTCATGAATTTCGAACCCGCCGCGGCGGACAGCCTGGCGCGGCAGATCAAGGGCCTGCTCCCGCCCCGCGGCAAGCTGGTGCAATACAGCTACCACGTGGCCAACAAGCATCCCAAGGCCGCCGAGCATTTCGAGTTCGTCGCCACGGATTTGATTTGGCTCAACGTTCCGCCGGCCCGGGTGATGGTGTATCAAAAATGAGGCCGCCGCCATGCGCCGCCGTTCCTTGATGTTTTCCGGCGCCGGTTTGGGTCTCGCCGCCGCGGTCCTGGCCGCCTCCGCCCAAACCCCCGCCCCGGCGCCCGGCGCGCCTCCCGCGGCTTTGGATCCGGCCTTCCGCGCCGAGGTCCAGCGCGCCTTTGCCGTCTCGAGCGAGGTGAGCGTCAGCAGCACCCGCCAGTTCACGATCCACGCCGCCCCCCGCACGGGTTGGTTGCCGCAATTGGGCAACAACACGAACGTGATCCGGCTGCAGCGCGAGTTGCTGGCGGTTTCCTGCGAGCGCGTCAAAGCCGCCCTCCTCACCCGGCTCGGCCTGCCCGACCAATGGCGCGGCCGCATCCTGCTCGAACTTTATCCCGCCCGGAATCTCGACCAGGTCATCACCGTTAATTCCGTGCTGACGGGCCGGGAATGGACCTACCGGGTGGAACTGCCCGACACCTTGGAGCGGGAACGGCTGGCCGCGGCCTTGGTGGAACTTCTGTTGCGGGAGTGCGCCAACCGCACTTCGGGCGGGCGCAACGTGGAAATCCCCGCTTGGCTGTCCGCCGGTCTCGCCCGCGACCTGCTCCAAAGTACTACGGCCGATCTCCTGCTCGATCCCCCGAACCAAAATCAACGGGGCGTCACGTTTCATCCCTTGCTCCGCGATCAACGCCGTCCCGACGCCTTGGCCCGGAGCCGCGAGCAGTTGCTCCGCCGCCCGCCCCTCACCTTTGCCGAGCTGTCCTGGCCGCCGGAGGATCAGTTCACGGGGGCGAATCTGGAAGCCTTCCGCGCGAGTTCCCAATTGTTCGTGGACGGTTTGCTCGAATTT
>CAIYZC010000129.1 GCA_903930565.1 uncultured Pedosphaera sp.
GTCAGGGCCTCATCCAAGCACATGTGGGTGGGATGCGGTTCGCGGCGCAGGGCGTCGAGCACGACCACCTCCACGCCCCGGATAATCTCGACGACCGGGAGGGGCACTTCCTTGCAGTCGCTCAGGTAGGCCAGCTTTTTGCGACCGGCTTGCACGAACAGGAAACCGAGGGTGGTCATCCGGCCATGGGGCAATTCGAAGGGGACGATCTCCAAATCCCCCAAACGGAAGGGGCCGGTGATGAGATGCTCCTCGGGCGCAAAGTAGCCCTTGGGCCAGGGCCCGTCGGTGAAGGCATAAATGAAAACCCGGCGCAGGGCGTTCATGGTGAGCTCGTTGGCGTAGATGGGCAGACGGCCGTTGCGCAGGTCGCAGAAGCGGCGGCAATCGTCCAGTCCCATGATGTGATCGGCATGGGGATGGGTGAAGATCACGGCGTCCAGCCAGCGGATGTTTTCCCGGAGCATCTGGGTGCGGAAATCCGGGGTGGTATCGACGTTGATCCGCACCTGGTCGGTGACCACGTGGATGGAGGGCCGGGTGCGGTGGTTTTTGGGGTTGGCGAGGAAGGCGGGCGGGTAGTCGCAACCAATCATGGGCACCCCCTGCGAGGTGCCGGACCCAAGAAACGTAAATTCAAATGACATGCGCTAGTTTTCTTTTGCCGAAAGACAGCTTAACCGCCAAATTGGCGCGGAGCGAACCTAAAATGCTGACGACCTTACGCATCAAGAACCTGGCGCTGGTCACGGATCTGACGCTGGAACTCCAGCCCGGCTACAATGCCATCACCGGCGAAACCGGGGCGGGCAAGAGCATCATCATCGGCGCGCTGAACCTGGTGCTCGGCGAACGGGCGGACCGGACCTTGATCCGGGCCGGAAGCGACACCTGCTCGGTGGAGGCGGTGTTCGACGCGCGGCGGGTGAACCAGGAACTGCCCGGCTGGCTGGAGGAAAACGGCTTGGAACCCTGCGAGGACCACCAATTGGTGCTCAAACGCACGTTCACCGCCGCGGGCACGAACCGGCAGTTCATCAACGGTTCCCCCACGACCTTGGCGGCGCTGGGCGCAGTGGGCGAGTGGCTGGTGGACATGCACGGGCCGCACGATCACCAAAGCCTGCTGCACCCGGCCAAACAACTGGCCATTTTGGACGCTTTCGGCGGCTTCGGCCCCCAGCGGGACGCCTTCGCGGCCCTCGTGCGGCGGCGCGGCGATTTGGAGGCCGAAAAGGCGGCGTTGGTGGTGGATGACAAGACCTACGCGCAGCAGTTGGACCTGCTGCGCTTCCAAGTGCAGGAGATCACGACGGCCCGGTTGCAACCGGGCGAGGAAGCCGAAGTGCAATTGGAACACGGGCGGGCGAGCAATGCGGCGCGGCTGCTGGAGCTTTGCCAATCGGCGCTGGCGCTGCTCGGGGACGACGAAGGCTCGCTACTCACCCAGGCCGGCCAACTGGGCCGGACGCTGCACGACCTGCAACGCATCGACCCCGGCGCCGGGGAGTTGGCCGCGCAACACGCCGCCGCCTTGGAAACCTGGCGCGAATTGCAAAACGGACTTTCGCACTACGCGGACCGCGTGGACCTGGACCCGGCGCGCCTGCAGGAATTGGAGGAGCGGCTCGGCTTGTTGCACACGCTCAAACGCAAATACGGGACGACCATCGAGGAAGTGATCGCCTATGGCGCCGAAGCGGCGGCGAAACTGCAACTCTTGGAGCAACGCGACGGCGAATTGCACCGGCTCAACGAGGCGATCCGCCAAATGGATGGCGAAATCTGGCGCGCCGGGCTGGAACTGTCCCAGCAACGCCGCAAACTGGTCACGGCTTTGGCGCGGGCGGTGGCGCGGCAACTAAAGGATCTGGGGTTCGCTCAAGGGCACTTCGACATCACGGTGACGACCGCCACGCGGGAGGAATTGGCGGGGGGCGCGCCCGGCTTGACCGGTTTGGACCAGGTGGAATTCCAATTCGCCCCCAACCCCGGGGAACCGCCGCGGGCGTTGCGCGCCATTGCGTCCTCCGGCGAAATGGCCCGGGTGATGCTCGCGCTCAAGACGGCGCTGGCGGAAGTGGACGAAGTGCCGGTGTTGGTGTTTGACGAGGTGGACGCCAACGTGGGCGGGGAAACGGCGGCGGCGGTGGGTGGCAAGATGCGCCAGATCGCGGTCCAACACCAAGTCCTGTGCATCACCCACCTGGCGCCGGTGGCGGCGGCGGCGATGACGCATTACCAGGTGAGCAAGCAAACCCGGGACGGGCGGACCAACTCGGAAATCACCCGGCTGGGCCCGGCCGAACGGGTCACCGAAATCGCGCGGATGCTGGGCGGCCAGTCCGAGGCGGCGCGCAAACACGCCGAGGAACTGCTGGCGTGAATGGCGGCGCGCGGAGAGGCTTATTGGTAATGGGGCGGCTTGGCGTTGGTCGCTTTGACGCGCTCCATTTCGATCGTTTCCAACGTGGACGAAAGCTTTTGCTGATGGCTTTGCAACCGGACGAATTGGCGCGACTGCTCCGTGACCACTTGGTTCAATTGGTCCACCAGATGCTCCAAATGCGCCAAGTGTGACTCCAGCTTTTCCAACCGCGCGGCCGTTTCATTGTCCATCCCCCCAGCCTAACCCGGCCGCACGCCGTCCCGCAACGAAATGAGCCCCCCCACCCCGCCGTCCCCCGCCAAAAAGCCCGCCGCCACCGCCCCTGCGGCCGACGCCGCCCGCCTGCTGGCCGAACATGTCCGCCAACTGCACACCTGCCAGAAATGCCCGAACATGCTCAAACCGGTCGTGAGCGGCGGTCCGGTGCTGAGCCGCGTCATGCTGGTGGGGCAGGCGCCGGGGGACAAGGAGCCCATTCTGGGGCGGCCCTTTGCCTGGACCGCCGGCAAGACGTTGTTCCGGTGGTTTCAAGAAGCGGCGGGCATGAGCGAGACGATGTTCCGCCAGCGCATTTACATGGCGGCGGTGTGCCGGTGTTTCCCGGGCAAAAAGCCGACGGGCGGCGACCGGGTGCCCGATCCGGAGGAGATCGCCAACTGCGGCACCTGGATGCGGCGGGAGCTGGAGCTATTGAAACCCGCCCTCGTGCTGCCCGTGGGAAAACTGGGAATCCAACAGTTCCTGCCCGCCGAAAAGCTGGATTTGCTGATCGGCCGGCAATTCACAGTGCAAAAGGCGGGGCAAACCTTCACGGTCATTCCCCTGCCCCATCCTTCGGGCGCTTCCCCGTGGCACCGGATGGAGCCGGGCAAGACGCTGCTGCGGCAGGCGCTGGCGCTGGTGGTGGCCCATCCGGCCTTTCAGGAATTGCTCCGGGAGCCGGATCCCGCGCCGCCCGGGGGCGGGCAAAAAGCGTTGCCGCTGTGGCCGACGAATCGTTAGATTTCGCGCGATGAAAGTTTTGTTCGACCACATGGCCCCCTACCAACTGATGCACGGGGGGTTCTCCATCCAGATCGAACAGACCAAGGCCGCCTTGGAACAGGCCGGGGTGGAGGTGCAATACCTGCGCTGGTGGGACGCCAACCAGTTGGGCGACATCCTGCACTACTTCGGCCCGCCGCGGCTGGAGTTGGTGCAATTCGCGCAGTTGAAGGGCATCAAGGTGGTCATGACCCATTTGCTGACGGGTCTGGGGTCGCGGACGACCTGGCGGCGGAATTTGCAATGGTGTGTGACCCACGCCAGCCAAAAGTTCTTGCCACCCATCGCCACACGGCCGTTTGGCTGGCGGGCGTTTCGGACCGTGGATGCCTGCGTGTCCCTCACCCCCTGGGAGGCGCACTTGATGCAGAGCATGTTCTCCGTGGACCCGGCGCGGGCGCATGTGGTGGCCAATGGCGTGGAGGAAGTTTTTCTCAAGAGCCAACCCGCGCAACGCGGCCCGTGGCTGGTCTGCACCGCGACCGTGACGGAACGTAAGCGCGTGGTGGAACTGGCGGCGGCGGCGGTGGCGGCGCAAGTCCCGGTGTGGGTGATCGGCAAACCTTATTCGGACACCGATCCCTACGGCCAAAAATTCCTGGCCCTGGCCCGGCAAAACCCGCAGTTCGTGCGCTACGAAGGCCCGATCAGCGACCGGGCGCGGCTGGCGGTGATCTATCGCGAGGCGCGCGGTTTTGTGCTGCTGAGCAATATGGAGAGCCTGAGCCTCTCCGCCCTCGAAGCGGCGGCCTGCGCGACCCCGCTCCTGCTCAGCGACCAACCGTGGGCGCGGACGGTGTTCCGCGAACACGCGACCTACTGCCCGGTGTCCTCCTCCGTGAGCCGCAACGCCCAGGCGCTCAAAGCCTTTTATGCGGCCGCACCGCAAATTCCCGCGCCGCCCAAACCGCAATCCTGGCGGGAGATCGGGCTCGAATTGAAAAAGGTTTACGAGACGGTGCTCAAGACCTCGCGGTAAATCTCCACGTGCCGCCGGGCCACCACCTCCGGGTGGTATTGCGCGCGCATCAAATCCGCCGCCCCCGGCGCACGGGGCGCCCCCGCCCGCAACCATGCCGCCAGCGCCGCCGTCAGTCCGTCCAAATCCGCCAAGTCAAAGAGCTCGGTTCCCGGCGCTCCGGCGACCACATCGACGATGCCGCCGACCCGCGCACCGAAGCAGCGGAGACCGCGGGCCAGCGCTTCGGCGACCACCAAGCCGAAGGCTTCTTCAAAGGGGAAATGCACCAGCCCCGCCGCCCCGTCGAGCAGGCGGATCAATTCGGCCTGCGGTTTGGTGCCCAGATGCCGGGCGTATCCCGCCGCCTCCGCGGGCGCCAGCAGGGCCTGGAATTCCCGGACGTAGGGATCCGCCGGGTTCGCGTACCCGATGAAGTGCAATTCGAATTTCAAACCCGCCTCATGCAAACGCCGGGCCACCTCCAAAAGGCGCACCTGCTGTTTGCGGGGGATGATGACGCCGATGTTAATGAGGATGGGATGCGGTGGTTTTTCGACCGGGGCGGCGGACGGGCCAAAGAACGCCTCCCGGATGGCGTTGGGCACGCGCCAGGTCCGCGGGGTGCGTGCCCGCACCAATTCCTCGGTGTACGCCGAGTTGCAAAACACGCCGCGGGTGCGGCGCAAGGTGAGGTTCTCCAAATGCGCCGCCCACCAGAAATAGCCGCCCCAACGGGCTTGGAAAACCCGGGCCAATTCCGCCATGTTGCCGTGGATGGTCACCACGTTGGGGTAGCCGGAGAAAACGGCCGCGAGGGCGCATTCCCGCTCCGTGCCCTGACCGTGAACGAGGTCGGGGCGGATTTCCCGCAACCGCCGCCGCACCGCCCGGACGCAGCCCTGATAACCGGTGCGCAACCAGCCGAATTTGGGCACATGCAGACTGTGAAACCAGACGTTCGGAGCCAGTTGGGCGGGCGATGCCATGGGCTGCTGGGTGCAGCCGAGGACATGCACTTCCAAGTCCGGCAACCGGGCGAAACCCTGGAGCAACGCCTCCGGCGCCGTGCCAAAGTAAGGTTGGCGGGCGTCGTAGCGTTTTTCGTGCTCGCGGTTGTCGGTTGTGAGGAGGGCGATGCGCATGGCGGGGCGCAAACTAAGGGTTGGCGGGGGACAAGTTAAGCAAAAATCGGCAAATTGACTTCTGCCCACGCCCGCGGCCGTGGTAGCCTGCCGCCGTCCGCAAACCCATGGCCGCCCGTAAAACCATCGCCCTGTGCCTCGAATACCCGCTCGCCCTGCGCGGCGGGGTGAGCGTCTTGGTGGAAACGCTCGTGGAGGGACTCGCACCGCATTTCGACTTGGTCGTGGTGTCGCCAGATTCCCCCGAAGAATTGACCGCCTCCCCCGCGGCGGCGCTGCTCAAAAAGCACCTGCCCTGGGACCCCACCCGGCCTTCGCGCGCGCGGGCCGCCTTGTTGGCCGGCCAAATCGCGGCGGCCGGGGTGGATTTGGCACATTTCCATTTGGGCGGCAATTACGGCTGGGGCAACCGTTTTCCCGGCCAGTCGCCGATCAGCCATCTGCGCCGGCACGGGGTCCCGGTCGTGTCCAGCGTGCATCTGGTGGTGCATCCCTTGGACGGCTATTGCGGGCCGCAAAAGCCGTTGTGGTTCAAGCTCGCGCTGCTGCCACTGGCGTGGGCGGGCAAAATGCAAACCCTGGGGCACGAGCGGCGGGAAATCGCGGTGTCCCAACATGATTGCGGCAAGCTGCGCCGATGGTATTGGCCCTTGCGCGGCCGCTACGAACAAATCTACCACTCCCGGCTGCGGCAGGCCACCCAACCGGCGCCGGATGGGCCGCGGGAAAAAGCGATTCTCAACGTCGGCCATCTGGCCATGCGCAAAGGTCAGCAGATCTTGGCGGCCGCCTTCGCACAAATCGCCCCGCGGCACCCGGATTGGAAACTTTGGCTGGTGGGGCCGGTGGTGGAGGAAGGCTGCGCGGCGGAGATTCGCGCCATCGCCGAGGCGGCCGGAATCAGCGACCGGGTCCTCCTGCCGGGCGGCCGCAATGACGCCTACGACTGGATGAGCCGCGCCGGCATTTACGTGCAACCCTCGCTGGCGGAGGCCCTGGGACTGGCCCTGCAGGAGGCGATGTTCCGCGGTTGCCCGGCCATCGGGGCGCGCGCGGGCGGCATCCCGGAATTGATCGACCATGGACGCACCGGCCATTTGGTCGCCGCCGGCAGTGTCGCCGAGCTGGCGCAGAGCTTGGAAACGTATATCCAGAGCCCGGCCTTGCGCGACCAATTCAGCCGCGCGGGCGCCCGGTCGATGATCGACAAGGGCATGACCTACGAGCAAATGCTCGCCCGCCATGTTCAGCTTTACCAACGGGTGCTCGGACTGCCCCCCATCACCGTGACGCCATGAAGCCACCCCGCCCGAATCCCACCCCCTCCCCCAACCCTGTTTCGCTCGCCGACTTCATCGACCCGGACCCCACCGGACGCCGGGGTAACCCGGTCTTCCGGGGGACGACGGTGCCGGTCCAAGCGCTTTTTGACCATCTGGCCGCGGGGGATCCGGCGGACACCTTTACGCTGGATTTCCCGGAAGTGACGCCGGAACAAATCACGGCTGTGTTGGCGGCGGCCAAACGGCATTTGTTGAAGTCGGATCCTTGGTGAGGGTTTGGAAGCAGGATGATGGTGGGGATGGTTGAGCGCTTTCGGCAGGTTGGAATTCCGTGTCGCCGCGGGTTCGGGGTAGGTGGAATGATCGGATGACCGGGTCCACTGGGGTGCCCCGAAAGCGGAACTTCATTCCGCACTCCACAACCTGGCGGTTTGCGGTTGCGGTGGAAGTAACGCGAGCGATTGGCCTCAGAATGCGACGCGACCCGCCCCCCGAGGCTTGGCGTTGGCGACAAGAGCGGCACGAGGGACGTCGCTCCGAGCCGTGCGAACGGCTCGAGGGCATTCGAGAGCGCGGCAGCGTTGTGGAGTGCGGAAGGAAGTTCCGCTTTCGGTCGGGCGGGGGGTTAACGAAAACTGGCGGTGGTGGAGCGGATTGGGGCGTCGGGCGGGCGGCTTGGATATCCACATCGCTGAAGTTTCAGGGTTTTTGGAAGGATCGGTGGACTGGCTCCCATTTGTGACCCCGAAAGCAGCTCAGCGCATTTTCCCACTTGGCGAACGAAGTGGTTGCGATCAAACTTCCGACATGGCAGAAGCCACCCTCCCTTGGCCTCATGCGCCCACGCACCAGTTGTGCGAGCGGGGAACTTACTTGGTCACCGCGGCGACTTATCAAAAAGCCCATTACTTTCGCGGAGCGGAACGGTTACGGGTGCTGCAACGCGGGCTGCTTAAACTGGCCGCCGATTATGGCTGGCAAATCGAAGCTTGGGTGGTCTTCCCCAATCATTACCATTTCGTCGCCCATTCCCCGGCGGCCTTACCGAGCGCCGAAAACCTGCCCAAAATGTTGACGAAATTGCACACAAAAACCGCCACCTGGCTCAACCGTTTGGACGGCTCACCCGGACGCCAAATTTGGCACAACTACTGGGAGACGCGCCTCACCACCCAAAAGGCCTATTTTGCCCGATTGAACTATGTGCATCAAAACCCAGTCCGGCACGGCGTGGTGCCGGTGGCCAGTCAGTACCTTTGGGGCTCGGCCCGCTGGTTTGAGCGCACCGCCTCCCCGGCACAAGTGAAATGCATTTACCGATTCAAAACCGACACCGTTCAAGTGGAGGATGATTTTGAGGTGGCGGGTGGCGTCGATTGGGGGATCGGCGGAGAAGCATAGGCGGGGGTTTGTGTAGGATGGGGGAAGCGCCGCGATAGCTGTGTGGAGTGGGTCGGGCATGATCGGAGGACCGGGTCCATTCGGGTGCCCCGAAAGCGGAACTTCATTCCGCACTCCACAACCTGGCGGTCTTCGGTTCCGGTAGGGTGAAAGCACACGATTGGCGTCAGAAAGAGACGCAACGCGCCTTGGAGTTTGGCGTTGGCCCCGAGAGCGGCTGGAGGCACGGAAATTCAAGCCGCACGAACGGTTTTGGGGCTGACGTCGACGCGGCAGCGTAGTGGAGTGCGGAAGGAAGTTCCGCTCTCGGGCGGGCGGGCGGTGAACGAATTTAGCTGGTCGTGGAGCGGATTGGGGCGTCTGGTGGGCGGTTCGGATGTGCAAGTCGCTGGTGGTTCAGGGTTGCTGGAAAGATCGGAGGACCGGATCCCCTCGTGTGACCCGAAAGCGGAACTTCATTCCGCAC
>CAIYZC010000130.1 GCA_903930565.1 uncultured Pedosphaera sp.
CCACCACGCGACTTGCGACAACCTCAGCCGGGGTGAACTGCGGCGTCCTCCCGTTGCCGGGGCGAACGCTGATTCATGACGACGCCCCATTCCCGGACGTTCCACCCCGGAGTCCACCACCATGAATGACTTCCATAAGCAGGGATATCCCGAGCCGGCCCGTTCCCCCCGGGACCGGATTTCGCCGCCCGCGCCCGCGGCGATGCGCCGGACCGCCGTGCCGGCCCGGGCGCGCGGGCGCGGCGCAGTATGGTTGCTCCTTGTCGTTATGACGGTCGCGGAAGGGCGGTTGCCGGCGGCCATGCCGCGGCGGACCGTGTCCGCGGGACCATTGCCCGCGCCGGCGGTCCGCGTTCAAGCCTTGGGCCGGAAGCCAGCCACCGACCTGATGGATTTGGCAATCGCCCTCCACGGACCGGATCCCGCGGCGGTGCGGGAGCGGGTGCGGCGGCAGTACACCCCGGGCGATCCGCTTTACCGGCAATATCTTTCGCCCGCGCAATTCCGGGACGCCTTTGGACCGAGCGAAGCGGATTACCAAGCGGTGCAAGCGTTCGCCCTGGCCCGGGGATTGACGGTCACCGGCACGCACGCGAGCCGAATGGTTTTGGATGTGCGGGGAACCGCCGCCGCCGTGGAGCAGGCGTTTCAAGTCCAGCTGTTGACCCACCAACATCCCACGGAACCGCGGACCTTCCACGCCCCCGACCGCGCGCCCACCCTCGCGGCGGAGTTGCCGGTGCTGGAGGTTCGCGGCTTGAGCGACTACCAACGGATGCGGGCCGCGCCCCGGCGGCCGATTCCCGCGGGCGGCCCCCGGCCCGCGCTGGGGAGCGCCCCGGGCGGTGGCTTTATCGGCGCCGACTTTCGCAAGGCTTACTTTCCCGAAGGGGGCTTGGATGGCGCGGGCCAATGGGTGGGACTGGTGGAGTTTGACGATTATGAGCTCCGGGACATCCGGGCGTACCAGGAGCTGGCGGGGCTGCCGGAGATTCCGCTGTACTTTGCGCCGGTGGACGGTTTTACCGGCACGGGCACCGGCAACCCGGAGGTGTCCCTGGACATTGAGCTGACGATGGCCATGGCCCCGGGGTTGGCGGGGGTGGTGGTGTTCGCGGCCTCCGGGGAGGGCGGAACCGTGCTGGACCTGTTGGACCAACTGAGCGCCAGCAACCAGATTCACCAGCTCAGTTGCTCCTGGGGCTTGGGGTCGAGTCCGGGCATTGACGCCGCGCTGCTCAAGCTCGCGGCCCAGGGGCAGTCGTTCTTTTACGCGGCGGGCGACACTGGCGCGTTTGTGGAGCCGCAAACCATTTGGATGGAGAGCCCGTACGGCACCAGCGTGGGGGCCACGACCCTGACCGTGGACGACGCCGCGGGACGATTTGTTTCAGAGACGGTATGGCACAGGGGCGGCGGGGGGAGTTCCGGAGGCATCTGCCCGAATTACCCCCTGCCGTTCTGGCAAAACGGCATCGGCATGGCGGGGAACCAAGGCTCCACGAATTGCCTGAACCGGCCGGATGTGGCCATGGTGGGGGACAACATTTGGGTCAATTACAGCGGTGGCGCCGCGGGAGTGTTTGCGGGGACCAGTTGCGCGGCGCCATTGTGGGCGGGCTTCGCCGCCCTGGTGAACCAAGGCGCGGCGGCGCTCGGCGCCCCGCCGGTGGGATTTCTGAACCCGGCGTTCACGACGCTGGCGGGCGCACCGGCGCGGGCGGCCTATTTCCACGATGTCACCCAAGGGGACAACACCACCGCGCAAAGTCCCACCAATTATCTTGCCACCCCGGGTTACGACTTGTGCTCGGGCTGGGGCAGCCCCGGCGGCGGGGAACTGGCGCGGGCTTTGATCGGTCTGGCCGCGGCGCCGGTGATCACCAATGGGCCCGGTGATCAGGTGGCGGTCCAGGGCGGGAACGCCCGGTTCGCCCTCCGGGTGGCGGGCGTTCCCCCGTACAACTGCCAATGGCAATTCAACGGGGTGGATGTCCCCGGGGCGAACGGATTGCAGTGGACGCTGAGCAACGCCGCTCCGGCGGTGGCGGGCGACTACCAAGCGCGGGTTTGGAATTCGTTCGGCGCCACGACGAGCAGCGTCGCCTCCTTAAAGGTGGTCACCCTGCCGGCGGTGGTGGGGGAGCCCGTCACGCAGACGGTGGCGACGGGCGCGCCCGCCGTCTTCCGCGCGACGGCGGCCGGGACGGGACCATTGACCTACCAATGGCGTTTAAACGGCGCCGACCTCCCCAATCAAATGATGCTCCCCGTGGCGGGCAACGGCGTGACGGGTCCGGGCGGCGAAGGCATGCCGGCCACCAACGCCGCCTTGCATTCCCCCGCCGGCCTGGCGGTGGATGAGGCGGGCAATGTTTATCTGGCGGACACGGGCAACCACCGCATCCGCCGCGTGGGCCTGGACGGTCGAATCCACACCGTGGCGGGGAACGGCACAGCCGGCGCGGGCGGCGATGGAGGCCCGGCAACCAATGCGTTCCTGAACGGCCCTGCGGCCGTCGCGCTGGACGGCCTGGGTAATCTCTTCATCGCCGATCAAGGCAACCAGCGCATCAGGCGGGTGGATGGCCGGGGGATCATCACCACGGTGGCGGGCACGGGCCGCGCCGCGTATTCCGGGGACGGCGGGGCGGCCGTGAGCGCGGCCTTAAACCTGCCCGCCGCGGTGGCGGTGGATGCCGCCGGGAACGTGTTCATCGCGGATCTCGCGAACAACCGGATTCGACGCGTGGACGCCACGGGACGGATCACGACGGTGGCGGGCGCGGGCGGCTATGGTTTTGCGGGCGACGGAGGGCCGGCGGTGGCGGCTTGGCTCAAGAATCCGGCGGGGCTGGCCGTGGACGGCGCGGGCGGATTGTACATCGCCGACACGTTTAACTTCTGCGTGCGCCGGATCACGCCCGCCGGCCGCATCACCACCGTAGCCGGGTCGGGGGTGTACGGTTACAGCGGGGATGGCGGGGCCGCCACCAACGCCCGGCTGGCCTCCCCCCGCGGCCTGGGCTGCGACGGCCTCGGCAATCTGTACATCGCGGATACCGGCAACAACCGGATCCGCCGGCTGGGCCCGGACGGGAGCATGACAACGTTGGCGGGCACGGGCGGCGCCGGCTACCGCGGGGATGGCGCGGCGGCGACCAATGCCTGGCTGCGGCAACCCACGGGCCTGGCGGTGGACGCCGCGGGGAATGTCTTCGTGGCCGACACCGGGAACAGCCGCATCCGACAAGTGGCGCTGGCGGCGGGGGAGGCAACTTACCGCGTCAATGCGGCCAATACCGCCAACGCCGGGATTTATTCCGTCATGGTGCGCAGTCCCTACGGCGCCACCCTCAGCACCCCCGCCGCGCTCACCTTGGCCATGGCGGCGGCGTCCACGACGATTCGGACGGGGGACGCCGCATTCGGCTTCGGGCCCGCCGGGTTCAGCTTCGGCTTCACCGGCACGCCGGGACAGGTGCTGGTGATCGAGGCGTCCAGCGATCTGAAGACCTGGCTGGCGGTGGGCACGAACTCGCTCGTGGGCGACACGGGCGGATTCTCCGACCCGGGGGCGGCGGAGCTCCGGCAACGGTTTTACCGAGTGCGGACTTGGTAAACGCCCCCCCGGAGCGGTCCGGCCCGCAATGCGGCGCGGAGACGCGCGGCGACGCGGGGAGCGGCCTTCAAGGCGTGCTCCCAGATGCGGACCACCCGCCAGCCGCGCCGGCGCAGGAGGCGGTTCACCTCGCGGTCGCGGGCCGCGTTGCGGTCAAGCTTCCGGTCCCAAAAGGCCTTGCGAGTGGCCGGGCGCCGACCGTGCAACGGGCAGCCGTGCCAGAAGCAACCATCGACAAACACCGCCACGCGCGCGTGGCGAAAAATGAAGTCCGGCCGGCCGGGCAAGGGTTGCTGCCGCCGCCAACCGGTGAGTCCCGCCGCCCGCAGAATCGTAATAAGCCGCAACTCGGTGGCTTGGTTCCCCCGGGAACGCACCGCGGCCATGACTTCGCTGCGCTTGGACCGGCTGAAGACATCCGCCATGGGGAAAGGTTTACGCCTCGGGCTGAGCGGCGACCCATTGCACCGCGTACCGCACCAGTTCCGGCGCGGTGCGCACTTCCAGCTTGCGCTTGATGTTGGCACGATGGACTTCCACGGTCTTGACGCTCAAGTGCAAGTGGTCCGCGATTTCCCGGGTGCCTTTACCCTGACCGATCCATTGGAAAACCTCAAACTCCCGGTCCGTCAGGCGGCTGATGGGGGTGGGGTCCTTTTCGGTGGGTTGGCCGGAGAAGAGTTCCAAAATCCGGGCGGACATGCGCTCGCTCACATAGATGCCGCCCCCCAGAACCCGGCGAATGGCTTCCATGAGTTTCTTGCCCCCCTCCTGCTTCATGATGTAGCCGCGCCCCCCGGCGCGGAGCACGCGCTCGGCGTAAAGCGACTCATCATGCATGGAAATCACCAGAATGGGCAGCCCCGGATGAAGCGCAAGCGCGTCCTTGATGAGCTCGAGGCCGTTCTTGTCGGGGAGGGAAATGTCCGCGAGCACCAGGTCGGGGCGTTGTTCGGTGATGGCGGCCAAGGCTTGCGCGCCGTTTTCCGCCTCCGCACAAACACTCAGGTCCGGTTCATGGGCGATGAGCTGCGCCAAACCCTGGCGCATCATGGGATGATCGTCGACAACCAACAAGCGTTTGCCGGCTTTGCGTGCTTTGACGTTGAGCTTCACGGGTGGGATCTCTCCGCGGGGGCCTCCGCTCCGGGAAGACGGAGGGAGCAGGAAACCACCAAGCCGCCGCCGGGATTCGGGGCGAAAGCCAAGTCGCCGCCGATCATGCCGGCGCGGTAGCGCATGATGCGCAGCCCCATGCCCGAGCCGGGCGGGCGTTCGTCCGCGGACGGGGCGCCCGCCGGGAGGCCCAGGCCGTTGTCCGCGATGCGCAATTCCAAATGACCGTGCGCGACCGCCAGCCGGAGCGTGATGGTTTTGGCCTGGCCGTGCCGGATCGCGTTGGTCACGGCCTCCTGCGCAATCCGGTAGAGATGCAGGGCCACAGTGTGGTCCGCCAGCAGCACCGGCGCCGGACAATGCACCACGCAGTGGACGCCAAATAGCTTTTCCGAATGCACCGCCAATTCGCAGAGGGCGGACATCAGCCCCTCGGACTCCACCACGACCGGGGCGAGTCCCCGCGCCAGCAGTTTGGTTTGCTGGATGGCCTCCCGCACGTATTTGGTGATCTCCCCGGCGCGCGCGGAGTGGGCCGGACTGCGGGCGGCGAGCTTTTGCTGCAGCACCTCGGCCAGCAATTCAATGCCCGTGAGATGCTGACCCAGCCCGTCGTGCAAATCCTGGCCGATGCGCCGTTGTTCGCGGTCCGTGATCTCCAAAATCTCGCGCTCCAAGCGCCTGCGCTCGGTGATGTCCCGGATGATGCCGGTGAACATGCGGCGGCCGGCCACCAACATTTCGCCCACGGACAAATCCATGGGGAAGTGGGAGCCGTCCTTGCGTTTTCCCGTCACTTCGCGACCAATCCCGATAATCTTCGCCCGGCCGGTCTGTTGATAGCGCGAAAGGTAACCGTCGTGCTCGGCACGGTACGGCGCCGGCATAAGCATGCTGATGTTCCGACCGAACAGCTCCGCGGCCGTCCAACCGAAAATCTTCTCGGCGGCGGGATTGACGGATTCGATGAGTCCATGGCCGTCGATGGTGATGATGCCTTCGACGGCGGTTTGGAGGATGGCGCGGATGCGCTCCTCGCTGTCGGCCAGCGCGGCGCGATCACGGCCGCCGGCCACGTCCGGCTCGCGGGCGGCCTGTTCGAGCGCGGCCACTTGGGCATCCCGGGTCATAAGGCGGTCAGCCAATTCGGCCCGGCTGAGTTCCGCGTAATTGTTCATCCCCGCCAGCATAGCGCGGGCGCGGGAAAAAACAGCTCGTTTTTCCCCGCTCGGAAGCAGGCCGGTGGGAGGGCGGCCGGAGGTTCACCGGTGCGCCAACTGCGAGCGGTATTCGGTGGGTGATTGACCGATCACCTTTTTGAAGACCCGGTTGAAATGGGTGAGGGATTGGAAGCCGACTTCATAAGCGATTTCGCTGACGCGCAGGTTGGGATTGAGCAGCAAATTGCGCGCCTGTTCGATGCGCACGCGGGAGAGGTAATCCGTGAAATTGATCCCGGTGGCCTTCTTGAACAGCTTGCAGAAATAAAACACGCTGGTGTTGACGGCTTTCGCCACCTGACCGAGGGAGAGGTCTTCGGTGGAATGATCGGCGATGAACTGTTTCGCCCGGGTGATCACCGGGGGCTCGCTGTTTTGCTGTTGGATGGCGATTTGATTGGTGATGAGCGAAAGATGCTGGGCGAAAATCGTCAACAGCATCACCACGGAATCGTGCTCCCGCGGATTGAGCACCACGGTGCTGAAGTAGGCTTCGCGCACCTCGTTGGTCGGGGCGGCCACGCCCCATTCCGCGACCAATTTGGCGGCTTTCTGGAATTGGGCTTCGGAAGGCTTCTTCCGAAAGACTTGGCCGGTCTGGAGGAAGCCGACCAACTGTTCTCCGAGGCGCACCGGCACGGCCGTGTCGCACAGGCCGGTGGGGCAGACGACGGTCTGCGCCTCGTGGGTGGCGGTTTCGGAGAGTTTTTGCTGCACCTGCAGGCAGGCGGAACAGGCCCGGCTTTTGCCGGCCAGCAGTTCGCAGAAGCGGTTTTCGTGATGGCGACCGTGGTGCGGTAATTGCCAGGATTCGACCGGTCGGAGCGTCACCGGCAGGCCGGTGGCATCACTGAAAGCGCGCTCGTAATCCTTGTAAATGTCCGATTGGACCAGCGTCTCGATCAATTTGGCGTTGTCGTGCATAAGCGTTTAAGTTCTCTAAGCGTTGCACCAAAATTGCTTTTGGTGAGGCCAATTTACGGTTATCGAGCCCCCCGCACAATTGGGCCTAACCCGGTTCCTGCGTGGGGGCCTTGACCAAGTGGCGGTAAGGGAAACCTTTAGACGGCAAGCGGGGGAAATCCGGGCGCGAACAGGGGTGGGAAGTCCGGCCCGGCGGCCAACAGGGCGGCAACCGGCTAAGCCAAGACCCCGGTCAAGACTTCGCCATGCACGTCGGTGAGGCGGCGTTCGGTGCCGTTGTGGTAGAACGTCAGGCGCTGGTGGTTCAGGCCGAGGAGGTGCAGGATCGTGGCGTGGAAGTCGTACACCGTGGCGATGTCGGTGGCGGCGGCGTAGCCGAACTCATCGGTGGCGCCGTAGCTGAACGGGGCCTTCACGCCCGCGCCGGCGAGCCAGACGGTGAACCCTTTAGGGTTGTGGTCGCGGCCGGAGGCGTCCTTTTGAAAGGTGGGCATGCGGCCGAATTCCGTGGTCCAAACCACC
>CAIYZC010000131.1 GCA_903930565.1 uncultured Pedosphaera sp.
CCGCAACCGCAGGGCAAAGTCGAAGTCAAGGAACGCATCAGCGTGGAAGTGATCATCGGCAAGCGGCCCGGCAGTCCGCGGGAAATCAACCTGATGAAGATGGAGGAGCGGGAGCATCCGAACATCGTCAAGGCCATGCACGACATCCGGGCCGCGATCAAGGCCCTGGATGAAGCGCCGGACAATTTTGGCGGGCACAAACAAATGGCCAAGGAGGACCTGGAAAAGGCTTACGTGTCGCTCCGCAAGGCGCTCTACTTCCGCCTCTGGGAGGACAAGCACTAAGGCATTCTCCGGCGGGCGGGGCGGTTGCCGGGCGTCCCAAAGGGCCGGGCGCACCCCACCGCCCGCCGCCGGCAGGAAAAACCACAGAGCATGTCCTACGAGCTACAATGCCACCGCTGCGGCGCGTGCTGCCGGCATCCGGGCGAGGTCCGGTTGGAACCGGCGGAGATTGCCTGGATCGCGTCCTTTCTCGGGGTGAGTGAACCGGATTTCGTCGAGGAGCACCTGCGGTTGCGCCAGGACCGGCGCGGGTTGGCCTTGAAGGAGCGGCCGGATCACTCCTGCATTTTTCTGGAGGGCAACGCCTGCGTCATCCAGTCGGTGAAGCCGGGGCAATGTTTGGAATTCCCGAACCGATGGGTGAATTTGCTCTGGGGCAAAGTGCCCCTGGAAGCGATGCGGCGGGATTACCCGATGCTGTTCGGCTGCGCGGCGTTCCAAGATTTTTTGGTCAAGGAAGCGGCGGCCGCCCCGGCGCCCAAGGAGTAGGAATCGAAGTGGGCGGCTGGAACCGCCCTGAAGGCGGCCGATGGGGGTGAGCCACCCGCACCGGCCCCGGCAAAGCCTCACTGGCCGAAGGGCGATTTGGGGAGTTTGGCGATGTCCGCGCTGAGTGCGCTGAGCAGCGAATTTAGATCCTCCGCGTTCATTTGCTTAGGATCCTCCTTCCAGGCTTTGCCCAGAGCGGCCGGGATTTGGTTGGCCTGCGTGGCATCCGCCACGGCTTGGAGGTAATTGTAACGGGTTTCGCCAAGCGTGATCTGCTTCTGCGCGTCGGCCAGCGTGCCATCATACAAAGTGGCGGGTTTGTCCTGGAGCAGACCTTGCTGGACGATTTGCAACTGGTTGATCACGTCGGCCAATTGGCTCAACCCGATATCCCGGGCCGCCACCAAGTTGTCGTTGATCTGGTTGGGAGCCAGCCAGGCCAAGGCGGCGGCACAGGTGCCGAGGTTGGCTTGCAGCACAGTCACATTTGTGAAGCCTGCCGGGAAATTGGTTGCGTCCAACCTCGAAAACTTCTTCACCAACGCCACGGAGGCATTGTAATCCGCCGCAGTGAGTCCGGCTATCGCACCGCTCGTTGACTTCCAATTGCTCTGCAAGTCCTTCAGCTTGCTGATCAGGGCGCCCGCACGATTCTTCAGGTCCGCAGCCTTGTTGGCCGTATCGGTTTCGGTGGAACTCGTGGTGTTTTCGAAAGGGATCTGAAGTGTGTCAAAGGAAATGGAAACCACCGGAACGGAAAAATCCGAGGAGATTTTACCTCCCCGCAATTCTTCGCCCGAGAATTTCATGAGGGGGTCCTGCAGTATCGCTTGAAGTTTACCCTGAGAAAAAAACAAATACTTTTCGTCGATACTTCCGCCTTTGGGCACTTTGATCAAATTGGGCATGCCAAAATTAACGATATTCAAGAGGTTGTTGGGGACCTTATCGACCCAAAGGGTTTTCAAACTTGGAATGACCGTACCGGTCGAGATCGCCACGTCCTCGACCAAGCGCCTACCCGCATGGCTGGCGGGGGCCATAACGGCGGCCAAAGCCCCCACGAAATCCAAACTCCGAAAAATCCATTCACGTGCCAGGTCGGATTTGCCGTTCTGGACCATGGTGTAGATTTGTTCCAAACTCTGCGGGGCCACAATGATGGGCACGGTGAAGGACGGGCCGGAATTGGTGGAAGTGGCCACCAAAGCCCGCCCGTAGGCTTTGATCATTCCGAGGCTGACCAACTGATCCTTGTCCGTGGGATTCAGCAAAGTAAGGCGCAAGGCATAAAAGTTCTTGCTCACGAAGCCCCCAAACAATTTCCGAGCTTCCGTCTGCGGGAGGGGAAAGGCGGTTATGTTCGGGAGGTCAATTTGGTGGTTGAGCACTTGGGTGCGATAATCGTCGTCCGTATACAGGATAAAGGTCCGCGAATCGCTGGCCAGGAGCACACCGCGGGGTTTGCGTTCGTTTTCCGGCAGGAAGGTGGCGCTCTGGAAAGCGTTGTCAAACTCCTCCGCGAACTCATCGGCGTCCTGGGCCCGTTTTTTCAGTGCATTCTTTAGACCTTCCCGCTGCTTTGGGGAATAAGGGGGGTCATGCAACGCGGCATTCTGTCCGGCTATCGTGGCATCTTCTTTGGTCAAATTGTTTCTCCCCAGCATGGAAGTCAGATCGCGCCGGGCGAGCGTTTGCTTTTCACTTTGGGAGCGTTGCGTGATGGTGATCTCCAAGCGCAGCCGATCCTTGGTCTGAAGTCTTTCCGTGGCATTGGACCGGATGGTCACAACCAGCCGCGAGCCGGTGTTGGTGGAGACGAAGTAGTCCTGCCCCGCCACCAATGGAGCTGGAAACGACACGCTGACGGTACTGGCGGAATCATCCAAATCCTGGCCCGAGATCTGGATTTCCAAAGGACTGCCCTTGGCAAAGCGGAGCAAGGCTTCCGAGCCAATGCTATGAATGCGTGGACGACCGAGGGGGCCGCTCTTTCCCACGGGTGGGGAGGCCACTTTGTTTGTCGTTGGCGTCGAGTCTTGGCGAATTGTCGGAGCTCCGGCCAAGGCAGCCACACTTGCCTTCAGGGTTTGATTGGTCTTGCTCCGGGCAATTTCCAGCGCTTCCTGGCTGCGGACCTGTTCGAGCTGGGTGCGGGCGGCGGTAACCATCTCTCGAGCACTCCTCATATTACCGTCTTTTTCCTGTAAAAGTGCTGGGTTTGGGGGAATCGAATTGACAGCCTGGAGATATTCCTGTTCGGTGATTCGAAACGCAGCCACTTTGGCCGCATATTCTTTCTCGGCTGATTCGACACGAACTTTGCCCACCTGCCACGCCATTCGTTCATCGAAAGATTTGTCCTTGAGGGACTCGCAACCCACCACGCAGACCAAGGTGAGCAGCGACAGGCAACCCAAAGCCCATTGGGCAAACCGGTAGTTCGGATGTACATCCACGGCCGTTTGCAATGTTTTTTTCATTTTTCTCTTTTAGGTAAATCGGCCGTGGTTGGCAATTCTTTTTTGGTAGTTTTTAATCCACCCGATCAGGAGTCTTAAATTTGCTCCCAAGCTGGACGATGCCAGCCCTTGACATGGTCCAGCATTTCTGTCATAACAGAACTATCGGAAGTTATTGATTTATGAAACGCATGATTCTGGCGGGGGCGAACGGGTTCTTGGGCGGGGTGTTGGCCCG
>CAIYZC010000132.1 GCA_903930565.1 uncultured Pedosphaera sp.
CGGTCGTCGCCGGGATGCCGGGCGAGGTGTTCGTCGTTGAGGAAACGGAGGAAATCGCGGCCGGCGCGGTCGGTTGCGCCCGCGATGGCCGCGGGCGTGGCCAGGTTGGGAATGGGGCGCGTGGCGTTGAATGGCGTGCCCTGGAAGACCGCCGGCAGAAAGCCGGAGGACCAATTGTTCGGCCCCATTTGCGGCCCGCCGCGCGGGTCGGGAATGGCGACGAAGGCCGGCAGGTTTTGGCTTTCGCTCCCGAGGGCGTAGCTCGCCCAGGAACCCATGCTGGGAAAGCCGTCCAAGGTAAACCCGGTACTCATCTGATTCTCGCCCGGCCCGTGCGTGTTGCTGCGCGCGGTCATGGAATGGATGAAACACATTTGGTCCACTTGGGCGCCCAGTTGAGGCAGCAGGTCCGAGGTCATCTTCCCGCAGCGCCCGCGGGGTCGAAACTCATACGGACTCTTGGTCAGATTGCCTTGCGCGCCTTGAAACGTGATCAACCCATCCGCGCCGGGCATGGGTTGGCCGTGGCGACGGATCAGCTCGGGCTTGTAATCCCAAGTATCCAACTGGCTGCACGCGCCGGAGCAAAAGATCATGACCACGCGTTTGGCGCGCGGACGAAAGTGCGGCGGACGGGGGGCAAAGGGGGCCTCCGACCGCACCTCCGGGCGGATGGGCGTGCGCTCCGGCGCGGCGGCCAGCAGGCCTTGATCGGCCAGGAGGGCGGTGAGGGCGATGCCGCCCAGCCCCATGCCCGAATGGCGCAGGAAAGCGCGGCGGTCCAACAGGGCGCGACCGGCGGGGCTCAGGGGCGTTGATTTCATCAGAAGACAAACACAAACTCGTTGGCGTTGAACAGGGCGCGGCAGAGAGCGGGCAGACCCGCCCGGGACACCAATTCCAGGGCGGCGGCGGTTTCGTGGGCGGTGGGGTGACGACCGAAGGCGAGTGCAAAGGCGCGTTCGATTTGCGCCGGGCGGCCGGCTCCCGCTTCCTGTTCCAATCGTTCGGCGAAGAAGCCGGCTTGTTGGAGGAGGAATCCGCTGTTCAACAAGTTCAAGGCCTGCAGGGCCGTGATGGAACTGGAGCGCTGCGGAGCAATCTGCGCGCCATCGGGGCAATCGAACGCCCCAAACACGCCGTCCTGCTGCATCCGGGGTTTGAACTGATAGATCATCCGCCGCCACTCGTCCGGGCCGAACGTTTCCTTGGGGCTGTACACGCGGACGTAGTTGTCGTTCGGCTGGAAAACATCGAAGCCCGGGCCGCCCATGCGGAGGTCCAGTTTGCCGCTGGTGGCCAGGATGGCGTCGCGCAGTTCCTCGGCCTCCAGCCGTTGCGGGGCGAAGCGCCAAAGGAGCCGGTTGCCGGCATCCTTCGCCTCGGCATCCGGGCGGGCGTCCCCGCCCTGACGGTACGTGGCGGACAACACGAGGAGACGTTGGAGTGGTTTGAGGCGCCAGCCGGCCGCGGGCAATTCCGTGGCCAGCCAATCCAGCAGCGCGGGATGACTGGGCCGACCGCCCATGGCGCCGAAATCGCTGGGGGTGCCGACCAAGCCCTGGCCGAAATGATAATGCCAGAGGCGGTTCACGATCACCCGCGCCGGAAGCGGGTTGCGCGGATCGGTCAGCCAACGGGCAAACCCGGCGCGGCGTTCGGCGTCGGACGCGGAATCGGGCAACTGGAATTCGGGGGTAAACCGGGCCGGGCCGGCGGGGGTGACCGCCTCGCGGGGTTGGAGCGGATCGCCGCGGTACAGCAGGTGGGCGGTGGCGGGCGCGGCGAACTGGCCGCTGTAAACCTTCCGCGTCACCGCCAATTCGCCGGCGCGCTGCTCCAAACGGGCGCGGCGGGCGAGCAGTTCGGCCAGTTCCGCGGCGGCGGCCGGGCCGCGGCCCGCGGCGGAGTAGCCCCCGCCGGGCGCGGCCGGCGTACGATACGGGAGTCGGTCGGCGGCATCGGCCACCGTCACCCATTGGTCGTCGGCCATGGCGGTTTCGATGCGATAACTGGTCGGCACGCGATCAGCGAAGCCGCCCGAGCGATCCCGGCTCCAGACGACGCGATCGATGGTGGTCGGGGCGGGGAACTCCACCTGCACCCAACCGCGGCCCGCGTCCGCGGAAATCCAACTCCACTCGTTGCCGTAGCGCCCGTCGTTGAGATGGGCGGCTTGGTGGATGGCGTAGCCGGGCAGCGTGCCGGAAACGGTGAGCTTCGCACCGGCACCGGCGAGGGCGGCGTTGGTGGGATGCTCCCCGGCAGTGAAGATTTCCAACTCATCCAACCCCGGTTCCCCACCGGAGGAGGCCGTGATGGTGAAGCGGACCCGGTGGGTGGTTACGGGGGCGAAACGGTCCGTGTTGCGGCGCGCGGTGACGGCGGGGCGGCGCGAGACGGCATTGGTGTCCGCAGGGGCGGGCACCCGGGCGGGCGGTTCGAAACGGGCCAGGCGCGGGTCGAGGGTCGCGAGTTCCGCCCGCACGGCGGCGAGGTCGGCCACCCGCCGGTTTTCGTCGACCGCGCGCCAGGTGCGCTCGCCATGATTCACGCCGGTGAACACGGCTTGCAGGGAATAATAGTCGCGCTGGCTGAGAGGGTCGAATTTGTGGTCGTGACAACGGGCACATCCGACGGTCAAGCCAAGGAACGCGGTGCCCGCCGTGGCCACCATGTCGTGCAACTCATCGGCGCGCTGTTGCTTGGTCAATTGTTCGTCCGGGCTTTTGACCTGATCCCAAGGGCCGGCGACCAAAAAGCCCGTCGCCTCATCCACCCCCACGGTGTCACCCGCAAGCTGCTCGAACACGAAGCGGTCGTAAGGCAAATCCTCGTTGAAGGCGCGGATAACGTAATCGCGGTACGGCCAGGCGGTGTTCCTTGGCTGGTTCATTTCGAACCCGTGGCTCTCCGCGAAGCGCACCACGTCCAGCCAATGCCGCGCCCAACGTTCGCCGTAGCGCGGGGAGGCCAACAAACGATCCACCACTTTTTCGTAAGCGCCCGCGGAATGATCGAGACGGAAGTTCGCGATCTCCGCCGGCGTGGGCGGCAGGCCGGTGAGGTCGAAGGTCACCCGGCGCAGGAGCGTGGCGCGGTCGGCTTCCGGCGTGGGGGACAGCCCCGCCTGCTCCAGTTCCGCCAAGACAAATTGGTCCACCGGGTTCCGGCACCACGCGGTTTGTTGAACGGCGGGGGGCGGCGTGCGCCGGGGCGCTTGGAGCGACCAATAATGGGCGTCCGGAGCCGGCGCGGGAGCGGCGACGGGTTCGCCGGCCAAGGCGCAAATAGGCCACAGCGCGAGGGCGGGGAGCCAGCCAAACCAACGCGGGCGGGCGGACGATGCAGTCCAGAAACGCGGCGGCGCCATGAGTCAATTTAAGCGGAAAGGGGCGGTGAAGGGAAGGGAAGACCCACCGCCGGCAGCCGGCGGGTGCAGGTCACCGAGACCAGGCGCGCGGCGGGCAGGGGGAACTTCTTCACCTCGAGCGTCACCGCCCGGGGGCGGAATTCGGCGAGGATCAGGTCCGCGAGTTCCACCGCCAGCTTTTCGATCAAGCGCCAACTCCGCCCGGCGCCGTAATGGCGCAGGCGCTCGGCCACGGCGTAATAGTTGATAGTGTCCGCCAGTTCGTCGCTGCCGGCGGCGGTGGTGAAGTCGAATTCCAGATCCACTTGCAACAGCAGACGTTGCGGCCGGAGGCGTTCCTCGTCCGGCACGCCAACGTGGTAGAACACTTCCAAATCGTGAATGGTGATGCGCATGGGGAGTCGGGGAATCAGGGCGTGCCGAAGCGTTCCCGAAAACGACGGGACGTATAAGTATGCGGACCGGCGGCGTCGCGGCTGAGGATGTAGGCGGCCAGTTCGCGATGGGCGTCCACGAACGCCAGGGCGCGCTCCGTGCCCATGATGTCCAACGGCGTGTCATAGCTGTCGGTGGTGGTGGCGTTGGGGCCGATGACGGTGACTTGAATGCGGTTGGTCAACCCCAGACCGGTGGCGGGGTCGACAATGTGGGAGTAACGCACCCCGTTGATGAGGACGTTTTGCTCAATGTCGCCGGAAGTGGAGACGCCGGCGTTGTGCAGCAGGACCGTTTGGGCCAACCCCGGGCCGCCGCCTTCCAATGCGCCGATCCCGATCTTCCAACCCGCCATGCCGGGCGGAGCGTCCCCAATGGCGATATCCCCGCTGGCGGCGACCAAGGCGGAGGGGAGGCCACGGCGGCGCAGCACCGCCAGGGCCTCATCGGCGGCGTAACCCTTGGCGATGCCGCCAAGGTCCAACTGCATTCCCGGCGCCAGCAGGGTGACGGTTTGCGCGGCGCGGTTCAGGCGCAATTTCTGGTAGCCGACGGAGGAACGCAGGCGGTCGAGTTCCGTTGCGGTGGGCAGCACCTTGGATTTCCGCGAGGCGCGCCAGGCGCGCACAAAGGGGCCCACGGTGACGTCGAAAGCCCCCTCGGTCGCGCGGGACACCCGCCGGGATTGCGCAAGAATGTTGAAGAGATCGGGACTGACCGGCACCGCCTCGCCAACGGGATGCCGGCACAACCGCATCAGTTCGCTGTCCGGGTTGTAGTCAGTCATCATCCGGTCCAATTCCGCGACGCGGCGGAAGGCGGCTTCGGCCGCGGCGCTGGCAACGGCGCCGTCGGGGCCGTAAACCGTGATGTCGAATTGCGTCCCCATGTGCGGCTCCGTGAACTTGAAGCGCGCGAGGTCCGTCCGCGGCGGGGGCGTTTGGCAGCCCGCGAGGAGCAGGAGCACCGCGAGAAGGCCGGAGCACAGGGAAAAGCTTCGCGAAAGGGTTGGGTTCATAAACGCAGGGGCAAAGGCCAAGGGGAAGCCGGCGGGGTGCAAGCAAAACACCCGCGCGCCGACGGCGCGCGGGTGTGGCAGGCGGGGAACTAAAAGGGCGGCCCGATCAGACCACTTTCTTCACCCACTTCGGATCGCCCGGGATGGGCAGGGCATACATGCCGTTGCTGTCCGGCAGCGACTGGGGCTTGGCGTCCCAAGAATAGGTTTCGGGGGCGAGATTGACTTTCGAGTTCACGGCCTCATCCCAGGTGATGATCTTGCCGGAATAGGTCGCCATGCGGCCCATGATGGCGGTCATGGTGCTTTCCACACCGTAATCGAGTTCGAAGTAGGGCTTGTTGTTGCGGATCGCGCTGAACAAGTCGTCGTGTTCGACCTGGTAGGGAGACTTGGGCTTGTAGTCGCGGTCCTTGATGGACCAGGCATTCGGGCCGGTGAGGGCGAAAGTGCCGCCGTCGGCCATGTCGATCTTGCCCTTGGTGCCCTGGGCGTGTTCGGAGACGGAATCCCAGCAATTGCCGATGTGGCGGCATTGGCTGAACATCCGGGTGCCGTCGGCGTATTCATACTCCACCGCATGATGGTCGAAGATTTCGCCGTCGTCGGACTTGCGGGGCTTGGCCGCGCCGCCCATGCCGTAGGCCTTGACCGGATGGCCCTGCTTGACCCAGTTGACAACATCCAAGTTGTGGATGTGCTGCTCGACGATATGGTCGCCGCAGAGCCAGGTGAAGTAGTACCAATTGAACAATTGGTATTCCATTTCGGACTGGCCGGGTTTGCGGGGATGCTGCCAGGGGCGGTTGCCGTTCCAATAGCAGCGCATCGAGACGATGTCGCCGATGGCGCCGTCGTGGAGGCGCTTCATGGCTTCCAGATAGGCAACCTGGTGGTGCCGTTGGAAACCGACGCCGACGCGCAACCCTTTTTGCTTCGCGAGCTTGGCGGCCTCCATGACCTTGCGGATGCCGGGGCCGTCGACCGCGACGGGTTTTTCGGCGAAGATATTCTTACCCTGGTTGACCGCTTCCTCGATGTGGATGGGGCGGAAGCCGGGCGGGGTGGCGAGAATGACGAGGTCGGCGAGGGCGATGGCTTTCTTGTAGGCGTCGAACCCGACGAATTGGCGGTCCTCGGGCACATCGACGCGATCACCGTGGGCGTTCTTGAGGTTCGCCAGGCTGCCTTTCAGATGGTCGGGGAAGACGTCGGCCATGGCGACGAGCTTCACGGAGCCCGCGGTGCTCAAGGCTTGGTCGGCGGCGCCGGAACCCCGGCCGCCGCAACCGATCAAGGCGATTTTGATGGTGTCGTCACCGGCCGCGTAGGCGCGGCGTTCGAAGGCCAGGCCGCCGATGAGCGAGCTGCCGACGAGGGCGGTGGAAGTGGTGCGGAGGAAGCCCCGGCGGTTCACCGGCGAACCGAGGGGCGAGGCATCGGGTTGATTCATAGCTTTGGTTGTGAGAGTACGGTTAGGTCGTTTGCAAATTTGCCACAGGCTGTGGGCGGAGCTTAGTCCTTCTCGACGCCGCTTGTCCAATATTTCCCGATTTGATCTTGGGTGGGCAGTTTGAGCGGGCGCACGATGCGGAAGCCGAGGAATTGGGCGTCCGTGTGGTACCAAATGCTCTTGGGCAACTGGGGGTCCTGCACTTTCCACACTTTGCTGGAACCGCGGCGGGAGGCGGAGCGAAGCAATTCGGGTTGGTCCTGCCAGGAACCGCCGCGCACGGCCTGCGGGTAAGGTTTGGTGGAGCGGATCCACGGATCCACCAAACCGGTGGGGGCGGTTTGGGTGAAGCCTTCCTTGAAATATTGGTCCAGCGTCCACTCGGCCACATTGCCGTGCATGTCGTAGAGGCCCCAGGGATTCGGCAGCTTTTTGCCGACTTCGTGGTACTTGCTTTCGCTGTTGCCTTCGAACCAGGCGTATTTGTCGAGTTGAGCGTCGTCGTTGCCGAAGGAATAAGCCGTGGTGGTGCCGGCGCGGCAGGCGTATTCCCATTCCGCCTCGGTGGGCAGACGGTAGAAGTGGCCCGTCTTGGCGCTCAACCATTTGCAATACGTGTTGGCGGCGTGCTGGGTCATGCTGATCGCCGGGAAGCCGTCCTTGCCCATGCCGAAGCTCATTTCCACGTACGGTTTCGTGGGATGGGTCACGGCGTCGGCAGAATCGCGGGAGGGATCGTTGGCCTGCTTGAGATCGGGATACATGAACAGCTCAAATTCGTTCCACGTGACCTCGCATTTTTCCATCCAAAACGGCGAGATGGTGATTTGGCGCTGGGGGCCTTCGTCGGCTTTGCGCTTGGGTTCGGTGTCGGGGCTGCCCTGGGTGAAGGTGCCGCCCGGGATGGGGACCATTTCGAAGGCCACCTCGCTGCCGGGGATGGTGGTCTTGTAGGGCTTCATTTCCGCCGGCGTGGCGGGGCCGCCTTTGGCGACGATCTTCTGGTAAATCGCCACATCATTGTCCTCGTTGTCACCCAAGTTGGCCACCACGACCTTGCGGGCGATCAACTGCAATCCGGCGGGCCACTTGGCGCCGTCCTTGATCCACTGCTTGAGAATGTCCGATTGCTCGGGCGTGAGGTGGTCGCCCTTGCCCGTGGGGGGCATCACATTGTCGTCCGACGCCGGCAGGATGGTGGAGGTGTAGAGGGAGCTTTTCGCCGGGTCGCCGGGCACCACGGTCTCGCCGCTGGAGCCGCCCTTTTCCACGCCCGCCGCATTGTCCAAGCGGAGTTTGCCCTTGGGTTTCTCCGGGCCGTGGCACCGGATGCAGGTGTTTTCCAAGAT
This sequence comes from uncultured Pedosphaera sp., assembly GCA_903930565.1. Lineage (GTDB taxonomy): Bacteria > Verrucomicrobiota > Verrucomicrobiia > Limisphaerales > Pedosphaeraceae > CAIXFN01. The sequence goes on from CAIYZC010000132.1 coordinate 7,629, forward strand.
GGGTTGCACTTGGGTGACGAAATCCACGGCCGCCCGCGCGGGCAAGCCGCCAAGACCCACGCCACAAACGAGGCCGAACCCGGCCGCCCACTGCGAAAATTTATGTTTCATGTCAGCAAATCAGGAACGCGCAACAAGTACACGTTCAGACGCCACAAATCCAAGCAAATTCAATCGTTTGCTCGTTCGGAGCCGCCGCGGCGGACCACCCCGCGGACAAAAGGGGCCGGCCGGGGCGCCGGTCGGTTTCGCCGGCGCCGGAAAAGGAGGGCAACGCGGAACCCCAAGGGGAGGGCTAATTGGCCTCCGCCATGGCGCGGGCGCGGCGCTTCAATTCCGGTTCATCGGGGTACCAAAGCTTAACCAGCCAACTCTTGGTGGGCGCCAGCGGGGTCTGCCCGGCCAGTTCCTGCCCCGGCGCGCGCTGGGGATTGTGGCCGAGGTTCCATTCCCGCACCAAAAGTTGATTCATATAGATCGTCTCCAAGGCACACTGCCGATCACCCCGCCCGGGGGTGACGAACTCCGGTCCGATGCGGGCGTCGGCGCGCTGGCGGTACGGGGGGAATTCCCGCTCCCAACCCAGAATGGCCGCGCCGCTGCGTTGACCATCAAAGAAATCGCGTGCCATGCCATGGGGCGGGAATTGGAGCTGATTGGAACCTTCCGTGGCACAGGCGTCCGCAAAAGTAACCTTTAGCATTTCGGCCGCTTTCAGGTTGCCAGCCCCGCGGTATAGGTCCAACTGGCGTTCTTGGGGTGGTATACCGTCCGCGGATTTGAGCATGGCCACGTAAACGGCTTCCGCTTTTTGCCAACTGTGCCACTGGCGCCGGGCTTTGATTTCCTGACCGTGCATCGCCAGCCAGAGGGCGGCGGCCGCGGCCGCCTGCGGGGTGGCCGCAGAAGTGCCGTCCCAGTCCAGGTTCAAGATATTCGTTCGGGAATGCTTGTCCGCAGTGGGCGGTTGGGCGCTGGCGATATTCGGAGTCCAAGCGCTGATGGGCGCGGCCCGCAAGACGCCGCCGCGATCCGTCTCGGGCTTGTCCGCACGGCGCCGCATGGTGGCGCCGGAGGTATGGAAGATGTCCCGGTAGCCGCCATCCGCGCCGAAACTCCCCCGCATGGGGAGCCAGTGCCAAGGCGCGAGGTAGTACCAGCCGTAATGTTTGAGGTCGGTGCGACCGTAGGGCTCGCCGTTGGCGGTGACCCCGTCCACCGCCACGACCCGGCGACAAGCCGCGGGAAACACCGTGGCGGAGGGGGCGATGATACCCAACTGAATCCAAGGCAGGTTGTAGTAATCGCCAGTCGCGGCGAAAATGGCGGTCCCCCGTTCGTAAGCGGCGTTGACCGCGTCAATCCACATCGCGGAGGGTGTGCCGCCATGGCTCATCGAGATGACATCACAATTGCGCACCCGGCTGGCATAATCGATGGCGTAGGCAAGGTTTGCGGTGGAATGGGAAAAAATCCATGGCGCGACGCGGGCCGGCACGATGACGGCGTCCGGCACGCCACCGATCTCCAGCGGCGTCGTCGCCCAGTCGGGCGAGATCACGGGGTGTTGGCGCTCCCCGGATCGGGGATCTTTCAAGGTGAAAGCCCCGCCGGCGAGGATGCTCATTGCCTTGGTGCCATGCTCCCCGTTGGCGTCACCCGGATACATGGCCAGACCGCCCCCCCTATTTGCCCCCCCCAGGACGCTGATCGCATCCCCGAGGAGTTCACCCTTTCGGTCGGAACCGGGCTGCCCGTCGCTCCCCAAGGTGTTCCGGGGAATCAGCAGGTGATGGTGGTCATAACCATCGTCCAAAATCCCCACCCGGATCCCCGCCCCGGCGGAACCATTGGTGGCGCGCACGAGTTGCTTCGCCAGCGCGAGTTGGGAGAATCGCTCGCCTTGATGCCAGAGCGGATCGTAGGGAGGAAGATCGCCGGGGCCTTTGGCCCAGCCTGAGCCCGGCAGGCCGCCCAGCTCCAGATGCGGAATGCCGTCCGGGGCGGTTGACCGGGCAACCAAGCGCCGCAGATTCAACTTGTTGGTTTTGATTCGATCGGCTTCGGCTTTGACGGCGTTGGGTTTGAAGATCAAGTCCGGTTGAACCATCTGGGGATAAACGCCGAACGCGGAATAGACGGCGGCGGAAATCTCCGGAGTGAGGGCGGCGGTGCGCTGCCAGGTGTGATCGCTAATGGCGGTGCCCCGGAACAACATGTTCAACCAGCGGGCCCGGCCCAACTTGATATCCCGGCCGTCGGCGGGGGAGGCCAGCCACCAATGGGGTTCCAAGGGGGCTTGGTGCGCCACCTCGACGACCGGGCAGGCGACCACATGGCGGAAAGTCCATCCGTTGGTGGTCACGCTGTTCTGGTTCACATCATCGTAGCCCATTGGCAGTCCGGCGGGTACTCGTACGAAGGGCTGTGGCTCCCAAGCCAACGAATTCTTAAGGTTGGCGCACCCGCTTCCCAGCAAGGTCGCGAGGGAGAGGGTTAGCAGGCCAAGGACACGCGCCGGGAAGCGTTCACGTTGGTTCATGACTCACAGAGTAGGCGCCCGCCAAGCCAATTTCAAGACAGTTTCGCACTCCGCCCCCCTCCAGCGCGGTGCGGACGGCCTCCGGTCTCTACTTTCCGCGGTAGCGACCGGCGGACCAATGGCTTACGGATTCGAAGCGTCCATTTCCGCCGGCAGGTGCCGCAGACCGCGGACGGTGAGGAAGGCGGCGAGGAAGAGCGCCAGGCCGCCGAGGGGGACCAGGACGATGCCCAAGCCGGGATCGCCGGCGTGGATGAAGAGGCCGCCCATGAAAAAGCCCGCGGGCATGAGGATCGTCGCGGCCAACAGGGAGCCCGAGGCCAAGCGCCGTGGTCCGGCCGGCCAGTCGGGCACGCCTTTGAGCGTGGCGGCGAAGCCGAGATTCACCAAGCCAAGGAGGGTGCCGTGGGCGTGGGCGAGCGTCCACATGAGGCGCCGCGTTTCATTGGCCACACTCAGATAGGCCCCGGCTTTAAATCCGTGCAATGCTTCCAGCGCCAGTCCGGCGGTTAGGAAGATCAGGAGCGACCACCAGCCGGCGCGCAGGTGGCGGCCGAAGAGGGAGGGCGAGCCCGCAGTCTCGGGGTCGGTCGGTGCGGGGGTCGCGAGCGGGGCGGGAACCGTCGAAGTTTTGGCCGTCGACGGGCGGGGAGCAGGTTTCATTCGTTGAGTTCCACGATGCGGTTGTTGCGGCCCTGCCGGAGGGTGGTGAGCGCGGCGCGGTCCAACCGGCCACCGGGTTGGAGCAGGAGGCA
>CAIYZC010000133.1 GCA_903930565.1 uncultured Pedosphaera sp.
ATTGGCCACTTCCTCCGGCGTGCCGGCGTCCTCAAACGCTTTCAAGGCGGAGAAGGTCGATTTCAAACGGTCGAAATTGTCCAAAATGGCCCACGGCAAAAAGCCGGGCAACTGGCGGGTGTGATCCCGGTCCTGCGCCGGATCCACGGGCTTGAACTTCTCGGGATGCGCCGCCCGCGCCCGCGCCATGGCGGCCACAAAATCGTACCGGAACCGGTCCAAACCGGCGGGCTCGAGGCCATACATCGTGAGTTCCTCCAAGTCGAGAAAGTGTTCGGGGCCGTTCGCGTGGTTCAACTCGCTGGTGTTGCGCCAGCGGTCGGGTTCGCCGGCCAAAAAGGCGATCCGCTCGCGCGCTTCCGGGGTGCGCACAAAAGCGGGGAACGACGCCGGCAACGAGGCCAAAGCGACTTGGTTGACCAATCGGTGGCCTTCGTAATCCCAGGCGCCGGCGGTCCGGACCCAGGCGGCGAAACCCATCCACAAAACGGGGGCGAGCAGGTGTTTTTTCATGGCGCAAAAATCAGTTCGGCGGCAGCTTAATTCCCGCCCGGCACTGGCAAAAGCCAAATCGCGCGCCCATGATCATCATTACCGACGACCGCTGCACCGAATACTCCGCCCCCGGCCATCCGGAACGCCCCGAGCGCATCCGCCGCACCCGCGACCATCTCCGCGCCCAGACCGTCCTGCCGCTCACTTGGGAGGCGCCCCTGCCCGTGACGGATGAGGCCATCTTGCGCGCCCACTCGCCCAAAATGCTCGCGCGCCTGGCCGCCCCGGGGGATTTCGACGGGGACACACCCAACCACCCCGGCATCGCCGAACACGCGCGCCGCTCGGTGGGCGGGGCCCTCGCCGCCCTGGCCGCCGCCCGTCGCGGGGAAAAGGCCTTCAGCCTGCTCCGTCCCCCCGGCCACCATGCCACGACCGACACGCCGATGGGTTTCTGCTATTTGAACTCCATCGCCATCGCGGTGGAGGAAGCCCGCGCGACCGGCGTTCCCCGGGTGGCGGTGTTCGACTTCGATGTCCACCACGGCAACGGCACCGAGGACATCCTCGTCAACCGCCCGGGCGTCGCTTTCTTTTCGATCCATCAAGCCCCGTGTTACCCCGGCACCGGTCTGGGCCCGGTCGGCCGCAATTGCTGGAACTTTCCCGTGCCGCCCCGGCTGCCCCGCCCGGATTACCGCCGCGTGCTCCAAACGGCCTTGGACCAACTTGCCGCCTTCCAACCCGACCTGATCGGCGTGTCGGCCGGGTTTGACGCCTATGCCCGCGACCCGCTGGCCCAGGAAACCCTCGAAGCCGAGGATTTCCATTGGCTCGGCCAAGCGCTGCACCAACTGGGCATCCCCGCCTTCAGCCTCCTGGAGGGCGGCTACAGCAACGACCTCCCCAAACTCGTCCTCGCCTATCTCCAAGGCTGGAACGGCAACTGAGCGATGCCCCCCACCCTGCCGGACGCCACCCGGATCCACCTGCCGCTCGGCGCGGGGACCATCGCCGCCACGGTCCACCAAAACGGACCGCCCCGGCCGA
>CAIYZC010000134.1 GCA_903930565.1 uncultured Pedosphaera sp.
CGACAACGGGCCGTGGCTGCCCCAGGGCACCAACGGCGGGGTGGCCGGTCCTTTGCGCGGAGGGAAGGGCAGCACCTGGGAAGGCGGAGTCCGGGAGCCCACGATCGCTTGGTGGCCGGGCAAAGTCCCCGCCGGCGCCACGAGCGACGCGATCGCAGCCAATTTTGATTTTCTCCCCACCTTCGTGAAACTGGCCGGCGGCTCGGTCCCGAAGGATCATCAACTCGATGGCCGGGATATCTCCGCCATCCTTCTGGGCCGCACCCAAAAGTCCCCGCACGAGGCTTTCTATTACTTCAACGGCGACCGGATGCAGGCGGTGCGTTCCGGCCCTTGGAAACTGTCCATCGTGCCCCGGGCCGGCGAGTTACCGGACCCCAAGCAACCCTTCACCCCGCACCTTTACAACTTGGACCAAGAAATCGGCGAACGCACCGATCTCGCCGCCCGGGAGCCCGCCGTGGTCCGTCGCCTCCAAGCCTTGGTGGCGCGCATGGAAGCCGATCTCGGCACGGGCACCAACCACGGCCCCGGCGTCCGGCCTCCCGGGCGCATTGAACACCCCGTCGGAATGTGGTTGCCGGGGGAAGCACCGGTGGAAACGGTGCAGTAGTCACTTGGGGGCTCAATCCCGCCCTCACGCGCACCGAAAATTAGTTCCCCTGAACCATTTCCCATTCGCCTAGCTTTTGGCTAAAGTGTGGTCATGAGCAACGCCAAAATCGTGCCCGCCGGGACCGCCGCCCGGGGGCTCAACCGCCGTCAGTTCATCCGGGGCGCCGGCGCCGGGGTCGCCCTCTTCAATATTCTACCGGGCCGCCTGCTTGGAGCGGACGCCCTTTCCGCCAATGACAAGCTGAACGTAGCCGGCATTGGCATCGGCAGCCAGGGCGGCCGCGACGTCGATGAGGTCGCCGGGCTCGGCCACAATTTCGTCGCGCTGTGCGACGTGGACGACAAATACGCGGCGAAGGAATTCGCGAAGTACCCCAAGGCGAAGCAGTTCAAGGATTTCCGGGTGATGTTCGACAAGATGGGCAAGGAGATCGACGCCGTGGTCATCGGCACCCCCGACCATACCCATGCCGTGATTGCCATGGAAGCCATGCGGCGCGGCAAGCATGTGTATTGCGAAAAACCCCTGGCCCACACCATCCACGAAGTCCGCACGCTCATGGCCGCCGCCAACCAGCACAAGGTGGTCACCCAGTTGGGCAACCAAGGCCACTCCAGCGACACCATCCGTCGTGTCTGCGAATGGATTTGGGACGGGGTGCTGGGCCAAGTCCATACGGTGCATGCCGGTTGCGGTGCCTTCCAAGACGTCTACTGCCAAATTCCCAAGCTCGACAAGCTGGCCGAGACCCACGCGGTGCCCGAGGGTTTGGATTACGATCTCTGGCTGGGGCCGCTTTCCTACCAAGCGTATTCCCCGCTCTGGGTGCCGTGGAACTGGCGCGGCTGGCTCCGCTACGGTGGCGGCGCCATCGGCGACTGGATCTGCCATGTCGTGGATCCGGCTTACTGGGCATTGGATCTGGGGGCCCCCACGACCGTCCATGCCGAAGTCACGGATTACGATCCGGTCAAGCACGGCATGACCTACCCGCCGGGCAGTCAGATCACCTATGAATTCCCCGCCAAGGGCACCCGCGGCCCGGTCAAGCTGGTGTGGCACGATGGCAAAACCACGATTCCCCGGCCGACCAGTTTCACCACGGACGAAAAGGTGCCGGGGATCGGCGCCATCCTGTTCGGCGAAAAAGGCATGATCGTACACGGTTCCCATGGCGGCGGCGGCTGCCACCTGCTGCCCGACGCCCTCATGGACGCTCATTCCGGCAAAAACGCCCCGGCGGAGAAAATCAAACGCGTCAAAGGCCATGCTTGGGATTGGGCCGACGCGATCCGCAACGGCCGCAAAGCGGGCTCGAATTTCGAATACGGTGGCGCGCTCACGCAAGTGGGCCTGCTCGGGCTCATCGCCCTGCGCTTCCCCGGCAAGACCTTGAATTGGGATGGCGCCGCCGGCCAATTCACCAATCACCCGGAAGCCAACGCCCTCATCCAGCTCCCGTACCGCTCCGGCTGGAAACTGTAATGCCCCCGCGGCCCAGGTTTTTCGCGCGCCCGCTGTTCCGGCGGGCGCGCGTTTTTTTGGCGCTTTTGGTGCTCGCCGCGACCCGACCGGCGGTGGCGGCGGTGCCGCGTCCGGAACACCCGCGGCCCGACGCTTACCGCACCAACTGGGTTTCCCTCAACGGCGAATGGCAATTCGAAATCGACCGGGCTGACAACGGATTCGCCCGCGGATTGACCTCGGGAGTGGATTTGGCGGGCAAAATCCTCGTGCCGTTCGCCCCGGAGAGCCACCTCTCGGGTTGGGGCTTGGGCAACACGGATTATTTTGAGCACGTCTGGTACCGCCGGCATTTTGCCTTGCCCCCGGCAATGGCGGGCCGGCGGGTGCGACTCCATTTTGGCGCGGTGGATTACCAAGCCACGGTTTACGTCAACGGTCAAGCCGTGGGCACCCACACCGGTGGCAGCGCGGCCTTCCAATTCGAAATCACCCGGCAGTTGCAACCCGGCGCCAACGAGCTCGTCGTCCGCGTGGTGGACACCTTGCGCGGCGGCCTGCAGGCCGGCGGCAAACAGGCGCCGGTGAAGAGCGAGGGCGGCGACTACACGCGGACCACCGGCATTTGGCAACCCGTATGGCTGGAAGCGGTGGGCGATTCCTTTGTGGAATCCTTTTCGATCCTACCAGACCCCGACCATGCGCGCGTGCTCATCGAAGCCACGCTGGACGCGCCCGCCGCCGGCTTGGAATTGACCGCGGAGGCTTTCGCCGCCGGAGTTGCCGTGGGCGCGGACACCACCCCCGGAAACGCACGCGGTCTCCACCTCGTCCTGAACCTCGCGCAAAAGCGGCTCTGGAATCCCGGCGCGCCCTTTCTTTACGACCTGCGTTTCACCCTCCGCCAAGGCGGTCGCGTGGTGGACACAGTGGACAGCTATTTCGGCCTCCGCAAAGTGACCATCGCGGGCCGCCGCATCCTGATCAACGACCAACCCGTTTTTCAGCGCTTGGTGCTCGACCAAGGATTTTATCCCGCAGGCAATTGGACCGCCCCTTCCGATGCGGCCCTGCGGCAGGACATCGAACTTTCCATGGCCGCGGGGTTCAACGGCGCGCGCCTGCATCAAAAGGTTTTCGAACCACGCTTCCTGTATTGGGCCGACCGGCTCGGTTATCTGGTCTGGGGCGAGTTCCCCAATTCCGGTTACCACTACGATCCGGCGGGCTACGCCAATTACTTGAACGAATGGACCGAGGTGCTGCAGCGGGACCGCAACCACCCGGCGATCATCGGTTGGTGCCCCTTCAATGAAACCAGCGGCCGGGCCGCGGAAATCCAGCAACTGATCTGGCGCGCCACCAAAGCGATCGACACCACCCGCCCGGTGTTGGAGTGCAGTGGCTGGAGCCACTCCCTGCCGCTTCCCGAAGTGCGCGACGCGCATGATTACGAGAGCAACCCGTCCACGTTGCGGGCGCGTTGGCGGGATTATTTCGCGCCCCCCGCCACCAACCATGACCTGCCCCGGCGCTATCGCAACGAAACCAGCCCGGCCGGAGATTGCGGCGTGCCGTTCATGATCAGCGAGACGGGCGGCATTGGTTGGGGCACCGAAGGCGGTTGGGGTTACGGCGAAACGCCCAAGTCGCCGGAGGAGTTTTACACCCGTTATCAAGGCGTCGTGGACGTCCTGCTCGACAACCCCAATTTGTTCGGTTTTTGCTACACCCAGCTCACCGACATCGAACAGGAGCGCAACGGCATTTATTACTACGACCGCCAGCCCAAGCTCAATCTGGCGCGCTTGCACCAAATCACGGCCCGCGCCGCCGCGTACGAGCGCGGCGAAACCCAGGCGCCGCCGCCCGTTCCGCCTGTCTCGGGCTGGCGGGTCCTGACCGGTGCCGCGGCGGACGGGCGCCGGTGCACCCCCTGGCAGCTGAGCACCAACGCGCCGCCCGCCAACTGGACACACCCCGATTATGTCGCCGCCGATTGGGCCACGGGCATCGCCCCCTTCGGCCGCGAGGCCAAACGCGCGGTCCAAACCGCCTGGACCACCCCGGATTTGTATTTGCGCAAGACCTTCGAGTTCCCCGGCGGTCCGCTGGCCGCGGGCGCCCTGGTCATCTCCCACGGAGGACCGGTTGAGGTGTTCCTCAACGGCCAATTGATCTACACCGCCGACAACCGCGTGGGCCGCTATTTCCTGCACGATCTCACCCCCGCCCTCCGCACCGCCCTGCACTCCGGCCCAAACATCCTGGCCGTCCACGCCCGCCAACATGCCGACGGTCAGTTCATCGACCTCGGACTCCTATATGAATAACCGCTTTGTTTCCTTTCCGTTCCGGGCCGCGGGCCTGATCTGCGGGCTGATTGGCTGGCTGTCCGGGGCCGCGCTGCCCGCGCAAACCCCGGCGGGGACCGCCACGAACATCGATACGGTGATTCCGCTCAGCACGCTGGAACTCGGCCAAATGCTGCAGGAATTCGCCTCCCCGCAAGCGAACCGTTCCGTGCAAGGCCGGTTCATGCAAATCAGCGGCCAACGCTACACCAACGGCGTCGGCACCCATGCCCGCAGCGTTCTGTGGGTGGACTTGCACGGCACCGCCCGTCGGTTTAACGCCCTGGTGGGGATCGATGACGAAGTCGTGTCGCCGATCGTGCAACGCGAGTTGCGCCACGCCTATGACACCGGCTTGGACGAGTACCGGCTGGTCAACGGCCGGGTCGTGTTCCAGATTTACGGCGACGGGCGGTTGTTGTGGAAGAGCCGCCAACTGCAAACCGCCATGCCCGCCGAGCCGGTGGATGTCGACCTCACGGGCGTGCAAACGATGGTTTTGGTGGTGAGCAGCATGGGGGATGCGGTGAACTATGACGACGCGGACTGGGCCGACGCCCGCTTCACCGTTCGCGGCGCGGCGCCCAAAACCATCCCGCCGCCGCGCGAAGAGCCCTACCTACTGACTCCGAAACCGGCGGCCACGCCGCGCATCAACGGCGCCGCGGTGTTCGGCGTCCGCCCCGGGGCGCCCTTTCTCTTCACCATTGCGGCCACCGGCGAGGGACCATTGCGTTACTCCGCGCCGTCACTCCCGCGCGGGCTCCACCTCGACGCCGCCACCGGCCGAATCACCGGAAAACTCGACCGGCGCGGCGAATGGCGGGTTCCGGTCGAAGTTCGCAACGCCCGCGGGGTGGCCCGGCGCGACCTACGGATAGTTTGCGGGGACACTCTCGCCCTCACCCCGCCGATGGGCTGGAACACGTGGAATGTCTTCGGGCGGGAACCCACGGAGGCGCGGGTGCGCGCGGCCGCCGACGCAATGGTCGCCAGCGGTCTGATCGGACACGGCTGGACTTATGTGAACATCGACGATTGTTGGCAACACCAGCACAGCTCCAAGAATCCCCAAGTGCAAGGCCCCGGCCGCGATTCCGCCGGGCGGATCCTGCCCAACCAACGCTTCCCGGACATGAAGGCGATCTGCGATTACCTCCACGCCCGGGGACTCAAGGCTGGGATTTACTCCTCCCCGGGGATGTACACCTGCGCGGGGTACACGGGCAGTTTTCAGCACGAAGCCCTGGACGCCCGCCAATACGCGGATTGGGGGTTCGATTACCTGAAGTATGATTGGTGCTACAACACCCACACCGCGCCGGACGTCAGTCTCCAATCCCAACGTGCCGCCTGGCAAACCATGGCGCAGGCCCTGCTCGCCACGCACCGGGACATCGTGTTCAGCCTCAGTGAGACCCTGGATGTCTGGCCTTGGGCCCGGGACGCCGGCGCAAACTGCTGGCGCACCACCGGCGACATTACCGACACTTGGTCCAGTATGGACGACATCGGCTTCAGCCAGAACGGGCGCGAGATTGTCGCCGGTCCGGGGCATTGGAACGATTGCGACATGTTTGTCGTCGGCAAATTGGGGGGCGGCCGCCTACATTCCACCCGCCTCAGTCCCGACGAACTGTACACCCACATCAGCCTCTGGTGCCTCCTGGCCTCCCCGCTGCTCATCGGCTGCGACATGACCCAGATGGACGATTTCACGCTCAATTTGCTCACGAACGACGAAGTGCTCGAAGTGAACCAGGATCCCCTGGGCCGGCAAGCCCACCGGGTCAGCAAGGATGAAAACGTCGAAGTCTGGGCCAAGACCATGGCCGACGGCAGCCAGGCGGTCGGCCTCTTCAACCGCGGCGAATTCGCCGCCCCCGTCACCGTGCGGTGGAAGGAGTTGGACCTTCCCGCCGATCAACCGGTCGTGGTCCGTGACCTTTGGCCGCAACGGGACCTCGGCGCCGTTGCCGAGGCCTTCACCGCCACCGTCCCCCGGCACGGCGTCCGCCTGATCCGGATCAAGCCCACCCGCCGGCCTTGAAACGGCTTACATTGCAAGGCTCGCGGCCAAGTCAGCGCCGGCTCCGCCGCCCGCCCTCGTCATTTTTGGGGGCGCAAATTAGTTCACGCGTGCCATAGCGGAAAGGCGCTGGAGTTCCTAACCTTTTGACGCAGACTCCCCACCCGCTGGCTGGGCGTCTTCATTTGCTTATGCGTCTTAAAATTTTGACCGGACTGCTACCGGTTCTGTGGTTTTGTTTGGCCCCGGTCACCGGCGCGAAGGCGCAGGATTGGCGGCCCGGCACAAACCGTATCTTCACCCCGTGGGCGGCGAAGGTGGATCCCCGGCACCCGCTGCCGGAATATCCCCGGCCCCAACTGGTCCGCCCGGACTGGGTGAACCTGAACGGCCTCTGGGACTACCGGGTGCTGCCGATGGCCGACCCGGCTCCGACCCAGTACGAGGGCAAAATTCTCGTCCCCTACCCCTTTGAATCGGCCCTCTCGGGCGTCACACGCTCGCTGACCAACAATGTCCGGCTTTGGTACCACCGTACTTTTGCCGCGCCCCGCACCCGGGCCGGGGAGCGGGTGCTCCTGCACTTTGGGGCGGTGGACTGGGAAGCGAAGGCATTCGTGAACGGTCAGGCCGTGGGCGAGCACCGGGGCGGATACGATGGCTTCACTTTGGACATCACGGCCGCGCTGCATCCGGGCGGGGACAATGACCTCGTGGTGGCGGTGTTCGATCCCACGAACGGTTACCAGCCCAAGGGGAAGCAAAACATCAACAAATTCGGCAAGCCCGGCGGCATCGCCTACACGGCCACCTCCGGCATTTGGCAAACCGTCTGGCTGGAAACCGTTCCGGCCACGCATATTGTTTCCCTCCGCCTGACGCCTGATCTGGCGGCTGGCGGGCTGCGGGTGCAGGTGACGGCGGCGGGTGCGGACCCGGCCGAACTGGTTTCCGTCGAGGCCCGCGCAGGCCAGGAGCTCGCGGCGCGCACCAACGCCCCGGTCGGGCGGGAATTCCTGCTGCCGCTGCCCCACGCCCACTTGTGGAGTCCCGAGGATCCGTTCCTTTACACCCTCAAGGTTCGGCTGGGGAAGGACACCGTGACCAGCTACTTCGGCATGCGGGAAATCGCGTTGGGCAAGGATGACAAAGGGGTGACCCGCATCAAGCTCAACGGCCAAATCAGCTTTCAAGCCGGGCCGCTCGACCAAGGTTTTTGGCCGGACGGCATTTACACCGCCCCCACCGACGAGGCGCTTCGTTTTGATATCGCGGAGATGAAGAAGCTCGGCTTCAACATGGTCCGCAAGCACCTCAAGGTGGAGCCCGAACGCTGGTTTTACTGGTGCGACAAGCTGGGCCTGCTCGTCTGGCAGGACATCCCGAACGGCGACGGTGGCAAGGCGGTGAGCAAGGACCACGATGGCGTCGTGAACACGGAAATCGGTGCGGCCGAGTTTGAAGCGGAAATGCAGGCCCACCTGGTGGAGCGGCACAATCATCCCTGCATCGTGGTGTGGACCATCTTCAATGAGGGCTGGGGCCAGTATGACACGCCCCGGATCACCGCCAAGGTCATCGCCCTGGACCATTCCCGGCTCATCAACAGCACCAGCGGCTGGCACGACCAAAAAGTTGGCGACCTGGTGGACGCGCACAGCTATCCCGGTCCTGACGTGCCCAAAATGGAACCCGCCCGCGCCGCGGTGCTCGGCGAATTCGGGGGCTTGGGCCTGAAGGTGGACGGCCACGTGTGGGTGCCGACCAACGCCTGGGGTTACCGGGCCACCACCGGGAAGCGCGAATTGACCCGCAATTACTTGGCGCTCTGGCGCAAGGTTTGGCAATTGCAAGCCGAAGCCGGCCTCTGCGCCGCGGTTTACACCCAATTGACGGATGTGGAGACCGAGTGCAACGGCCTGCTCACCTATGACCGCCGGGTGGAAAAGGTGGATGTCGCCGCAGTTGCCGCGGCACACCACGGCAAGATTCCGCCGGTTCCCGAGTTTGTGATCGTAGCCCATCCCGGCGCGACCAACGAACCGCTCGTCTGGCGCTACACCACGGCCGAACCGCCGGCCAACTGGCGGGAGACCGCCTTCGACGACCAACCTTGGCCGACGGCGCCCGCCGGCTTCGGGGCCGCGGCACCCACTGCCGCCGCCGCCGCGGTCCGCACCACTTGGGATACATCCGATGTCTGGCTCCGCCGCGAAGCCGTCCTGGGCAAACAAGAATTGCGTCACCTCGCCTTGCGGGTTATGAATCTGGCCGACGTTGAAATTTATTTCAACGGTGTGCTCGCGGTGAAATCCGCGGCGCAAAATGCCAGCTATGAATCTTTGGACATCAGCCCGGCGGCGGAGCATGCGCTCCACGCCGGTCGCAACGTGGTGGCCGTGCACGCCCGGCAGGCGAAGCCCGCTCATTTCGTGGACGTCGAATTGGTTCAAGAGCGGCAACGCTGATCCCTGACGCCCTTCCCCCACGCCACCCCATGAAACCAAACCGCCTCCGTGTCCCTGTCGGTATTCCGTCCTACCTTCGCCATCGCGGTCCGTCCCGGTGGCTGACCGGCTTGGGGCTCGCCCTGGGATTGTTAGCCCCCCACGCGGTGCGGTCCGCGGATTGGTCGCCGCTGGTCACCGCGGCCTTGGAGCGCGCCGGCACCAACCGTCAGGAACTCGTGTCCGCCTTGGAACACGTGCCGGCCGCCCAGGCCGTCGGGCTGGATTTCCTGATCACGAACATGCCGCCGGGGGATCTGCGCACGCTTTCTTCCAAGTTCCTCTTGGGTAATCTCGACCAAGCCTACCGCAGCTTCGCCGCCGCCCCCTGGGCCGCGCAGGTGCCGCCCGCCATCTTCCTCAACGACGTTCTGCCCTACGCCAGCTTGAGCGAGCAACGGGATGATTGGCGCCAAAAACTGCATGACCTGAGTCTGCCGCTCATGGCGGGAGCCAAGACCCCGGGGGAAGCAGGTTCGCAAATCAATGCCCAGCTCTTCAAACTCACCAAGGTCAAATACTCCACCAAACGCCGCGCCCCGGACCAAGGCCCCTTTGAGACCATGGAGACCGGCGTGGCCACCTGCACCGGCCTGTCGATTCTGCTAGTGGACGCCTGCCGCTCCGTTGGGGTTCCCGCCCGCATCGCCGGCACGCCCCTGTGGGCCAACAATTCCGGCAACCATACCTGGGTGGAAATCTGGGATGGCGGCGCTTGGCATTTCACCGGCGCGGCCGAACAGAGCGCGGAGGGGTTGGACCGGGGTTGGTTCGTGGGCAATGCCTCGCAGGCGACCCTTGATGATCCCCGCCATGCCATTTACGCGACGAGTTTCCAACGCACGGGCATGGCATTTCCGATGACTTGGGCCCGCGACGAAGTTGATGACGCTCCGGCGGTGAATGTCACCGCCCGCTATGCGGCCAAGGCCAAAGCCCCCGCGCCGCCCGAGCAAACGGTGCTCAAGGTCCGCGTCTTCAACCGCCCCGTCGGCGAGCGGGTGGTGGCGAAGGTCACGGTCACGGATGCGGCCGATGCCAAAATCCGCTTTACCGGTGAGAGCAAGCCCGACACCGCGGACATGAACGACCACCTGGCCTTCCCCCTGCCCAAGCGCCATACGTTCCTGATCGAGGCCGAGAAGGATGGGCACAGCGTGAAGTTGCACTACACCACCCTCACGAACGCCGAGGATGTGTTGAACCTGTTCCTGAGCGGCATCCCGCCCCTGCCGGAATTTCACCTCCCGGTTTACGTGCCTCCCGCGGTGACGCAAGCCTTGGCAACGGCGGACGATGTCCGGTTGCAAAAGGCGTTCACTGATTATTTCCTGGCCGCTCCCGAAGCACGTTCCAACTTTGTCTTCGCCGCGGATTTGGAAGCCCTCTTGGCCGGCAACGAACCGGCCGTGCGCCGCGCCGCTTGGACCGCCTACCGCGGGGCCGACCGCCTCCACACCGCCCAGCACGAGGATTTCGCGGCCCACCAAGTGCGCTTCGAGTCCCACGTCAGCCCCTACACCGTCAAGACGGTTGGAACCCGCCCGGCGGCCGGTTGGCCCATCTTTATCGCCATGCACGGCGGTGGCGGCGCGCCCCAAGAATTGAACGACAGCCAGTGGCGCCACATGCAAATTTATTACCGCGACCATCCCGAGCTCGGCGGTTACATCTATGTGGCCCTGCGCGCCCCGGACAACACTTGGAACGGCTTCTACACCGGTTATGCCTATCCCTTGATCGACAATCTGCTGCGCCAATTCCTGTTGTTTGGCGACACGGATCCGAACAAGCAGTTCATCATGGGTTACTCCCACGGCGGCTACGGGGCCTACGCCATCGGGCCGAAAATCCCGGATCATTTCGCGGCCATCCACGCCAGTGCGGCCGCCTTGGCGGACGGCGCGGTCGCACTCACCCTCCGGAACACCTACTTCAGCACCATGGTGGGCGCCAAGGATACCGCCTATGGGCGTTCCGAACGCGTCAAGGACTTCCAACGCGACATTGACGCCCTGCGCGGCGGCCGCGACGACATTTACCCCGTGACCATTCAAGTCATCGCGGAGCATCCCCACTCGGGACTGCCGGACCGCGACAAAATTCCGGACATGTATTCAAAGATTCGCAACCCCGTTCCCCGCGAACTCAATTGGCGCCTCACGGACAAGGTGAACCACGACTTTTTCTGGCTGCATGTGGACGAAGCCGTTTCCGGTGAACAGATCGACGCCGCCTGCCGCGACAACCGCCTCACCGTCAAAACCACGGCGAACTTGGCCGGCGCGACGTTGCTCTTGGACCGCCGTTTGATCGACTTCGCGCAACCGGTGACCGTTGAGCACAATGGCCGGACCAGCACCCGGAAACTGCAACCCAGCCTCCGCACCCTCGCCGCCACGCTCCTGCGCCGCGGCGATCCCGAACTCGCCTTCACCGCCGAGCTGACGCTTCCTTGATGCCTCCTGCTTTGATCCGTCCATCATCCAACCATATTAAAACCAAAACCATGTTTCCTGTTACCCGATCCTTCTTCGCCGCCGCTTGCTTCGGCAGCCTGCTCGCCTTCAACTTGGTCGCCGCCGACGCCAAAAAGGCCGCCCCGGAACCCCCGGTCATCACCCCGGGCACGGCGGGCAGCCCGCCTTCGGACGCCATCGTCCTCTTTGACGGCAAGGACCTCTCCAAATGGCGCGCGGACAAGGGCGGCGACGCGCAATGGAAAGTGGAGAACGGCTACGCCGAAGTGAACAAAACCGGCAACATCTTCACCCGCGAAGAGTTTGGTGACATTCAACTGCATGTCGAATGGGCTTCGCCCGCCGAAGTGAAGGGCGACGGCCAAGGCCGTGGGAACAGTGGCGTCTATTTCATGGGTCGCTACGAAATCCAGGTCCTGGACTGCTACCAGAACAAAACCTACACCGACGGCCAAACCGCCGCCTTCTACCTCCACAACGCCCCCCTCGTGAACGCCTGCCGCAAGCCGGGTGAATGGCAGACCTACGACATCGTGTTCCATCCCCCGACGAAATCCGCCGACGGTTCGGCACAGCCCGGTTCGTTCACCGTCTTCCACAACAACGTTTTGGTGCAGGATCACATTCCCGTGAAGGGCGACGCGACCACCGCCGCGCCGTTGAACGGCATTTCCCCCACGGGTCCGTTGGTCCTCCAAGACCACGGCAACCCGGTCCACTACCGCAACATCTGGTTGCGCAAACTGTAACCGACCGGGCGCCCCAAGGGTCCCAACTTCAACCCGCATTCAAACCCGCCCCTGCGGCGGGTCTTTTGTTTTATGGGCTACGACGTTCACATCACGCGCAAAGCGGAATGGTCCGATGATTCCGGTCCGGCGATCCCGGCAGCCGAATGGCGGCAACTGGTCGCGGAAGATCCGGAACTGGTCCTGACGGGCTTCGCGGAAGTGGCCACCGCGGAGGGCGAAACCTTGCGGATGACCGACCCGTTGTTGGCGGAATGGCGCGGGCATTCCTTGGGGCAAGTGGTTTGGTTCACTTATTCAAACGGTTGCGTCGAGGTCAAGAATCCGGATCCGGAAACCCTGGGCAAAATGAGCCGCCTCGCCGACCGACTGAAGGCCCGGGTGCAGGGTGACGAAGGCGAATTTTACGATGCGGCGGGAAATGCCCACATGCCCACCCCCAGCCTGCGGGACCGCCTCGGGAATTGGTGGCGGAACCGGCGTTTTCGCCCGCCGCCCAAGCCGCCTTTGGCGTTGCCGTTCAAAGTCGGCGACCGGGTCAAGGATCCTTGGGGCGCCGTGCATGTCGTTGTGGCCATCGATCCGGCGGCCAATCATGGCGCCGGGGAAATTGTCATCCGCCGGGTTTCCGATGGCGCGGAATCAACCTTTTGGGGAATTGCCCACGGGTTAAGTCCCTTGGATCCTTGATCGGCCACCCAACGCCGCGGGCGTTGGCCCCGTGCCGCCGCTCACCCGTGAACGACTTCGAGGGCGGGCTGCGGGGTGAATTCCGCGGCTTCGGCGGCGGTCAGGGCCGGCCGGCCGCGCGGTGCGATCACGGGGGCCTGATGGTGCTCGGGGCGGAACAACGTGATGGACACATGCTCATTGCGACGGATGCATTCCTTGATGCTTTCCGGGGTCTTTTCGCAGTAGAGCAGCGTTTTCCACGAGTAAATGTGCTTGGGCTTGTGGAAATCGCTGTTCGCGAGGAAGGGCAGCGCCTTCATGCCCACGCAATCAAAGATATTGTTGCGATTGGCAATTTCCCACGCGTCGATCAACGGGGCGTAAGTGTCCTGGTTTTCCCACAGGTGCAGGGTGTTTTTGCCCCATTCGCTCTTCATGATGTGGGGATGCGAGGCGATGGCGAGGCCGCCCTGCGCGTGGATTTGGGCGATGGTTTCCGGCAGGTCGAGGGTGGAATCAATCGGCGCCTTCAGGTCGATGCCCAGCAGGTGCGCGGAGGTCTTTTGGGTGTAGCCGTCCTTGTTGAATTCGATGCCGGTCATGACCAGCATACCGTACTTCCGCCAAGCGCGGCGGCGTTCGCGCTCGATCACGGCGAAATACTCCGTCAACTGCGTTTCGCTCACGGTCATGTTCGAGAGCCGGGCGAGCTTGCCGATCAGGCGCCGGGGATCGGCCAGGTGGTCCGTGATGCAGATGCAGTCAAAGCCCAGGCGGCCGTAGAAATCCACCACTTCGGGGACGGTCAATTTGCCGTCCGAGTAATTGGTGTGGATATGGAAGTCGCAAAGGAGGCGGCGCGGTTCCGGATGGCCCGCGACCGCGGCGGCGGCCGGCACCGGCCTGGCCACGGGAGCTACGGGCGGAGTGCTGAAGAGCTGGATACTCTTGCGCGTGGGATCCGGCGCTTCCGCATGTTCGAGGACCAATTCCGCCAGGCGCAGGGCGGCGTCCGGACGGCTGATCCGGCCCAGGTTGCGGCGCCACTCCGTCCAAATCTTGGCCTTGTGTTCGAAGGCTTCGCGGACCAGGTCCGGCACTTCGCGGTTCCGCTCAGCGACCGCACCGAGCCCGAACTCAGTGAGCAACCGGGCGTTGCCCTCCTCGTGACCGGGAATGACCTGGTTCACGATCATCGGGCAGCGGGCGGCAATGGCCTCCTGCACGATCGCGGCTCCGGCTTTGCCGATCACCAGATGATGGTTCATCAGGAGCTCGGGCATTTCGTTGGTCCATCCGAGCACCCGGACGCGATTCCCATACTCCCGGGTGCGGTCCAAAATCTTGGTCTTGAGCTCCGCATCCCGCCCCACCGTCACGGTGAGGTGAGTGTCCGGAATCTCCATGAGGTTTTCGATTACCTTGCCGGACTTCTTTTTGCCGGTGTGGATGACGTAAAGCAACCGGCGCTCCCGGCCAAAGACGGGCGAATGGAGCGGCTCCGGGGATTCGCCGGCGAACCGATGGCTGACGGGAAAACCGAGCGGGCGGATTTGGTCGCCGGGGATGCCCGCGGCTTTGAGCACGTTGGCCGTCGCCTCATTGGCGACGCAATAGAGGTCGCTCGGGGCGCTGAACCAAGCGGAGTTCACCGTGATCGAATCCGTCACCACGGTCATGAAAAAGAACGGCCGCTCGGCATGATCGCGGTAAAGCTCTTGGATAATGTGGGCGTAAACCGGGTAAGTCGAAATGACGCAATCAGGTTGGGTGACCTGCAGGATGTCGCCCAACGCCTCCTTGAGCCGGCTGAACCCACCCAAGCGTTGCTCCACGAAGGTGGAGTTGTCGATGAGGGAATAAAGGCCGCCCCAGAGTTTTGGCACGTACTGGACCATCCCCTGATAGGCGGTGCGGGCCAGGTCGTTCAGCGAGCCGTAACTGCTCGCGAACAAATCCAGCACCTCCACTTGGACGTCCTCGGAGATGAGCTCCAAGGCCTCGCGCAGATTGCGCGCCGCGGCATTGTGCCCCTCGCCAAAGCCCGCCGTTAGGATCAGGATTTTTTTCATATGCAATCTGATTGTTAAGGCAATCTGCCCCGGGCAAGTGACAAACAGGTGGCGGTTGGGTTAATAGTTGTTCACAACTTATTCACAGTTATTCACCGGTTTTACCCAAGCGACGGGGGAGCGGAAGACAGAGCGGACCCGCCGGGAACAGGGGGGAATCCCCGGCCCGACGGCCGGGTGGCGCGGACGAAACCCCCGAACGGGAAATCAGGGTTCCAACGGCTGTCGCCGGAACCATTCGACGAAGCGGCGCAGCCCTTCTTCAATGCCGACCTTGGGTTGGTAGCCGAGGCGGGCGTGGGATTTGGTCAGGTCGGCGGAGGTCAACGGCACGTCCCCGGGTTGCAAGGGCAGGCGGTCGATGATGGCTTTTTGCCCCAAAGCGCCTTCCAAGACGGAGATCAGCCG
This sequence comes from uncultured Pedosphaera sp., assembly GCA_903930565.1. Classification (GTDB taxonomy): domain Bacteria; phylum Verrucomicrobiota; class Verrucomicrobiia; order Limisphaerales; family Pedosphaeraceae; genus CAIXFN01. The sequence goes on from CAIYZC010000134.1 coordinate 15,352, forward strand.
GGAGAGCGTGACGGTTTGGGAACCGCCCAAATTGAACACCTCAAACCCAAAGGTTTGACTGGTGCAGGCCATGATGCCGTCCACGATGTCTTGGATGAACGTGTAATCGCGGCCGGTGGAACCATCGCCAAAAACTTGGATCGGTTGGCCCCGCGTGATGAGTTTGGCGAATTTGTTGATCGCCAGGTCGGGGCGCTGGCGGGGGCCGTAGACCGTGAAGAAGCGGAGCATCGCGATGTCCAGGCCGTAAACGTGATGGTACACGTGCCCGAGGGATTCGCAGGCCAGTTTGCTGGCGGCGTACGGGGAAATGGGGGCGAAAACGGGATCGCTTTCGGCGAAAGGCACCTTGGTATTGATGCCGTAAACCGACGAGGAGGAAGCGATGATCAGCTTGCGGACGCCGTAGCGGCGCGCAGCTTCGAGGACGTTGACAGTGCCTTCGACATTGACGCGCTGACAAACCTCCGGTTCCTCCAAGCTGGGGCGGACGCCGGCCCGGGCGGCCAGATGGATGACCTGATCGAAGGCCACCCGGGCAAAGAGCCCGCGCAGCACGGCCGAATCCTCCAAACCACCCCGCACAAACTCGAACGGCCGCTGGAGGGCGGCGATGGCGGCGAGGTTGCGGCGCTTGAGTTCGGGATGGTAAAACGGGTTCAAGTCGTCCAACACCCAAACTGCATGGCCCGCGAGCAACAGCCGTTCGGCCAAGTGCGAGCCAATGAAACCGGCGCCGCCGGTGACCAAAACATTCATGGCGACATGATGAACACGAACGCCGGAACTGCAAGGCGCAAAAACCAGACCCCCACCCCGCCCACCGGAGGCGCGGGCCGGGTGCGAGGGGGACGGTTTGGGCAATGGTCGGTGAATTGGCCTTCCGTGAGTGCGTAAACCCGATGGTTTCACCCGCCACCTCCAGGGCGGTGGCGAAAAATGAACGCCAAACCCGGCGTGCTACGCCTCGCCAAGCTCAAACCAACCTCCGGGTTGCTGCCGGGATCGTCCGCGCACCGCTTTGGGGTCATCGGCATTTGACCTTCCATCAGTGCGTAAAACCGCTTACAGGGCGATGAGGGTGGTCAAATTGCAACAGTTGAGGGAGCTTTATAACGTGACTTGCCGACCGTGGGGCAGGATTGACCTTCCGTGACTGCGTAAGCGGGCGCCAAAAGGGCGGGCGGCCCGCTCTCCCTCCCCAGCCAAAGGGGGAGCGGGCCGATGGGTTGGGTCCGCCAGTCGCCGGGGCGGGGCCTCGGCGACCGGGGGTTGTCAAAGAGCGGGGCCTCCGGGCGGGGCACCCGGCGAAGCCAGAATCCAATTTCACCGCCCGATTCGCGCCCGTTGAATTTCGCCATGCGCGCAGAGAGTGCGGGGGGCGTTGGATTTTAGGACATGCCGCCTGCCTGCCAAGTCCCGCCCCTTCGGCAAGGTAGCACCGGTTGGGGAAAAACGAATGGCTACGGTAGGTCTTGGCGGTCTTCGTCCACGCCGAGTCGGCGGGGTGCGGGACGATGATTTGAGCCGTCGACGCCCCGGTTTGCGGGGAATGGGGAATTAACGGAAAAGCACGAACCGGCCATCCCGCAGGGTAACGCCGGCGGCGCCGCCGCCCAGGCTGTTGGTGGAACCGGGGCTGCCTATGGGTTGGTTCTGGGCGTCATAAAGTTGCCAGCCCAGGACATTGCCGTTTTTCCAGCTTACCAAGGTGCACCCGTCGGCGGCGGCCAGGGCCAACACCCCGGTGCGCATCCCGCTCGTCCCGGGGGTCCGAATTTCGCCCGGCGGCAGGACCCGGCCCTCGGGATCGAGCCGGGCGAAATAAACCTGCCCTTTGGTGGGCCAGGCGGCGACGTAGCCGCCGCCCGCGGGCTGGATGGAGAAATAGGTCATGGGACAGGCGTCCACTTTCCAATTCGTGGCGCTGACGCGGCGGCGGGCCAACCGGGGCGAGGCGCCTGCATCCGCGACGACGACAAAAATATTGCGCTCATTGTCCGTCCGTTCGCGGTACAGGACCGCCAAGCGGCCGTCCGCGCCATAGGCCGCGGCGGTGGTGCAGCACTCGCAGGGGCTCCAGGCAGGATTGGCTTCGGTGTAGGCGCTGAAGGATCCCCCATCATCGTGCGAATTCATCCGGTACAGCTTGCCCGAGAGAAACCAGGCACTGACGGAGCCCGCTTCGTTGGCCGCCAGGGAGAAGCCCTCACTGGGTTTTCGATTCAAATTGCGCACCGGCGAAAACGCTTTGGCCCCCGGTGCGAGGACGGCGTAATAAAAGCCCCACTCCTCCTGCGGCAGTTTCAATTTCCAAGCGTTGTTGGACATGGCCACATGCACGAGGCCATTCCGGCCGACGGCGAGGTCGGAAATGGCGAAGATCAGACCGGGTTTCAGCGAGGCGGCATCCACCACCTCGATGGGGGAACTGAAAGTGCGGCCGGCGTCGGACGATTTCAGGTAACGCGGACCGCGGGCTGAATCCATCAGCAAATGAATGGATCCATCGGCACCGATCGCGGCTTTGGCGGCTTGGGCGTCACCAGCCACGCTCAAAACGCTGACGCGGTCCGGGTTCTCGTTGGCGCCACGAACCGCCGCCGCCCCCAGAAGGAGACTGAAGCAACCGACCCGCGCGGCCCGCCAAAAATGAAGGATCATGGCCGATAAGATACGCCCGGCGGCCGCCCCGATCAATCGCGGAGGGCAATCCCCGACCGCACCGGGAAAAGGCTGGCGCGCCCAGAAGCAGGAAGGAGTTCAACGTGCCGGAGCCGGGGAGAATTCAGCCACTTTCAAGAGACGGACCAGTTTGGTCGCGTCGATATTGTGGAAATCCGACCTGATGCCGGTGGCCACCAGGACATAATCCACGCAGGGGATCAGTTGCGCGGCGTTTTCCGGGGTGATTCCCGAGGCAACCGCCAGCGCCGGCGAGCTCGCCAACCGATTCACGCCAATCAGCCGATCGGGGTACTGTTGTTTAAGCTCCACCGCCGGCCCAGCCAATTCCTCATCAGCGCCGCCCCCTGTGGATCAAAAACAATCCCGTGCAGCCGTTTTCAAATGCAATCCGCGCATTGCGCCGGGTCGGGTCCACGTCCCGCTGATGAATCACCGGCAAGATAATGGTCCGCATGCCGTGGAGAATGGCCAAGGCGAAAGTGCCGATCGAGCGAAAAGGGCGGAGCGCCGGGCTTTGCGGTGGAACGAGCCGTCCCGTCTTTAACCTGCAGATTCCAAGAGAAGCTCCACTGGCCGTGAGTGTAGGCGCACGGCGGATGCCAGGGCGGAAAAAGACAATTCGCGAGCCTCCTCACGTCGTCTCCTACAATTCTTTGGGGTGTGGAAGACGAGCTGACGAGGCTCGGACTTTGCCGGGTTTCCGCTGCGTTAGCGGCAGAAAACACCGGTCAACGTAAAAAGTGAGAACCGACCCTTTGGGGCTCAGTTATCCATGGCTTTGACCGCGAGGTTGTTGAGCACGGCTTTTACGGCGGGGACGTTCTTGGCGATGTTTCCCGCGCGGGATCTTTGATCATCGGAGAGGACGAAGCCGCTCAATTGCACGGTGCCGGCGGAAGTTTCAACATTCACGGAACCGAATTTGTATTGGGGATCGGAGGCCAGGGCGTAGCCGACCGCGGAGGTGGTGTTGTGGTCGTCGATTTGGGCGCCGGCGGTTTGGGCGGGCCCGCCCGTCGAGTTGCTGGTGGTGGAGCAGCCGGTGAGGCCCAAGGCCAGGACGGCCGCCGCGGCGACGCAGCAGCCGAGGGAGCGGGAGGCGGCCGCACGGAGTTGGGGGGTACGACCGGCGCTATTGGATAAGGTTTTCATGTGGTTTGGTTCGTTCTTGTTTCCCGGGCGAAATCGGGTTTTGTCCCGTTTCGCGCCCGGAGTTTCAAGTTACCGGACGGACCGGGCCACCGCCACGGGGTGTTCACCCGGGGGGAGGGCAACAAACCAACGGGCGATGGAGAAAAGGGGCTGTTTTACCGCAGATGGGCGCAGAAGGGACCGGAAATGGGGCTATTTAACCGCAAAGAACGCAAAGATCGCATAGAAAAGGGGTAATGGAAAGCGCGCGGGTGGGAGGATGCGACCGTCATGCTGGAGCTCATTCCCGATCCCCAACTCCAAATTGTAGGAGACGACGTTGGCAGGCTCTCGAACTTCCCCTCCCCCACCGCGTCCGCAAGCCGACGGTACCGGGCCATGCCAGAGCCTCGTCACCTCGTCTTCCACAAAATTCCCAATTGTAGGAGACGACGTTAGGAGGCGCTCGAAATTCCCCTCCCCCGCCGCGTCCGCAAGCCAACGGTACCGGGCGATGCCAGAGCCTCGTCACCTCGTCTTCCACAAAACTCCCAATTGTAGGAGACGACGTTAGGAGGCTCTCGAATTTCCCCTCCCCCCACGGCGTCCGCAAGCCGAAGGTACCGGGCCAGGCCAGAGTCTCGTCTCGTCTCCCACAAATCACGCAGGGGGTCGAAGTTTTCGAGCGCCTGATTAAAGCGCGCCCTCCTTTTCATACACCGCTCTGGGATTGACGGCCATCAGGACACCGGCGGAGAATTGACCGGATGATTCGAGCCCTGCCGCCAATCCGTTGCTTCGCCGCACTCGTCCTGGGCGTTGCCGCCGCCTGGGCCACGTCGTGCCCCGCCGCCCCGGAATTCTCCGCCGCCGCCCGGCGGACGGATTTCACTTTTTTCATCGCCCAGTTCACCGAAAACTACGCTTACCTTGACCGCGCGGAAAAGCCTTGGGAATCCTGGAGCACCCGCTTCGCCGCCGCCGTGGAGCGCGCGGATTCACCCGAAGCTTTCGCCGCCGTCCTGGCCTCCGCCCTCGACGAACTCCACGATTTCCACGCTGAAGTCCGGTCGCGGAATCCGCATCGCTGGCTGCCGGTGCCCACCTTCGCGGATGTTTGGGCGGAATTTCGCGGCACCAACGCCATCCTCATCGCCGTCCGCCCGGGCAGCGACGCCGAGCGCGCCGCACTGACCCCGGGCGACCGCCTCCTCCGAATCGGAGCGCTGCCGCTGGAGCAGGCCATCGCCGAACGACTCACGACCGCCGTGGATCAGCGCGATTCCAAGTCCCGCGCCTGGGCATTGCTCTCCTTGGTCGCAGGCCGCGCCGACGAGGCCCGCCGCTTCACCGTCATGGACCCCGCGGACCATCGCCGCACAGTGACTTTGCCCGTGGAACGTCGGTTCGACCGCGAGCCGGGCGCGCTCTCGGTCCGGCTGGTGGGGACCAACTTTGGCCTGATCCGCTGCCACAACTCCCTCGGGCAACAAACCACCGTCGCGGCCTTTGACGCCGCCCTTGCCCAGCTCCGGGCCACGCGCGGCCTCATCTTGGATTTGCGCGACGTGCCCAGCGGGGGCGACAGCTCCGTGGCGCTGGGCATCATGGGCCGGCTGGTCACCACGATGCTTCCCTACCAGCGCCATCGCATCCCCAACTACGGCCAGGCCGATGTGGAGCGGAATTGGATCGAACAGGTCGCCCCAAGGGGTCCATTCACCTATACCGCCCCTGTCGTGGTCCTGGTTAATCACTGGACCGGCAGCATGGGCGAAGGCATGGCCATCGGCCTCGACACCATGCACCGTGCGCGGGTCATCGGCACCCCCATGGCGCATCTCGCCGGCGCCGTCTCCGACTTTCAACTCCCTCAAACCGGCCTTCGAATCGCCTTCGCCACCGAACAGCTCTACCACGTCAACGGCACCGCCCGGCAGGACTGGGTGCCGCCAGTCGTAATCACCGATCCAGCCACCCCGGATATGGACCCAATACTCACGCGTGGACTGGCGGAATTAAAGCGGATGGTGAAGGGCCTGCCGAACGCCGATGAAAAATAAGGCGACTGGCGGAATGGTTGGACTTACTGATGTTCCAGGGGGTTCACGAAGCCGGCGGCGGCTTCGGCGAAGGCTTTGCCGATGGGGGCCATGATCTTGGCGGCACCGAGATAATGGTAGCCGCCGTTGGAGACGCTTTGGAGGCGTTTCAATTCGGCGGGGGTGAAACTCTCCTTCAGGGCCTTTTCGCGAGCGGCTTCGGCGGCGGCCGGGGTCGGGGCGGGATTCTTTTTGGCCGCCTGGTCCATTCGGTCGTTGAATTGTTCCATGCGCTGTTGCAGCGCGTCCAAGTCGTTGTCCCAGAAGGGGGCCGTGCGCACGGCCACCACGTTGCCTTGGAACTCCGGCAGGAGCGTGGGCGCGACTTGGGCTTGGCGGAAGTATTTTTGGCGGTCCGGCTTTTCGTCTTCCTTCACGCCACCAATGCCCATGACGCCGATGATGAAAGGCAGCTTCGGCGCGGACAAATCATGGCGCACATCCCGGATGAACTGGGCCAGCAATTGGCTGTACATATCGTATCCGCCGGGCTGGTCGCCTTTTTCATAGGTCCAAGTGCTGACCAGGTCGTTGAAGCCCTGGAACCAGACGAAACCGGCCAATTCAAAGCCCTGGGCCGGATTGTAATCCGGCACGACCCGACGGATGTCCGCCAGCACTTTGCGCACGTGCCCGATCATCAGGCGGTAGGCCACGCCGGTGGCTTTGATCTTTTCGGCCTGGTCTTTTTCCATGTTGTCGCCGGAGCGTTTGCGCCGGCCGTATTCGAACTCGCTCCAGACGAAGGCTCCGGCGCCAGGGGGACGGAAATCGGTGTGCAGATCCTTGCCGCCCCAGGCGGTCTTGATGATCAGAATGGGTTCCCCCAGCATTTGCTCCAAGTAGATGCCGAAGGTGAATTCCGGGCCGATCTCCTCGGGTGAGGCGCCGAAACCGGCGGTCAATTGTCCCTTCTGCTCTGCGGCCGGGTCGTCGCCCGCGGAGCCAATGGATGTAATCCAGACCTTCGGGCAACGGCGCGGGGTGCCGTCGGCCTGGCGCATCTCGCGAAGGAGGGGCGCGGTCCGGGGATCATCGGCCAGGGAATCGAAAGTGGACACGTTCACATGCCCCTGCATGTTGGATTGCCCGACGAGGATGAAGACCTTGAGCGGCTTGGCGTCCGCTTGGAGGGCGAGGCCCGCGGTCAGGCCGGCCAATCCGGCGATCAAAATGAACCGAAGCGATTTTCCGAAGGATTTCATTTTATGGTGTTCGAGGAGTCAGGTGGTTCCACGCGGACCCATTCGGGGGTGTTGAAGGGAAAATGTCAATGGTGGTGGGGAGGGACGAACGGGCGGGAATGGCGCGGCGGGGGGGGCGTGGCTTTTTTTGGAGGGGGGGAAGGCGGGGGAGTGACTCGCGAGTGTGGGTTGTCCGCTCGGTGGGGGTTGGTTGGGGGAACCGTCCCGCCCGACCGAAAGCGGAACTTCATTCCGCACTCCACAACGCTGGCGCGCGGTCAAGTGACCGGGGACCGTTGGGGGCGATCGGACGGCCGTGCGGGCGGCCGCGGTTTGGGAGGCGGAATAGGGGGGTGACGTCAGAGTATCGTTGAAAACTCGTATATTTTACTTATGTCGGTATACCATCAGCGGCAACGGGAGGCACCGGCCATTTTTTGCGTCGCGTAGAGAATAGGTGGCGAAGGAATTGGGTTTGCGGAAAGCGGGCGGTGGATTTAGCGTGGTTAGGCAGCGCGGAGACCAGTCCGCGCCGCCGCAAGCCGTGGACCGTGCTTGGTCCGACCGACAGAGTTGCCTCCCGGCGGCGTTGATCTGGCGCCAATCACAGAGGGAAAACTGATGAAAATGATTCGTCCGGTGCGGGTTTGGCTCGCCTTGCTGCTACTCATCGACGGCTCCGTTCGGATCGCCGCGCAAACCACCGGGTTTACCTACCAAGGCCGCCTGAACACGGGCGCCAGTGCCGCGAACGGAATGTATGATCTCCGATTCAGCGTGTACGATGCCGGCACGGGCGGCACGGCGGTGGGCGGACCGCTCACCAACGCAAGCACCCCGGTGAATGCGGGGGTGTTCCAGGTGAATCTTGATTTTGGCGCCGGCGCCTTCCCCGGGGCGGACCGCTGGTTGGAAGTGGCCGTGCGGACCAACAGTGCGGCCATCGCCTTTGTGACCCTGGCCCCGCGCACCCACTTGGCGGCGGCGCCGTATGCCATTACGGCGGCCAACCTTGCGGGGGTTCCCGGCACCAACCTGGCGCAACTCACGGTGCCCAACACCGCCCAGCAGGCCACCGGGGCACCGGTGATCACCAGCGGTTTTATCACTTCGGCCAACGTGACTTTCGGCGGTTCCGGGTATACGACGGCACCGCAGGTGACCGTCGCGGACCTCACCGGCTCGGGCGCGATGGTGAATGCGACGGTGAACAACGGGATGGTGACGGCGTTGAACGTAGTCTTGGCCGGGGCGAATTATTCCGCCCAAGCGCGGTTGGTGATTGCGCCGCCGCCCAGCAACTCCCGGCAGGTCTTCGGCAGCAGCAATTACTTTGCGGGTCCGAGCTTTTTGACCAACGCCAACAACGTACTGGCGGGCGACGGGTCCGGTCTCCAAAACCTCAATGCCTGGCGGTTAACCGGCAATCCGGGCACGACGGCGGGCACAAGTTTTCTGGGCACGACGGACAACCAGCCGCTGGAGCTGAAAGCCAACGGCAACCGGGCCCTCCGCCTGGAGCCCAATGCGATCAGCCCCAACGTGCTGGGCGGACATGTCGGCAACCTCGCGAGCAACGCCGTGGTGGGGAGTGTGATCGGCGGGGGCGGAACCACCGGCTTCACCAATCGGGTGGGCGGAAATTATAATGTTGTCGGCGGCGGTTACAACAACGTGACCTACGGGGGCAGCGCAACGATCGCCGGCGGGGACAACAACCTGGTCGCCAATGACCGCGCCACCGTGGGGGGCGGTTTCAACAACCGCGCGTACGGCCGGCTCAGCACAATCGTGGGCGGGGACAGCAACGTGGCGAGCAACACCTACGCCACCGCGGTGGGCGGTTCCCAAAACGTGGCCGGGGGGGCTTATTCACTGGCCGCCGGGCAACGGGCGAAAGCTTACCACCAAGGGTCGTTTGTCTGGGCCGATTCCCAAGCGGCCGACGTGACCTCCTCCGCCAACAATCAATTTCTAATCCGGGCCGGGGGCGGCGTGGGGCTGGGTACGACGAACCCGGCGGGCGCCCTCCACCTCACCGGCCCCACCAATGTGCCGCCCGCGCCGGCGAATGTGCTGCCACAGGATTACGGACTGGTCCTCGGTTCCGTGGGGGGCGTTGGCTACAGCTGGGCGCAAAGTTATGGCGGCCCGCTGGCCTTGAATCCGGTCGCCGGGGGGGTCGCGATCGGGACGAATTCCGGGGGCGATGTCACGCTGAATCTGGGCGGCCCCACGCGCTTGAACCTGTATGACATTTATTTGCGCGAGGGAACCGTGCGCACCTCGGGCTTGGGTTGGCGCGCCAGCGAGGACGGACCCTTCATTTACGGGTGGCAAGGCGGCTCCCTGGGCACCTCCGGGCCCGAGACCAGTTCACTGACTTGGGACTACCAAGGGAATGTGCAAGTGGCCGCGGAATTGCAGGTGGATCAGAATAACGTCAATACCGGCACGGCCTCGCCCGGGGTCAACTTCGGAGGCGGGGGCGAGACGATTTCGTCCCAGCGCAAAGACGGGGGGAACAACAAATTGGGGCTGGATTTTTACACCGCCTCCACGCCCCGGATGAGCATCGCCAACAACGGCTATGTTGGGATCGGAACCACGAGTCCGGGTAACCCGTTGGATGTCCAGGTCGCCGTCAACCAGATCATTCAATTCCGGTCGGACGGCGGCTCAGTCCCGGGAATCCGAATCCGATCCCTCGGTGCCAACGCGGGGATCTTGCGGCTCCGCAACGAACTCCAAATCTGGCCGAGCGATGACAGCATCCGGGCCGGGCGACTGGATGTGCGCGGCACCAATGGCACGGCGGTCATCACGCTGAACGGCTTCAGCGGGCAGGTCGCGGCGACCAGTTTCTCGCCGAGCAGCGATCGCAATATGAAGGAGCACTTCGCGCCGGTGGATCCGCAGGCGGTGCTGGCCAAAGTGAGCTCCCTGGAGGTGCAGGAGTGGACTTTCAAGAACGAGGAGGGCGTCCGGCATGTCGGCCCCATGGCCCAGGATTTCCACGCCGCTTTCGGACTGGGGACGGACGACCGGCACATCACCACGGTGGATGCCGACGGGATCGCCCTGGCCGCCATCCAAGGCCTGAACCAGAAGCTGGCCACCAAGGACGCCGAAATCGCCGCCCTGCAGGAGCGGCTGGCCGCCTTGGAAAAGTTGGTTCAAAAGGCACTGCCGGTGGCGCAAAAGGCGGGCGAGACCGGGCGGTGAGGTGTTAACGGTGCGTAAGCGGGTGAACTTGAGGTGATTCGGGCGGTCACGCGGGTGCTGGTTGTCCGCTCGGCGGTGGGTGGTTGAGGGAGCCGTCCCGCCCGACCGAAAGCGGAACTTCATTCCGCACTCCACAACGCTGGCGCGCGGACGAGTGACCGGGAAACGTTGGGGGCGATTGGACGGCGGTGCGGGTGGCCGCTGTTTGGAAAGAGGAAGCTGGAGACCTTATTTGGCGGGCTTGGCGGAAGGGGGATCGGGTTGGTCGGCGTGCGGGGGAACGGCATACCGCAAGGCTTTCAGCTGGTCGGCGAGCTCGGAGGTGAGTTTCCCCAGGGCGGCGGGTTGGGCGGCGAGGTTGTTCAACTCGTAGGGATCGACGGCAAGGTCGAAGATTTCCGTCCATTCCGGATGGCCGGCGTATTGCACGAGCTTGGCGTTGGCCGTCCGGACACCCACGAGCGTGGGGGTGTCCCCACCGCCATTTTCGTAGAAGTATTCGGCCAGGAAAGATTGGCGCCAATTCGCGGGCTTTTGGCCGGCGGCCAAGGCTTTCCAACTCCGGCCCTGCATCTCCGCCGGCACCGTCACGCCGGCGAGCTCGAGCCAAGTTGGGGCCAGGTCAACGTTGAGCACCAACTCGTTCAGGACTTGCCCCTTGGGGAAGAGGCGCGGGTAGCGGACGAGCATCGGGATGCGGAGCGACTCCTCGTAGATGGAGCGCTTGTCGCCCAGGCCATGTTCGCCGAGGTAGTACCCGTTGTCGCTGGAATAGACGACCACCGTGTCCTCAGCGAGACCGAGCGTGTCGAGGCTGTCCAGCAGCTTGCCGAGGTTCTCGTCGGCGCCGGCGATGTGGCGCAGGTAATCCAGATGCACGGGGTTGGTGGAGAGGGGGGCCGGCTTGCTTTCCCCGCCCGGAACGGGCGGGTGGAAGACGGCCCGGGCGGTGGAGTTCGGCACCGGGCGGCTGGTTTCGCCGGCGTAGAGGTTGCGGAGCCGCTCGGGAAGGTTCCGGCCACCCCGCGGCGAGTGCGGGCTCTTGAAACCGACCACCAGCGAGAACGGCTGGTCGTGATTTTTTTTCATCCAATCGACGGCCAAGCCGGTGGTGACGTCGTCAATCCAGCCCTGGGTGGGGGTGGCCACGCCGTTGATCTCGACCGGGCAATCGTTGTAGCGGCCCTGGCCGACGAAACTGGCGGAGTAATCGAAGCCGGGGCGTTGGCCGTGTTGGTTGCCCATGTGCCACTTGCCAATGTAGGCGGTGCGGTAGCCGGCGGCGCGCAGCAACGTGGCGTGGGTGACGGAATTCGTGGGGAACGGCGTATGGTTGTCGATGACGCCGTTGAGGTGGTTGTAGCAACCGGTGAGGAAGGCGGCACGGCTCGGGGAACAGAGCGAGAGGGTGGCGAAGGCGTTGCGGAAACGGACGCCACCGGCGGCGAGGCGGTCCATGTTGGGCGACTTGAACCAGGGAAAACGGGCGCGCTCACCCTGCTCACGCTGGACGGCGCCCATGGCGTCCCAGCGCTGGTCGTCGGTGTAGATGAAGAGAAAATTTGGCTTGCGGTCGGCGGCGCGCAGCGGGGCGGCGGCAGCCAGCAAGGCGAGGAGCCCGGCGGCAACCAGGCGACCGAGGGTCGGAGGGGAGGTTTTCATGTTGGGGGGCGCAGCGGACAGGTGCGGATTCGGGGTTCAGGGGCGGCCGGTCGGGAAATAACGGTCAAGGAGGGTCTGCAGGGCCTGGCGCGCCTGGCGGCCTTCGCGCTCCCCGTAGTCGGCGAGCGGTTGGTCATTGGTTTTGGCGCCGCGCGGGTGGAGGGCGTTGAAGTGCGCCAGATAAGCCTCCCGGTTCAAGGGAACAAGGTCCTGGTAATGCCGCAGACGGTCGTAAATGGCGGGGGATGCGGCGAGCCCGGCTTGGGTGAGCTGCGATTTCAACCGGTCCGGCGCCTCGGGCGGCACGCCCCAGAAGTGGATCAAGGGGGTGAGGTCGGCGTGGGCGGCTTGGGACATCCGCAAAATCCGACTGTCGGCCGGGTCGGCGTTCTTGGGATAGGTGATGCCCTGGGAAGCATCGACCTGCACGGAATGCCAGAACCGGCTGAGCGCGTCCCAGCCGTAGAGTTTGGCGATATCCACGTATTTGCCGTGCCCCCGGTGTTGATAAGCCATCTCCGCGGCGGCCATGGGTTGGCTTTGGCGAAAGTGGTCGGTGACCATCCAGGTGATCGCGGCCTGGTCGAGGGTCATTTCCCCGCGGTTGCCGAGGGACCGCGCAAAGGCCGTGTCCAGATCCACGCCGAACTTTCGGTTCAAGACCGCGACGTGGAGCAGGTTGACGGCGGACTCCGTTTCGCCGCTGAACTTGGTGATCGAGCTGGCGTGGCCCAATTCATGAAAGGTCGTATGCGGGGAATACTGCGGCCCGCGAAGCAGGTAATGGAGCGGGGTTGCCCCCGACGCCGAAGCGGCCAATTTATCCGGATCGTAGGGATCATTGGACATGGGATAGCCGGGGAAATTGGCGGTCCCGCGGTAGAGGACATCGTTCTGCATGTACAAGACGGTCTTGGATCGGACCAAGGGCAACCCGAGCAATTCGGAAACCGCGTCCATGGAAAGATCCCAGTCGCGCATGACCGAAACGGGATCCTCCAACTGACGCACCCAGGCGGCCGGCACTTGCATCATGAACTTGTCGGACTCGAAATCGGCCCACGGCCCGGGTTGCAACCGCTCGGCGTTTCGCCATTCGGCGAGGGAGGTCGGGGCGAAACTGCGGGCCGAGAAGAACGGGGAGCGAACCGCGTTGGCGATCCGCACGGTGACCTGGCCGGCGTCCGCCCGGTAGGGCACTTCCACGTAGATACCGCCACCCAACGGGTTGGCGATGCGGGTCACGGGGCCGGTGATGGGGAAGACCAAGGACACGCGGTCCAGCCGTTTGATCCGGGGTTTCTTCGCCAAGTCCCACGAATGCGCGCCGACCCGGAGGTTGAAACCCTTGCCCACCAGTGCCGCGGGCACGGTCACGGTGGCGATGCTGCCGGGCGCCAGGTAGCACCCGGTCGGGCGGCGGGCCGGTTCCTCGGTATAGAGCACGGGGAACCCCCAGCTCTCCGGCTGGGAGGCATTAATCCGGACCTCGTGAGCCGCCTCCGGATTGGCCGGGGGCGTGGCCCGGCCGGGAAAGTAATCGGCGGTCTGGAACCGTTTGCCGGCGAGCAAAGCCGCATTGCGTTCGAAATTCGCCGGAGTATAGGCGTGATCCAGCAGCGCCTGTTGCACCGCGAACAGGGCGCGGTGGATTTCCAGCCCGGCCTGCGGGGCGCGCGGAAAACCGCCCTTCGTGGCGGCGTTGATGAAGAGGGGTCCCAGGCGGGTTTCATAGAGTTCCGCCAATTGAAAAGCCTGGGCGGCGAGGGTCGGATCGCCCCCGATGGCCGCGGCATTTGCCACAACCACGGTGGTCGCGTTGGAAACCTCGCCGGCCGACAAGGGGGCGTCGCCGCTGATCGATTGCGCCAGGGATTTGAGGGCGGCGGCCGGCTCGGGGGCCGCCGCAGTGGCCGCCCAGCCCGGAGCCAGCCAGAGCACGGTTACCAAGGCGAAGGGAAGCCAGGACGGGAGGCGAAAGTTGAACATAATCATAAGCGGGTTGCGAGGGCGGGTGGGGACGGGCAGACGGATGGGGGGCGGCGCCAAGGTGGCGGCATTTACAAGGGATTGGTTACCAAATCGAGGGTTGCATTAACGAGCCGAAAGCGGGGAAAGCCGCTCACCGTGTGGGTCAGATTGTAATTCTTCAGGGGGTTCAACGCGACGGTCAAATCGGTCAAGTTCGCGGGGTCCGTGAACACGATCTTGCCGATCATCCGGGCTGAATTATTGAAAACGTTGTGGCCGTTGATGAAGGTGTTGGTGAAGTAGGCGCCGGCGCCGGAGCCGTCGGCGACCACGCCGCCGGTCCGATTGTTGACGCCGCCCCAGTTAGCATTGCCGTAGGTTTGGGCCCTCGTGCCGACCCAAATGCCGTCGGTGGCGAGGGCGGAGCCGGCCGCCGAGAAGTAGAGGGTGAGCAGACCAGGCAGGGATGCGTCACCGGGCGAGCAGGGCGGGTTCATGCATTGTCTCACGCGACTTGATATACACCAGCCGCAGCGGGCGGCATACTACCATTTTGCGCCAAGGCGGGGAAGCCGCCGGAAGGGTGGGCGGCGAGTCGAGCGGAACCCATGATCCGTCGCGACGCTCCCGCTGCCCACACCATCCCCCGTCCCGCGAGACAGCGGAAATGTGTTTCGGCCCCAGGAGCTTCCCGCCGCCGCCGACTTTCGGCTGGATCCGTGGTTTGGCCCCAGCCCGGGATCGGTCTCGGGCACCGGCTCAGGGGCCGGTGTAGCGCAGACGGAAAAACTTGGCGTTCGCCAGGCTGCTCAAAGGCTCCGGATACTCGAAGTAGAATCCGGAGACCGAGACCCCATAGGGACCGGGGAGGGGAGTCCAAACCGCCGGCGAATTCAGATCCAGCGTGGATTCCAGGGTATAGTTGGCAAAGTTCGCGCCCCAATAAACCACCAACGCGTCCGGATCCAGGCGGATGGCCAGGGGCGCCTGGCGGATCGATTGCGGCAGCGGCGGGGCCACCACGACCGTGCCGGCGAAGTCGATGGGATCGCCGACCGTGGTCGGAAGGCGGGTCGGGAACTCCAAACAATCGCAAGCAGTGAGGTCGGCGGTGAGCGGGATCACCCACAAACCATTCGTACCCAAGATGGTGCCCGCCCCCACCAAGGCGTTGCCGCCGGGCGACCAAAGGGTGCCGTGCGGGAAGCCATCGCCACTCTGAAGGAAGGCGGTGATCTGGCTCAGGGGCGTGCCATTGGTGCCCGCGACATAAATGTCGTGGCCGATGTCCAACGACGAATAGGTGTTGGGGTCCACCAAACTGAAATGCGCACCATCCGGCGACCAGGCCGGCCAGCGGGCGCGCGGGATGCCGAGGGGCAAAATTTGCACCGACACCAGATCCGGGGTGGTCACCAGCACTCCGCCCGAACTATGATCAAAAAAGGCCACCCGCCCATCGACCGGGCTGACGGCGGGCGCGTATTGGTTGCACTGCGTGGGGAAGCCCACCGGCGTCACCGCGCCGGTCAGATCAATTTGTTGCAAACCACACCCATTGTCGAAAAAAAGGCGGGTTCCCGCCCGGTCCCAATCCATGCCCACCAGCGTGGTGGCATTCGAGTAGAGCAGCATTTCATCACCGGTGCCGAGATCACGCACCCATAAATCGCCATAGATGCCATAGCTGTCGGGCGGCGGCGTGGTCCGACGCAGGAAAGCCAGCCACTTGCCGTCGCGGGACGCGCGGGGCCGGGAGCCGGTGGTGATGAACCGGTCGCCCGTGCCATCCAGATTGATCGCCCAGATGGAAAAATTCGTGCTGGATTTCCGGCCGTAGAAAACGGTGCCTTCGCTGGAATATTGAACCAGCGCGGGATTGGACGGTGAGACGGCGTTCGTGTCGGGCGGATTCAAGGTAAAAGCCGGTTGCGGCGTGGCGGTGCCACCCGCGGCAAAAGCGTAGCGGGCGGATTCCAGCCGCGAGCGCCCCACCAGGCTGTTCGGAATGGCGTAGTATTCCACGGTGGTGTCCCGGCCAATCGTGAAAGGAAGGGTGTAATTCCGCCACCCTCCCCCACCGCCGGTCGGCCGGTAAAAGATGTGGTCGCTGGGGGGCTCAGCCACGAGGGAGACGGAAACCGGACCGGCATAGTTCCCGGGTGGCGGAGCGATGGTGACCTGCAGGGGATCCGCGGCTTGCGGAGCGGAATAGGTGAAGATGGAGATATCCTCACGATATTGTTCCGCCAAGGCAAACACCGTTCCGGTGGGAGGGGCGCCGAGGTCCGTCGAGACATCATTCCCCAGCCCGATCCCCGGACCACCGTCAGTTTCGGACAACACCGAAAGCCCGGCGGGCAGGCCGCTGATCTGCACACTCCAATCCGCCGCGTTCAGGGAAGCGACGAGGCCCGGCGTGCGGCTGACAAAGGGTTCCCCGCGAAACACCCAAACGTTGGCGCGGGTGGCATTCCGCGTCACCGGAGTCAGGTCGCCGGAACTAAGTTGAGTGTAGTTCACCCCATCGAATTGGACCACTTGTCCATGACTGGAAACACCCCCGCCCGCCGGGGCATCGAGCAAGGCAAACTTGCCGTCCGCCAACGGCACGACGCCGCTGAAGCGTGCTCCCTGGCCGGCCGCGCCACTGCGATAGGCCGGGGCCAAAGTCGGCACCCCGCCGGAAACGGTGAGCCCCCGCACGCCATCACCGAATTGAATCAGGGCGGTGCCATCCGCTCCCAAGGGCACATAATAAACCCGTTCCACGGCGTCATCCAAAGTCACCGGCACCTCCAGTCCGAGGTCGTAACCCGTCGCGGTGTTCACCAAGGCCTGCATCACCAGATTGGACTGGCCCGGAACATAAAAGAAGAAGCGGGGCATCGTTTCCCCATCGAAAAGGCCGAAGACATATTCGGTGCCGGAGGCCAGGTTGGTTTTGGTCAACACTTGGGCAAAGGCCGCATTGGGGGCGAAGACTTGGAATTGGTCGTTCGTGCCCCGTTGCAGCATCGCCGCCAGGGTCGCGGGATCATCGCCGGGATTCAGGGCGTTCCCCCGGGCCACCGGCCCGGGCGCCGACTGACTGCCTTGCTGCGTGGGGGGAGCTCCGGCGGCCAAACCAAACAGTTCCAGCAACGCGGCCCCATCCGGCAGGTCGTTGTCATTGGAACCGGTCAGGAGGAAATCAAAAGCCCCCGCCGCGCCGAACGGCGCCGGCATCCCAATCAGCAACGCCAACCCGACACCGGACGGGGTGATCGTCACCGGCGCCAAGACGTTGTTGGCATCCGCCAGTCCCACCAGATTCACATTGTTCAGCTCGGGCGAAGTCAGGGCCACGGCATCCAAGGTCGAATCCAAGAATCGCCCTACGGCGATCGCACCCGGCCGAGACACTCCGGTCGTCGCCGGGCCCGCCCAGGTCAGTTGGCCGACGGCATCCTGATAGCCCACCCGCGCATTGCCCGTGAGTTTGTCCACCACCAGCACATCGGGAATACCGTCGCCGTTGAAATCCCCGGAGGCGAGGAATTCGGTGGCGGTTTCATAGACAAAGCCGCCCGCCCGCGCCGAACCGGTCAGCGCCAGACCCGCGCAGGCCAACCCGGCCAGGCACCCCGGCCAGACCCGCAAGAAAGAGGTAAATAATGCCTTCATAAGCCGGCGCGGTTATTGGACGGGAATCTCCACTTCGCCCGCGTTGATCGTTTCCACAATTTCCCGGTGGTCATCCATCCGCAGGACGAAATAGCGGTACCGCGCGCCGGCCACGACCGGTTGCTGATCGCGCAAGTAGAAGAAGGTCCGCGTCTGATCGTTGGCCGTCTCATAATTCACCGTGATCAGTTTGTCGGGGATGGTGATGAAAACGGCATTGGGGAGGGTCCCCTGCTGGTGCCACGGGATGCTTTCCAGCAAGGGACTCACCTGGACCACATTTCCGGAAACCCGCGGGAAGGCGGCGTTGGCGACCTGTTGGCGATACAAAACAATCGGCAACAAGGGTTGATTCTGCCGCGCCGGATCCGTGGAAAGCCGTTTGAAAACAAATCCATTGGGATCAATCAACGGGGCGTCGGAGGGTTGCGGGCCGAGCGTGTATTGAATCTGATTGGTCGTGCCCACGGTGGTCGTGGGCCCCAGCGAACGAGCCAACTCGGCGAAGCGCACCCCCACAGGATAGTGGCGATCCAAGCGCTGAAAACTCTGGGCGTCATAATAGTACATCAGAACCGCGGCCACCCGGGGGTAGATGGGGGGAAGGCTATCCGGGGCCGGATTGTCAAACGCGGTGATATCGGGCAGGGGTCGCGCCGGCCAAGGAACCGTCGGCAATTGGACCGGCGGCTTCCAAGTGAACTGCCATTCCGGGGAGGGATCCCAGGGCTTTCCCTGAGCGTCCACGGACGCCACCGTGATGCGATAGGCCACGTTGGGTTCCACCCCCACCGTCAGGGAGAATTGGGGGCCCGGGCCGAACCCGGGTCCAATCGGCGGCGTCAATTGCGCCGCGTCATAGCTGCTGGATTTCCCCGAACCCAGCCCCGGTACGAGCCCAAGGAAGCTGGCATGGGAGTTCCAGGTCACCACGTCGCTCAGCAACTTGTCCGCCACGAAGACATTCTTCTTGCCATCATTGCGGGCGACCATGACTTGAAACCGGGCCACGCCACTGGTCGGGCAGAACCAATTCAGGCGGACTTGGGGATGGCTGAGATCGCCGGCCTCCGTGGGCTGGGCCAGCACCGGACGGGGCGGGGGCGACGGGGCCAACGGTTTGCAGCCGAGAAAGCTCATGGGGCTCCCATTACCGTGTTCATCCAGCAACTGCACAAAATAGCACAACTGGGCGGCCGCCGAAGGCATGGCATCATCCTTGCACACGATTTGCTTGGTGGGATTCGCCGGATCGAACGGTGCGGCCGACTGCGCCATGAGCAACAGCGGCCCGCCATTCACGCTGCGATAAAGCCGGTACTCGCGGGTGCGGAGGGTCAGCCCAAACTGGACATTGATCGGCGCGACGGGCCCGTTATCCGCCGCCCGGGCCACGTGCTGCTCACAATCCGGCAAATGCGGCAATTTCATCACGCAACCGCGGATGGGAGGCAAGGGGCCCAAAATACACGCGGGATAGGAAACCCAATACATTTGGTTGGGGTCGGGCCAAACCACGCCATAGGAAGTCCAGACCGTGTTGCTCGTCATGATTTCCACCAACATCGGCGTGCCCGTGGGCACGGGAAATTTCATGCCCACCGTTCCGCTGGGATCCGGCGTGGGATTGATGGCGTAGTAACAAGAGATGCCCCCGTTCAAAGTCGTCAGCAATGGATCGTTGGCGCTGAGCGCCGTCTCCAGGATTTGCCCGCAGTAAAAAACGTACTCCCGCCGCTGGCCGGAGGGAACGGCGGTGGTGATGCCGGCCGTCACCGGCGCGGAGGTCAGGCCGGTGAAAGTGCCTACAACACAGCCAAGGTCATAGCTGGGCGCCGCGCCCTCGACCCGCACGCTAAAATCCATCTGGGCCGAGGTGGCTCCTGGAGCAAAATAAAAAGGTCCATAAGTGCCCACGTACAGCCCGGAATTGGTCACGGAGAACTGGACCCAAGCGACGCCCAAATCCCGCCGCTGGCAGGTGAAGCGAAAGTTCCAGTTGTTCGGATCCGGAGGATTGGTGAGGTTATTGACCGCCTGAAACTGAACCACCGGGGTGCCGCAACTTCCGAAAATCGCGCCGGTGGCGGCCGCGGGCGCCGCGCGCTCCCGCAACACACCCCACGCGGGAGCGCTGTGCGGGGACAGCAAAGGATCGCAAGCGCCCACGCTGACCGCCCGTACGGTGTACCAGTAATTGCTCACGCCGGCGGTCGCCGGGGAATCGGGCCCGTTGTCGAGAAACACCCCGGTGTTCGTCCCGGCCATGTCCGGCACGATGCCCACGCGGTTGGCCGTGGGATCGACAACATTCCGCAACGCCCCCGCGGGATTTTGCCAACGGTAGATCCAATAGTGGGTGATCAGATTGGTGCGATCCACGTTTTGTTGCCAGGTGATTTGAAAGCGCTGTTGATTCGTGACCCCGCCGGCGGCCAGCGGCAGCACCTGCACGTTGTTCAGCACTTTGGCGCCGGTGGGCGCGAGCGGCGGCCGACGTCGGCAGGCTTGGGCCAACCCGCCGGCGGAAACGAAGCCATCCCGGCCCAAGACATCCCGGGCCGTGACAAAATAATAAAACTGCGCGCCATCGGCAAAGGCCGCGCCGCCGTGGGAAAACCCGTTGTCATCCGAAAAGAAATAGGTGGTCGCATCGGCCGGATCATCGGCGGCCCCCGGGCCCGCACCCGCGGAGAAATCCTTTCCCGCCGTGACCGGGGCGGGATTGACCTGGGTAAATTTGCCACTGTTTTGCAGCGCGGACAGTCCGGGCGGATTGATGTCATAGCCCGCGGCCACCGCGTCCGCCAGCGGGATGCGCCAAAGATTGTAGCCGAAACTCAAGAGGGAGAGCCGGCGCAATTCATCCGGCGACCCCCAACGCAGGCGGATCTTCAGATGGTCGGACGGAGCGTTCGTCACCACTTGGAACGGTTTGCCGGGAGCCGGCAGGGTGACGGGAAAACCGGGATTGATCGTGACCCGTCCCGCCACATCACCCGCGGCGCCGGTCGTCGGGTTTACCTCGCGAATTTCGTAGGTCGTCACCCCGGCAATCGGTTCGGCGAATCCCTGCCCGAGACACAAGGTCAGACCGGGATTGACCCGGGACAGCAACGCCACCACCTGGGCCACCGAGGGATCCACGCGGCTGCGCTCCAGGGCCGTCACCACCTTTTGCGCCAGAGTTTGGTTGGTGATGCCGGCGATCGAGTGCAAAAGCACCTCGAGGGAATGGTTCAAGCCGGATAAATCCTGCCCCAGGAAAACTGATTTATTCAGCAACCCATCCACCGTGGCCGCATCACCCGCGGCAGAAATCTGACCGCGTTGGGTAAACGCCCCGGCATCGGGCGGGCGCCCCGCCTTGGCATAAACGGCGAAGCGGCGGCCCGCCAACAGGCCGGGTTGAGGGGAGCCCACCAGCACGTAAGACCAATCCCGCCCGGTGTTGTCGTGGACGGTGGTGCCCACGGAGAACACCAGGTTGCTGAACAGATTCTGGGCCGTTCCGGTGGCCGGCAGCAGGAGCGTGATCGCGAAGAATAATCCGCTCCACCAACCCGCCCCCAAGCCGGCGTTTCCTTGCCTAAAGCGCAGCGTGTTCATCAGTAATCAATGGAAAAGTTCAACCCACCATCCGTCACCACGCCCCGGATCGAGATCCCCTTGCAAGCGGAGACGCAGAACGGGCAATAGCCGATGGAACCGCAAATCTCCGCGGAACCGCTGAAGTCCAATTCCGGCCCGCCGGGACCGACCCCGGCGGCCACGCCCATGGTGGTTTCCACATGACCACTCAACAGGCAAAGCAGGGAAAGATCGATCGAATCCTTCTGGCGGAAACCAATTTTTCCGGAGCGCGGGCCGCCTTCGTAATAGGTGGCGCAAGTCACCTCGGCTTCGATATCCAACAAGCAGCTCGAAATGCCAAAGAGAATTTCCGAGAGCGACAAACCGCCGCCGTATTCAATGTAAATACCAGTGAAACTCACGGGATTGCCCAGCACGGCGGCCACGTCCGGATCCACAAATTTCAAGGTGTTCAGGTCGCAGGCGTGGCCCGCAAAAAATCCCGCATGCACATCCACCGGCACGCCAAAGACCACCACACTGCCGGCCACTTTGGCGGCCAGATAGTTTTCGATCTCCCCGATCGCAAAAGTCGCCCCCACCTCCTTGATGCTGCAGCCCTTGAAGTCGGCTTTGCCTTTGATATCGATCAATCCGCCGACGCCCAACACGGCGCCGCTTTGCAGGGTCCAGCGCGCTTCGATAGTCAGGGTGAGGGGCGGTCCGCCGCCGCTGACGCCGGCCCAATTCAAGGGAATATTCTTGGCGCCCAGCGTGACTTCCGCCGAAGGCGCCCCCGGCGGAATGCAGTCCAACGGGGTGGAGGACGAATCCAGTTCCTTGATGTCCAGGTAGGCTTGGAAGGTCATGGCGTCCGGCAAATTCATCTGGATGTTTCCGTCGAGATGGATGCGCCGCAGGGAATCCCCCTCAAAGGTCGGGGCGCCACGGATCTTGGCCGAAGCCAGGGATTGCGTCATCTGACCAATGCCCTTCAGCGCCTGGAATACCCCGTCATTGCCCTGTCCCACCTGTTTCTCAATGCCGTCGCGGATGGCGCGGTTGATTTGGTCAAAGAGCACATCCAACAATTGATCCAAAAGGGAACTGCCCTCGCCAAAGAACTGCCGGAAATCTTTCTGATAGCCGCCCACGATGGGCGACCCCAGGAAAGCCAGGGTAAGGCGTTCGCGGATGGCATCCTTCACGGCGTTGGGATTGGCCGTGAAGTAATCCCCTGACGGGGTCACCGAAGTGGCGCAGAGATCGGCCACCGCCGTCCCCGCCGCCTGGAGGAAGGGCTGCACATTGACGGTGTCGTGCACGATATCATCCAACGCCCGCGGCAGATCGCCCGTGGCGGAATTCAGCGTGTCCTTGACCCCGGCAAACTGGGAACGGAGATCCCTGAGTTCCAGTTCAATTTGGGAGAGCGTGGGTTCCAACTCGGCGGTCAGGTCCGCCGCCGCTTGATCGGCGATATCCCCCACCAACCCCAATTCCGGCAATTGATCCTCCACCAGCTTTTTCACCAAGGTGCTGATCACATGGCGTTGCCCCTGCCCGTCCTTTTCCACCACGCGCAAGAACAGGCCGATGGTGTCATCCACATCGGAATAGGTATGCTGCATTTTCCCCAGCACCCCGTTGGCCTGGCCGACGGCGCCGTTCAGGGTGCTGATGGCGCCGCCCAGGCCGTTGGCCGGATCAGTGACAATGCCACTGACCTTGGCCGGAAAACCGGCCGGATCGTTTTGGTAGGCCAGCGCCAATTGGTTGTAGATTTGGTCAACCACCGATCCCCCAGGGCCGGCAGCCGCCAACAACGGGCCGGCGGGATCCGCCAGCAGCGGGCGGAAGAAAGGCCCGGCATCCTCCCGCAATACCGCTTGCAAACTCTGGAAACCGCTGGTGGCGCCGGAAGTATCCAGATCCTTCGCAATCGCCTGGTGCAGGGCGTCGGTCAACGAATTGAGCGGCGAAAATGCCTCATCAATTGCGTCATTCACAAAATCCAGCACTTTGATCCGCGGCAGGGCCAGGGTTAGATCCTGGGCAAAATCAAAATCCACTTTTCCGGGGGTCAACTCCTTCAAATTGCTGTCCACGTCGATCACCGGGAGATAGGCCTTGTCCTTCTGAAATCCGGTGAATTTGTGCAAGAGCGGACTCCACGAAAGGGCGTAATCGAATTTCGCCACTTCGATCCAATCGCGCTGGGCGCGCGGGTGGTAATCCTCCGTCTTGGAATTCCGGTAGGCGTCCACGGTCGCCAAGCTTTGCGGAAAACCATCATGGTTCAGATCAAACTTGGCACCGGTGAAAAAGTCGTAATTGTTGCTGTCGCGCCACCCCAGATTGAGCCCGGTCCCCTCCGCTTTCGGCCAGCCACCCATGACATAAACATTCGCCGAATTGGTCCCGGTCGGCCGCACATGCAGATGCACTTTCA
Source organism: uncultured Pedosphaera sp. (assembly GCA_903930565.1). Lineage (GTDB taxonomy): Bacteria > Verrucomicrobiota > Verrucomicrobiia > Limisphaerales > Pedosphaeraceae > CAIXFN01. Next base: position 39,006 of record CAIYZC010000134.1, read on the forward strand.
CCTCCCCAAAAAAGGGCGTTTTGATTTTGCCGGCGATGTTGTAGAAGCCTTCATCCGGCCGGTGGGGGCTCCCATAGTTGTTGAAATAGGAATCACCCACCGTGGCCAATGTGAAGGTGCTGTTGCCCGGCCCTTGGAGATTCAGGCCGGGCGGCGGGGCAAACCGTGAATTGCACCCTTGCAGCGGCATTGCGGCCGTCGTCAGGTTGCCATCCGCCTGGAAACCCAGGGTGGCATGGAAGGCCTGCGGGATGAAGGGCAGTTTGGTTTCCACTCCCAGCACCAAAAAGCGGGTCGCGGTGTCGCAGACCTCGGTGGCCAGCGGACGAAAATCAATGGTCTGCGGCAGGAGGTCCGTGTTCCAATATACCAGATGGTCCGCGGGGCTGTTGGCGGGCACCCGGGCGGAATCCAGTCCCCCGCGGCAGAAGAACTGCATGCGCTCGAAATTCTGGGTGAAGCCCGCCGGGTAAGGCAGAACCACCTGGCCATCGGTGCGCGATTCGCGGGTCTGACTGTCGAGAAAGGAAAGCCGGTAGCTCGAAAAGTTGAAGTGGTAACCGTACAGCGTGAGGTTCGGTGGAAAGGAGGCCGCTTCATGAATGCCGCTCACCCCGCCATACCGCACATAATACTTGGCCCGGTCCGTCAGCGGATACGAATCGATCTGCAGATTGGCCAGATAACTCCGACCGGTGGCCGGACGCCGAAAGTTCAAGCCCGCGTAATTCGCCTGGCCGCCGGCGTAATCCGCCGGATGATCGGGGCTTTCCCGTAAATCTGACGTGGTCGCATCCCCCACCCCGGTGAACAGCATCGCCGGCGCCTGTTGCTCGGGCGGCAAAGCGAATTGCCCCCCGAGGACGAAGGTTCCGGGCATCCGGTACACCCCGGCACTCACCGGACTGGTCTCCTGGGCGTAACTGGTCCCGCCGGCGTAGCCCCACTTCAAGCCCACGGGCGGGATCGCCCCGAAGCCCAACAACCCGCCATCGGGCGTGAATTGCAGTGCTCCGCCATCCGGGCTGAAGGCCAGGGAGGTTTTTCCAATGGTCGCCCCGCTGCAATTGGTGTCGCCACAGTCCTGCGAATAAATCACCGGCACGGCTCCCATCACCGGCAAGCTGCTGGAACCGGGGTCAACCTGGTCATTGAGGATGCTCAAAGTGGCCCCCGCCCCCACGCTGATCTGATTCCCGGCCGCCCGGCCGGCATAGGGAAAATGGGGGCGCAGTTCCGGCGGATTCAGCGCGAGTTGGGTGGTCAACCGCGCCACGTTGTTCGTGTCCGCCGTCACCACCACGGAGGCGCCGGCCGCCAGCGTGAGGTTGCGGTAGTAACCGTCGTTGGAAACCCGGGTGGCCGCCGTGGAATCCGTGAGCGTGGCCCGCGCCCCATCCAGAAAATCGTCCTCGCTTTGGCGGGTGAAATAAAGCGGATTCGGACCCGGCAGGAGAATCTGACCGCCATTGACCACCCAATGCAGCGAGGAGGCGCCCACCCAAAAGGGCTTGGTTTCCTCGATGGCCCAGAGCGGTCCGGGCAGGACCAATTCGGCCGACTGCGGATGCAACGTGGCATCCAATGCCTGGTTGAAAAAGGTGATTTGATTGGTGGCCACATGATTGGTCACGCCACCGGCCACCGCCAACCCCAAGGGCAATTGCAGTTGCACCGTCCCATGGATTCCGGCCCCGTGCGCCATGACCACATTCGTGCGGATATAGCAGATGTTTTGGCTGCAATCCACATCCGGAACCGGTCCGAACAGACTGACGCCCGGCAGCAGCTCGGTGGCATTCCCGTCGTCACCCAACACGGCCACCAGCGTCGTGCCATTGCCGTAATGATAGGCGGGATTGGCCAGCAGGGTGCCGGAATTCGCATTGACGGCAAGTTGGGTGTCAAAACCCCCGAGGTCGTTGCCCCCCCGTGCCGGGTTGTTGGCCACGGAAGTGAACGTGGTGTCGTTGCCGTCGAAGAACAGATGACCGTTGAAATGCAACCAGGTGGCCAAGGGCAGATCATTTTCCTCGTCGGTCACCAGGGTGCCACCGTCCGGCAGGTGCGCAAAGACCACGCCGGCGGAATACCGATCGCTCACGGATTGCAACTGGTTCGCCGGCGTCACATTCAGAATGGTCGAGAAGGTCACCACCGCCCCCGGAGGCGGTGGCGCGGAGGCGTTGTACGCGCCCAGCGTCAGGGTGTTCACCAGGGTCGCGGGGGTTTGCAGGGGCACCGCGGCACCGCCGGCATCCTGCACGGTGGCGGACAGCGTGGCGCTGACCCCCAAAGGCGCGGGGGCGTCGCCATAATCGTAAAAACGCCGGACGGTCGCCTGCGCGGGCAACGGAAAGGAACTGTAGGCGGGACTGTTCTGGATCGACCAGAGGCGCCCATAGGCCGCATAGTCGAGGGATCCCAGCAAATACTGGCTGCCATCCCCGATGCGGGCCAGCGAGCCCGTCCGGGTCAACACGCCACTGGCGGTGCCATCCGACAATCCAGCCAGATCCGTGGCGACGTTTCCGCCGGCTTCATCAAATTCATAGGCGGAGACCAATCCCGGCTCCGCCCCGGTCAGGGGCAAATGGGCGTATTGATTGATCTGGGCCGGCGTCAGCGCGGCATTCCAAATGGAGGCGTGGTCCAGTTGTCCGTTGAAAAACTGCCCGCTGCCGCCCACGTAGGTGCCCAAGCGCACATCGGTCAGGCTGGTGGTTGGGCCGGGATTATTGTTCCACGGTTGGGTGTTCACCAACTGCCCATCAATGAAGGTGCGGCCCGAGGTGGCGTCCACGACGAAGGCCACGTGATGCCACTGCCCATCCGCGACGAACCGGTCGCCGGCGCTGGAAAAGCCGGGCTCCACATAATCCGTCAGATCCGCGTAATACCAAGGCGCCAGTCGCCCCGCGTTCAAAGCCAGGGCCCAACCCGCTCCGGCCCCGCCTTGGTACTTGGTCATAATGCCGGGATAGGCGCCCACGCTTTGGCTCGTCTTGATCCACGTCATCAGGGTGATCGGCAACGCATTCTGGGCATCCTGGTGCGGAATATCAATTTGATCGGAAACTCCATTGAGCTTGAGGGCCGTGCCCGCCACCGGGGCCAGCACCACCGGCGCGGTGGAGGGGATCCAGGGCGGTGCCCCCACCAAGTTGAGGGGATGGTGGTTGCCCACCGCATCCAGCGCCGCGTTGCCCCCGGCATCGTCCAGATGCCACAACGCCAGCAAACCGGCTTCTTGGCCGGAGAGCACCCGGTGCTTCATGTAATTCAGCGCGTCCAGACTCAGCGCTTCGCTCCAAATGGATACCTCATCGATTTCCCCCCGGAAGGACGGGACGAAATTATCCAAGCGACCGATCAGGAGCGGCTCGGTCGAAGTGGGCGCTCCCGGTGACCGGGTCCACCCGCGCGAATCCCGCTGCCCGCCGTCCACCACCAAGCGCGCCCCGCCACCGTCCACCACGAACGCCACTTGATGCCAAGCGCCATCGGCGATCAGGCCGCCATCCAATCCCAGGCTCCCATCCCAAACATAATCCGAGGCGTCGCGAAAATACCACGCGCGCACATGTCCGCCGTAAAGGTAAACCGACCAACCGTTGAGCGAAGACGATTTGTAATGACTGGCGATGCCGCGGATGAGTAAGTCCTGATTGGTGGTCCGCACCCAGGCGGTGACGGTAAGCGGAAAGGCATTGAAGGCGGCCCCAGCGGTAATTTGCGCGAACGCGTTGGTGCCATCGAGCCGCAGCGCGGTGCCGGCGTCCGCCGCCGCCCCCCACAGCCAGCAAATTCCGCAGATCAGTGCCCGGACTGCGAGCCTTCGTAACCACGTTATTCTCGATTTCATAGGACACTGAATTCAGAACCGCCCGGTACGGACCTGCGCTTAGCTATAAAGCAGGAAAAGCCCGGGGGCGGAGAATGTCAAGGTTTTCATTGGTGTTTTTTGATTTGATTCCGATGCTTGGCAAGTTCGGTTCCCAGTCCGGCTAATTATCGACAATCGCAGCGCAAAATCAGGCTGCACCGGCAATAAGTGGCAACAAAAACCACCAACAACGCCAGAATCCAACGCCGCATCTCCGACCGGGAACCAGAGGGTCCTATTCCAGCAGCGCCAACCCGCGGATCCACGATCATTTCGTAAACTTTCGGCTCCCTTTCGGCGGGACGTTTAGAGACGGCCGCCGGCCCGGCCCGATAGGATTCCGGGCTGAGTCCCACCGCCTTGCGGAAGGTGCGAAAGAAGTGGTTGGCGCGCGAAAATCCAGCCGCGGCCGAAATCCCGGCCGCCTTCAAGTTCTCAGCACCGGGTTGGCGGTGCCGCCGAGGATGCCTTGCAAGGCGCGGGCTACCGGCGCATGGTCCAGGGCCACGCCATTGGCGCTGCGCCGCGTGACGACTCTTTGGTTGGGACCCGGAACACGGCGGCGGGCACCGGCAAGGCGCGTCGCCGCAGGCTTCCAAAATGTCCGCAGCCACGCAGTCGTTGCAAGCAAAGACCGTCAGCGGTTTGGGCAGGCGTTTGGGTTCCCGCATCCGCCGCCGGCGCCGGGTCGGCCAATCCGGCACCACGGCCGGACCGGCGCGGCCACGGACCGGCGGGAACGAGTGGCCGGCGACCTGATCACGGGCCAATCGGTCGAGAAATCCGACCAAGCGTGCGGCGTTGCGGCAGTCGTCCAAGAGCGGCGCGTGGAAAATCGGCCGGGACGACCCCGGCGAAAAATTAATTAAAATAAGCTGAAAGCTTTTGGCGCGGGGCGCGAATTCTCCCGCGATGAACACTCAATGCAAGGGATGGCGGTGGGGGCGGGGCTGCGCCCAGTTGGCGGCCGCGCTGCTCGCGGTTGGGAGCTTGGCAATGGGACAAGGGCTCCCCGAGCCGGATTTGATCCTCTACGGCAAGGTGATCGACACCGGCGGCCCGGTGCCGCTGCGGTTGGGTTACGGAACGCTGAGTTGGACCTTCCAGCCGGGCAACGGCGGCCCGGCCGTCAGCTATGCCACCACCTTGACAAATATCAACAACGAGCTTTCGTATGTGTTGCATATTCCCTGTGAAACGCCGGTGTTTGGCCAGGCGGCGACGCCCAAAACCGTGCAATTGACCGGCGCCGGACTGGCCTTCAACCTCGCCACAGTCCTGTGGAACGGGACCAACCTGCTGTCCTTCGCCCAGCCGGCGCAATCGAACACGGTGTTCTTCGCGACGGACCGCGGCCGGGTGGAGCAGGTGGATTTGCAATTGTCGGCCCCCGAGGTGATCGATCCCTTCAACGGGCTGCCGGTGGTTTGGGAATTGACATATTTCGGCCGGACGGGCGTGGATCCCAACGCGGATCCGGACGGCGACGGCATGACGAACTTCCAGGAATACCTGGCGGGCACCAATCCGAACGACGCCACCTCCACCCTGCTCATCACGGGGCTCACCGTGGTGGACGGGGGGCTGCAAATCAGCTGGCTCAGCGCCGTAAACCGGCAATACACCGTGCAACGCGCCGACGCCCTCGGCCACGCGTTCACGGACCTGCAAAGCGGTCTGGCGGCCACGCCCCCGACGAATTCCTGGGTGATTCCCACCCCGGCCGGCACGGGGCCGCAGTTCTACCGTTTGCGTCTCAATCCCTGAACCCTCCGCGTCCCCAAGGCCTATGTACAAAGCCCGTAAACTCGCTTGGATCCTCTGCGCCTGGATGGTCGGGCTCGCCGCCCCGGCCCGCGCGCAATGGATGTCGCAAACCGTGGTGATCCAACCCGGCTGGAACGCCGTTTACCTCCAGGTGCAACCGCAGCCGGACGATTGCGCGACGCTGTTCGCCGGCACCCCGGTGGAGAGCGTGTGGGGCTGGAGCCGACGCTTTTCCACGGTGCAATACCTCCAAAACCCCGGTGATTTGGTGGCGGGGCAGCCGGACTGGCTGGTGTGGGGCGCGGGGACCAATTACCGCGCGGCGGCGAATTTGTTCCATGTCCAGGCCGAGCGCGCGTACCTGATCAAGGTGGCCACGAACGCCGCCCCCTTCAGCCTCCAAATCTACGGCCGCCCGGTGGTGCGCACGGCGAGTTGGGTGGCCGACTCGTTCAATCTCACGGGGTTGCACGTCGATCCCACGGCGCCGCCAACATTTGCGACCTACTTCGCGCCGTCCGCCGCGCACGCCGGCCAACCCATCTTCCGCCTGACCGCGGCGGGCACCTGGACGCAGGTGAATCCCGCCACGGAAAAGCCTTTGCCGGGGCAGGCTTACTGGGTGCGCTGCCGTGGCGCCTCGACCTATGGCGGACCGCTGACGGTGGCGGTGGCGCAGGGCCGGAGCCTGGATTACGGACGCAGCTCGGTCGAACAGACGCTGACCATCCAAAACAACGGCACCAAAGATCAGGTCGTGACGGTGACGCAATTGGATTCCGGCCCCGCGCCCGCCGGTGCGGCACCCGCGGTGGCGGGCGGCGTGCCGCTCTCCTCGTTCACCATGAATTATCCGACGCAAGTTGGTTTTCAACCCCTCAACCAGACGCTCAGCCAAAAGGTGCCGGCGGGCACGACTTGGTCGCTGCGCCTGGCGGTGCGCCGCCCGGACATGGCCCGGCCGCCGGCGATCAGCACGAGCACCTCGTACCAGAGTCTCCTGCGGATCACGGACGGGGCGGGAACGGTCGTAACCACCCCGGTGACCGCCCTCGGGGGCAATCCCTTGGACGTCAGTCAACCCGTCCATACCGGCCTCTGGGTTGGGACGGCGACCATCGGTCTGGTCAGCCAGGGCGCGGATCCCACGAACTGTCCCACCTGCCCCATCCCGACCAACACCGCGGCGCCCTTCCAATTCCGGCTGCTGGTGCACCAAGGGACCAACGGCCAGGCCAACCTGCTGCAACAGGTCAGCGTGGGATACAAAAACGGGCCGGGGAGCAACCATTGGGCCGGCGCACAGAGCGGGAGCTACGTGCTGCTCACCGGCAACCCCACGCTGCAAACCAATCTCTATGATTCGCTGGTGCGCCGGTTCGCCTCGCCCGCGTTCGGCTTCACCAACCCGGTGCCCTTCAGTCCCGCAAATGCCGCCTTCGGCGTCGCCGGCACGGTCCTGACAAGCACCGTGATCCTGCCCTACAATGATCCGCTCAACCCCTTCGTCCACCCCTACCATCCCGATCACGACAACTTGGACGACGCTTACAATCCGCTGCCGGTGAGCACGAACGCCAACTGGCCCGCCGACCATACGGTTCCCGGTCCGGCCACCAGCGAGTCCTACACCGTCACCCGGTATCTGACGCTCCAATTCACCGCGAACGACCCCGACAACCTCAGCCTGCCGGGCTGGGGCGACACGATGATCGGGGGCAACTACCAGGAAACCATCACCGGTCTGCATAAAAACCCGCTCTACATCCAAGGCACCTTCCGGCTACACCTGGCGGTGAGCTCCGGCAACCTCAACTAATCACCCTTCTCCGAAAAGTACCCCGCTCCCAATCCTCCACCTCCTGAATTTTATGAAGCTCAATCCCCTCGTTTCGTTCCGCTTCCGGTGGTTTCATGCCGCCGTGGCCGCCGTTCTCGCAACCTTGGCGCTGCCCGGTGGCCGCCTGGCGGCGCAGTCCAACGCCGCCCCCACGGTGCCGCACCTGTTGAATTACCAGGGCATGTTGGTCGGAGCCAACGGCGCGAATTTGCCGGATGGCACCTACGTGCTCACCTTCAATGTCTACTCCAACGCCACGGCGGGCACGGCGCCGCTCTGGGGGCCGCAAATCTTTGACGGCCAGAACATCGCGGGCCACGGGGCGCCGGTCGCACTGGTGGGCGGCCGCTTCAACGTGATTCTGGGCCCCGCGGACACCCAGGGCAACGACCTGGTGGGCGCGCTGGTGGGCACGAACCGCTATCTGGGCATCACGGTGGGCGGCACGACGAACATCGTGCCGTTGCAGCAAATCCTGAGCGCGCCCTTCGCCCTGCGCGCGGCGAACGCGGACACGCTCGGCGGGATCGGCGGCTGGGAGGTCATTTTTGGCCAGGCCATTACGAGCGCCACCAACGCGTTCATTAATGGCACCAAGATCCAGACCGGTTCCATCACCGCCTCCCAACTCGCGCCGGGCACGGTGGGCAGCGCGCAGATCGCGCCCCATTCCGTCACGGGCACCAATCTCGCCATGCCGTTGCTCGTCAGCGCCGCCAGCCCGTACTGGCTCATTCAGGTGACGAACACCGCCGGGCCGGCCATCGGGGGCTTCAGCACGAGCAGCCATGGCGTGGTGGGCCAGGGGGTCTACAACGGAATTTACGGCATTTCGACCACGCCGGGGGGCGTCGGAGTCCGGGGCGAAGGTCAGGGCGTGGGCATGGGGGTTTACGCGGAGGGGAATCCGGGACTCACGGCGTATGGTCCGCCGGCGGGTTACGCCGCGGTGTTCAACGGCAACATTCAAGTGAACGGCACGGTCTTCAAAGCCGCCAGCACCTTCCGCATCGATCATCCGCTGGATCCGGCCAACAAATACCTGTCGCACTCCATCGTGGAATCACCGGACATGAAGAACATTTATGACGGGATGGCGGCGTTGGACCGCACGGGCAAAGCGGTGGTGTCGCTGCCGGATTATTTCGAGGCCGTGAACCAGGATTTCCGGTACCAACTGACCGCCGTGGGCGCCCCCGCTCCAGGGCTGTATGTGGCGCGGGAACTGGCGCACAACCAGTTTCAAATCGCCGGGGGGACGCCGGGGGGCAAGGTGTCCTGGCAGATCACCGGCATCCGCCGCGACGCGTGGGCCCAGGCCCATCGCATTGTGGTCGAGCAGGAGAAGCCCGCCGGGGAGAAGGGGTTGTATCTGGCCCCCGAGGAACTGGGCCAGCCCAGGGAAAAAGGCGTCTTTTTCAAGACCCTCCCCACGTCCGCCGC
>CAIYZC010000135.1 GCA_903930565.1 uncultured Pedosphaera sp.
AGGTCGGTGGTCAGAGCAGTCATAAGTTTCTTGGTTTGTAATTGCGTTTTGCGTGGTTGGTTTGGTGGATGGTTCCTGCAGCCCGGCCGGTCACTCCACGTTGACCTGGATTTGTTTCGGCTTGGCTTCCTCGGTCTTCGGCAGGGTCACGGTCAGCACCCCGTCGGTGTACTGGGCTTTCACCCCGTCCACTTTCACCGGCGCGGGCAGCACCACGCTGCGCTGGAACCGGCCGACAAAGCGCTCCGTGCGATAGGTTTGCGCCTCGGCGAATTTGGTTTCGCTCTTCCGCTCCCCGGAGATACTGAGCGTGCCGTCGTGCAGGGAGATCTGGAGGTCTTCCTTTTTCATGCCCGGCAGCTCCGCCTTCACGGTCAGGGATTCCTTGTCCTCGAACAGGTCCAAGGCGGGTTTCCAAACACTCAGCAGTTGGGACGCCGGGAGGGAGTCCCCAAAGGGGGCGTTGAAGAGCCGGTCGAGTTCATCCCGGAGATTGAACAGCCGCCCAAAGGTCGGGGTCGTGGTCAATTCGGGCCGTTGCCATCTTTTTAGAACGTTCATAATTTTATGTTGGGGTTGTCGGTTAAAATCTCGGCTGACGAACCGTCGCCAGCCACTTCACCATTAGAGCCGGCGGCGTGCCAAGCCGCGGCGCCCTCCCCCGCCTTGGCGTAAGTCACTGCCTGGCAATGAGTTAGCAAAATCAAGGCGAAATCAACCAGCCGGAAGTGTGCCATATTGACACACATTCCCGAGTCAATCCCGGGTCACATGTGCGCCATAATGGCACACTCCAAAGGCTTTTCGACCGATCCCGCCGGCGCCCGGTTCCCGGGATCATGGCCACCCCTCCCGGGCGCGGGCTGCTTGCACTTGCCGCACCGGCCCGGCATTGGCACACTCTGGTCAATGCGGGAAAACATCCGTGTCTGGACGGAAAACGTGGAGACGTTTTTCCTCGAAGTGATCTTTGAGGAACGACGGGGCACCCGGGCGGCGATCGTCCGGGCGATCCTCTACGTACTTTCGAAAGTCTTCCTCGTGGTGGCGGTCAAGGCCCGGCGGTTTTTGTACAACGTTCGCATCCTGCGCGACTCCACCCTGGGCGTGCAGGTGATCGCGATCGGCAACCTCACCGTCGGCGGCACCGGCAAAACGCCCGTGGTGGAAAAATTCGCCCGGGTCTTGCAGGACGAGGGACGCACCGTCGCGATTTTGTCCCGGGGCTACCGCTCCAAGCCCCCGCCCTTCCGCGTCTGGCTGCTCAACAAACTCCTGTTCCGCGAGGACACCACCCCGCCGCGGGTGGTTTCGGACGGCAAATCCCTCCTCCTCGACTCCGAAGCGGCGGGCGACGAACCGTACATGCTGGCCTCCAACCTCAAGGACGTCGTGGTGCTGGTGGACAAGGACCGGGTCAAAAGCGGCCGCTACGCCATCGAAAAATTCGGTTGCGACACCCTGCTGCTGGACGACGGCTTCCAATACTGGAAGCTGCGGGGTCGGCGGCACGACATTGTCCTGATTGATTGCCAGCAACCGTTCGGCAACGAGCGCCTGCTCCCCCGTGGCACGCTGCGCGAGCCCCCCTCGCATCTGGCCCGGGCCAGCACCATTTTCATCACGAAAAGCGACGGCAAAACCGAGGGCCTCCGCAAGCGCATCGCCCAGTACAATTCGACCGCGGGCATCATCGAGTGTGTCCACCATCCCCTCTATTTTGAGGACGTGTTCACCGGGGAGCGCCAAGAGCTCTCCCTGATCCAGGGCCGCAAGGTCGCCTCCCTCAGCGGCATCGCCCAGCCCGAGAGCTTCGAGCAAAGCCTGGTCAAGCTGGGCGCCCAACTGGTCTATTCCAAGCGCTTCGCGGACCACCATCGCTTCACGCAGCAGGAAATGCTCAACGCGATCAACCGCGGCAAGAAGCGCCAGGCGGAGTTCATCATCACCACGCAAAAAGACGCCGTCCGCTTCCCCAAAATCGACCGCCGGGACCTGCCGATTTATTTCGTGCGCGTCGAAATCAAAATCAATTCCGGCGCCAACGACTTCCAAGATTGCGTGCGGAAGATTTGTTTCCGCTGAGGCCATGGACCAACTGCTCTACCTGGCGGGCCGCGTGTTGCTGGGCTTTATCCGCCTGTTCCCCCTCGTTTGGGTGGCCCGCGCCGGCCGCGCGGTGGGGGGCTTGGTCTTTCGCCTGGACGCGCGCCACCGGCGGGTGACGATCCAAAACCTGGCGCGTTGCCTGGGTGGGGAACGGACCCCGGCCGAAATTGCCGCATTGGCCCAGGAGAACTTCCGCCGCATCGGGGAGGGTTTCGCCTGCGCCATCAAAACCGCCGGTCTGAGCGAGGAACGCATGCGGGGACTCCTCGATTTGACGGGCTTGGAACAGGCGGGCCTGGCCACGCCGCAGGCCCAGGCGGTTCGACGCGTGTTCGCCCTGGGTCATTTCGGGAATTTCGAGGTGTTCGGCCATGCGGTGCAACGAATCCCTTGGTGCGTGGGCGCGACGACTTATCGGGCGCTGAACCGCCCGGGGTTGAACCGTTTGCTGGTGGCCCTGCGCGGCCAACGCCGTCTGTTGTTCTTCGAGCGGCGCCGGGATGGCGCCGCCCTGCGCGCGGCCTTGCGCGACCAACCTTTGCTCCTCGGTTTGTTTTGCGACCAGCACGCCGGCGACAACGGCCTGCGCCTGCCGTTCTTCGGCCAGGATTGCTCCACCTCCAAAGCGCCCGCCGTCTATGCGCTGCGCTTCCACGCCCCGTTGCACCTGGCCATCTGTTACCGCACCGGCCTCGCCCGCTGGCGCATTGAAGTTTCCCCGGAGATCCCCACCTACGAACCCGCCGGCACCCCGCGTTCCCTCGCGGACATTATGACCGATGTAAACCGGGGTTTCGAAGCCGCCATCCGGCGCGACCCCGCGAATTGGTTCTGGGTCCACAAACGCTGGAAACCCCCGAGCCCCCGGGCCTTGGCCCGCGCCGCCGCCGCCGCGGCCGCCGCCGCAAATCCGGCCAACCCCGCGGCCCAACCCGCCGAAGACGATGACGAAGGCGCCTGAGAACCTGTTGGTGCGCGGCGTGAACTGGCTGGGGGACGCGGTGATGACGACCCCCGCACTGCTGCGTTTGCGCGGAGCCTTCCCCGAAGCCAAAATCACCCTGCTCACCCCGGAGAAACTGCGGGAATTGTGGACCGGACATCCCGCCTTCGACGCGGTCCTGACCTTCACCCCGCAGGAAAGCGTTTGGCAAGTCGGCCGACGCTTGCGCGGGGGCGGATTTACGACTGCGTTGGTGCTGCCCAATTCCCCCCGCTCCGCCTTGGAACCTTGGTGGGCGGGTATCCCCGAGCGCGTGGGTTACGCCCGGTCCTGGCGGAACTGGTTCCTGACCCGCCGCGTCGCCCCCCGGCCGGAAGCCGTGGCCATGCGCAAACGTCCGGCGGCCGAAATCCGGCGCCTCACCGCGGGTCCCCCCCCGCCCCACCCCGGCCGCCGCCGCCCGCCGCCCACCATCTCCACCAATACCTGCACCTGGCCGCCGCCTTGGGCGCGAACCCCGCCCCGTTGGCCCCCCGCATCGCGGTTGCCGACTTCGCCGTCGAACAATTCGTGGACCGTTTCGGCCTGCGCGCTGCGGACGGCACTTTGCCGACGTACTTCGCGCTGAATGCCGGCGCCGCCTACGGTCCCGCCAAATGCTGGCCCCTGGAGCGGTTCCACGCGGCCGCCCGGGAAATCCAAGCCCGTACGCGCGGACGTTGGCTCATATTCGGCGTGGACCAACCCGGAGATCCCGGCCCGCGCCTGGCCACGGAACTTGCCGCGTCCGCCGCCACCGGGCTGGGACCGCCGCCTCCCGGCACCCCGCCGTGGGTGGTGAATCTGGTCGGTCGTTCCGGGCTGGGTGATTTGTGCGCGGGGTTGCGTTTGAGCCGGGTGTTGCTGGCCAATGACTCCGGCCCCATGCACCTCGCCGCCGCGGTTGGCACCGCGGTGGTCGCCACCTTCGGCGGCACCTCCCCCGAACTCACCGGCCCCGGCTTGCCGGGCGATCCCCGGGTGCTCTGCCTCCGCAGCCCGCAGCCCGTTCCCTGTTCCCCCTGCTTTTTGCGCGTCTGCCCCATCGATTTCCGCTGCATGACCGGCATCTCGGTCGAGCAAGCCGTGGCAGCCGTCCTCGCCCTCGCCTGAATCCCAGCTCCAACCACTACCAGGACGCACCGGAAGTGATAAACTAAGGTCTGACCCCTTTAGGGGGTCAGACCTTAGTTTGTCTACTTTTTGTGCTGAAATAGCATAATCGATCTTTTGGGGTCTGCGCCGGAGAGCGGTTGCCGGGGCGTTCGCGATTGACACTGGGGCCGGTGGGGCACCAGAATTTCGGCACGATGAACTGGAAGCCTTCCGCCGCAATGTTCGCCGGCGCCACCCTGGCCGCCGCCCTTTTCGCCATCCCCGCCCCCGGCCATGCGGCGGATTGGTACCGTTACCGTGGTCCGGACATGAACGGCATCTCCCGGGAAACCGGCTGGCTGACGAAATGGCCGGACGAAGGTCCGCGCCAGCTCTGGAAAGCCGCGGTGGGCGCGGGCTTTTCGTCGGTGACCGTCAGCCAAGGGCGCCTCTACACCCAGGGCAACACCCAGGACAAGGACACCATCAACTGCCTGGACGCGAAGACCGGCGCCGTCCTCTGGCAATACACCTACAGCTGCCCGCTCGACCCGAAGTTCTACGAGGGCGGCACCAGCGCCACTCCGACGGTGGACGAGAACCGGGTTTACACCATCAGCAAGAGCGGGGATTTGTTTTGCCTGGATGCGGCCAAGGGCACGGTGCTCTGGGGCAAAAAAGTCGTGCCCGATCTCGGCGTGAAAGCGCCGACGTGGGGTTTCGCCGGCTCCCCGGTGGTCGAAGGCCGGCTGCTGCTGCTCAACCTGGGCGCCCGCGGCGTGGCGCTCGACAAGCTCACGGGCGCGGTCGTGTGGAAATCGGCCGGGAGCGAATGCGGCTACTCCACCCCGCTGCCCTTCGACCAGGCCGGGCGGCGCGTGGTGGCGATCATGGGCGCGCAGGCGCTGAACGTCGTGGACGTGGCGGATGGCGCCCCGGTGTGGGATTTCCCTTGGAAAACGGAATATGACGTGAATGCCGCGGCGCCGCTATTTTCCGGCGACGAGGCGTTCGTGTCCTCCGGTTACGACCACGGCGCCGCGCTCGTCCGCGTCCAAGACCGCCAGGCGACCGTGGTGTGGCAGAACAAAAAGATGCGGAACCATTTCAACAGTTGCGTGCTCTGGCAGGGCTCACTGTACGGCGTTGATGAGAGCCAACTGACCTGCCTGGACTGGGCCACGGGGGCGGTGCGTTGGACGGAGCCCAAGTTCGGCAAGGGCTCGCTCATGATGGCCGATGGCAAATTGATCGCGCTGGGGGAAAAGGGTGAACTGTTCATCGCGGAAGCCACCCCGCAACGGTTTCAAGTGACGGCGCGCGCGCAGGTGCTGGGGGGCAAATGCTGGGCGGTGCCGGTGCTCGCGAATGGCCGCATTTACTGCCGCAACTCGAAGGGCGACCTCGTCTGCGTGGACGTGACCCCGCAACCGTGACGCCCGGGCCCGCCATGAGCTGGGTCGCGTGGGCCCTGCTCGCGGCTTTCTTTGCCGCGGTCACCGCCGTGCTCGCCAAGTTGGGCGTGGCCGGGGTGGACGCCTCCCTGGCCACGGCGTTGCGCACCACCGTCGTGCTCGTTTTCACCTGGCTGATCGCCGCCGCCACGACGCCCCCCGGGGCTTTGGGAGCCATCCCCCGCCGGGCCTGGGTCTTCCTCGTCCTCTCGGGCCTCGCCACGGGCGCCTCGTGGCTTTGTTACTTCCGCGCCCTGCAACTCGGCCCGGCGTCCCGCGTCGCGCCCTTGGACAAATTGAGCGTCGTGTTCACGCTGGCCTTCGCGGGGCTGTTCCTCCATGAGCGCCTGGGTTGGTCCCAATTGGCGGGCGCCGGCCTCATGGTCGCCGGCGCCCTGCTCCTGACCCGCGGCTGACACCGCCCCAGGGCCTCAGGCGTAGACGATCATGTGGATGTCCGGCGGCAGGTTCTGGGAAATCTCCCGGATCAGGTTGCCGCGCAGCAGCGAGATGAGGCCCTTGCGCTCGGGGCTGCCGAGGATCAATTGGTTCGCCCCCATGGTGGCGGTGATGTCCACAATCGTGTCCGCCACGGAATCGCTGACGGCGTAGCAGGGGAAAATGGGGTGCCCGGCGGCCTTGCCGCGGGCCAGCGTGAAGATTTCGCACGCCTCGGGATCCTCCTGCCATTTGCGCTTGTAATCCTGCTGGCTGAGCACGGGCAGATTGCGCACGAAGAGCAGATAGAGCGGCCGGCGGGTTTCGCGGGCCTGCTCGATGGCGAAATCCAAGGTTTTGCCCACGCCGCGGATGGCGCACAAAATCGGCGCCCCGTCCACTTCGACGCCCGGGGTGGGCACGAACACCTCGGAGACCGGCACCGCCGCGCGCGGCGCCTTGGCTTCCGCCGCGGCCGCCGCGGCTTTTTTACGTTGCGCCTGCTCCGCCGCCAAGCCGCGCAGGATCAGGCCGATGGTCAGGACGGTAACCGTGAAGATCCGCGCGCTGCTCTTGGTCCAAAACAGCGACAACTCAATAGCCACCATGATGAGGAAGGTGATGAACATCAGCACCCGTTCCCAAGTGAGCAGCCCGAGTTTGGAATCGGTGGAGCTCGCCCCCAAATTGGTGGCGATCGCGCCCACCACCCCCACCGCGTAGAGTTCCCCCAACCCCGCCACGTCCTTGACGGTGAGCACCAGCAGCAAGGGGATCACGGTGGCCACGATGATGCCCAGATTGGGCACCCCGTGCCGGTTGAGCTTTTGAAAACCCATTGGCATCTCGCCGTCGCGCGACATGAGATAAGAAATCGCGATGAGGTCGACGATCGCGGTGTTCACCGCCGAGAGCAGCAACAACCCGAAGACGATGCTAATGGTGACCGCCGCGATCTTGCCCGCGAGCACCCCCAGCGCCCCGCCCACGAACACCTGGCCCATGTAGCGGAGCATGTAATCCCGCACGCCGGGACTGCCCGGGGCGTCCACATCATCCTTGTTGATGACCAGCCCGCCGAGCGCGTGCATCGCGAGGCCGAGCAGGGCGGTAAACAGGCAGACTTCGACCATCACCCACAGCAGGGCCGGGGTGGAGGTCTTGGTGACCATCGGCTTGGCGTCGGTGCTGCCCGGGTTCAACCGCATCACGCCGGTGGAGTTCGCGATGGCCTCCACGCCCGAGAGCGCCAGGACCACCCCGACAAACCCCGTCCAGTTCTTCCAAAAGCCGCCGGTGAGCGGTTGCAAGTTGTGCACCGCCTCGCCCAGGTGCGGGATGCAAAAAGCCGCCAGGACCACCACCACCACCGCGGCGGGCACGGAAACGATGAAGGCCAGCCCGCCCGTGCTCTTCGGCCCGAAAATATTCAGCACGCCGATCATCCCGATCGCCCCGGCCGCCCACCATTCGGGATGGGCCACGTCCAGATATTGGAAGGCCGACAGCGCGCTGATGGCCGCGGTGACGATGTAATCGGCGATCAGCAGGAACGCGCCGACAATGGAAATGATTTCCGAGCGATGCCGCACGCTGGCATACACACCGCCGCCATCCGGATAGTGCTTGCAGATGGCCATGTAATTGATGCCCACCAACGCGGTGAGCACGCACATGGCGGCGATGAGCCAGAAGGAGGTGTAGCCCGCCACGGAAAAGGCCAGGCCGATGACGTACGCCTTGCTGGTGCCCCAGTCACCGTACAGAAGTGCGGCCGCGCGCCAGGAATCCACATTGCGCGGCCGTTTGGTACTGCTTGCAATCATATATCAAATGGGCAAGGCAACGGGCCTTGCGGGAACCAACGAATCCCGGACCTCGCGGCCCGGCTTTGCCTTTTTTGGGGGGAGCGTTCGCAGGAACCCCTTGCCCTTAAAGTTGGCGCTGACGAGGTTAGCTGTCGGGCTGGAACCAGTAAGTGTTCCCGGCGCCACGGCGCCGCAAGCCCCCATCCGCTCCGCGCGGATTCATCGGGTCCCCCGTTGGCCGGATTAACCCACCCGGCCATTAAGCAGACAAAGAACTTCGCTCATCATTAAGCGACCACCCCGGGAAGTCAAACCCTTCCCGGCCGGTCACCGCCCGCCCCGGCCAAGCACCCAAATTGGCGGCTTTCAGCCTTCCCGGTGGAGGTGCCCATGCACCAAGCCGCACAATTTGAGCACCAACTCATCGTGCAATCCGTAATAGACCGATTGTCCCGCCTTGCGCCGGGAGATCAGCCCCGCCCCCGCAAGCAAGGAAAGGTGTTTGGATACATTGGCTTGGTTCGCCCCGACCAAGCCCACAATTTCGCCCACGGTTCGTTCCTCCTGGCACACGGCCTGGAGGATCCGCAAGCGCATCGGCTCCCCCAACATCCGGAACCGCAGGGCCACGGCGGCCAATTGATCCTCCGACAGCGGAATTTGCGTGATCACACTTGACATATTCTTAGTTAGTTATATATTCATACCATGAATTCGACTTTCCCGCAAGCCTCAAAAACCGGATCCACCCCCGCCAGCGTCACCGTGGCCGAATTGCACCGCCAACGCGCCGCCGGCAAAGCGGGCACCCTGATTGATGTGCGCACCCCTGCGGAATATGCCGGCGGACACGTCCCCGGCGCCCTCCTGCTCCCGCTCGGCGACCTCACCGTCCCTAGGCTGAACGAACGGCGCAACCACCCCGGCGGCCCGGTCTACGTGCTTTGCCAAAGCGGCGGGCGGGCCCGGCGTGCCATCGCCCAATTGGCCGCCGCCGGGGTGACCGATTGCATGCTCGTCGAAGGCGGAACGCAGGCCTGGCAGGACGCCGGGTTGCCCCTGGAGCGCACCCCCGGCGGCGGGGGCGGCCTGCCCATCATGCGGCAGGTGCAGATCATCGTCGGCGCCCTCTCCGCCACCGGCGCGTTGCTCGCCCTGACCGTCCATCCGTGGTTTGCCGGGCTGCCCTTGCTCATGGGAAGCGGCCTGCTGTTCGCCGGGATCACCGGCTTCTGCGGGCTGGCCGTCCTCCTGGCCAAAATGCCTTGGAACCGCAGTGCCGCCGCGCCCACCGGTTCCGGATCCTGCTGCACCGCGTCCGCTACGGGGGACAAAGTATGAGGCCGCCCCGACGAATTGTCATTGTGGGCGGGGTGGCGGGGGGCGCTTCCGCGGCCGCCAAGGCGCGCCGGGTGGATGAGCGGGCCGAGATCGAAATCTTCGAGCGCGGCCCCTATATCTCCTTCGCCAATTGCGGATTGCCCTATTATATCGCCGGCGAAATCGCCGACCGCAGCCAATTGCTGATCATGTCGCCGGAGCGCTTTTGGGATAAGACGCGGGTCCGGGCGCACATAAACCACGAAGTCCAAGCCATTGACCGTGCCGCCAAGACCATCCGGGTGCAAGGGCCGGACGGTGTGGAACGTATGGTACCCTACGACAAATTGATCCTCAGCCAAGGTGCCCAGCCCATCCGCCCGCCCCTCCCAGGGGCGGATCTGCCCCATGTTTTCACCCTGCGGGACCTCCCGGACATGGACCGCATTGTCGCGTGGATGGAACACCACCAACCGCGCCGGGCAGTCGTGATCGGGGGCGGCTTCATCGGGCTGGAAATGGCCGAAGCATTTCATCACCGCGGCTTGCACGTCACCATTGTGGAGCGCAACCCCCACATCCTGCCCCTGCTGGACCCGGACATGGCGCGGCATTTGCAGGCGCAAATCCGCCGGCCCGACTTCACCTTCCGCCCCGACTCCCACGCCGTGCGGTTCACCCGCGAGGGGGTGGAATTTGCCGATGGCGGCGGGCTGCCGGCGGACCTGATCCTGGTCAGTGTCGGCGTCCGGGCCGAGGTGGAGCTGGCGCGCGCCGCGGGCTTGGAAATCGGCGTCACCGGCGGGGTTCGGACCAACGGGCGTTTGGAATCCTCCGACCCGAACATCTACGCCGTGGGCGACGCGGCCGAAACCACCCACGCGCTCACCGGCGCCCGCGCGCGCATCGCGCTGGCCGGTCCCGCGAACCGGCAGGGTCGGATCGCCGGCGCGAACGCCGCCGGGGCGCGGCTCATTTATCCGGGCGCGCTGGGCACCTCCATTGTCCGCGTGCTCAACCAAACCGCCGGATTCACCGGTTTGAACAGTGCCCAGGCCGCCCGCGCCGGGTTCACCTTCTTCACCAGCCTGACCCGTGATGCCAGCCATGCCCACTATTATCCCGGGGCCAAGCCGATTCTGATCAAAGTGGTGGCCGAGGAGGGCACCGGCCGGCTGTTGGGCGCCCAGGTCTTGGGGGAACGCGGGGTGGACAAACGGGTGGACGTCCTTGCCACCGCCATCACCGCCAAGCTGAGCGTGTTTGACCTGGAGACCCTGGACCTGGCCTACGCCCCGCCCTTTGGCTCGGCCAACGATCCGATCAACACCGCCGGTTTTGTCGCCGGCCACATCGCCCGCGGCGACCTCCCCACCGTCGCCCCCGAAACCTGGCGGCGGGGCCAGGAATTTGTGCTCGACGTGCGCGACCCCGAGGAACTCCTCGAATCCGGCCGAATCCGCGGCGCCATCAACATTCCCCTAACCCAGCTCCGCGACCGCTTGGCGGAACTTCCCGATGACCGCCCGATCGTGACGTACTGCCAAAAAGGCCAGCGCGGCTACCTCGCCGCCGGCACCCTGCTGGGCTCCGGGTTCACCGACGTGGCCAACCTCCGCGGGGGCTTCCTCCAACTCCGCCTCCTCCAACCGGACTTGGTGGAGCCGGCGCAGAATGCCGGTTAGCCGCCGCCCAAGCCCCCACCGACGCCAGGCGGCGGGGGGACTTGCATTTTTGGCGAGGGTGGGCATGTTGAAGCGCGTTCGCGGCGTGTCCGGTGACCGGCCGCGTGGCGGACGCAACAGCACAAACCAAACCTAATCGATTACCGACTGAAGCCTATGCCTCTGACCAAAGCTCCCGATTTGACCCAACGCCCCCCGCGCAGCGCCCGCGTGCGCCTCGGCGGTTATGTCGTTCTGCCCCGCATGCTCGACAAGGGCCGCGCGGCCGTTGCCGGCACCAACGGCGAATACCATTATGATTGCCCGATGGACCAACGGTTCCTGAACTTCGTCGGCGTGGACGCCGCCGCCCTTAAGGAACAGCTCGCCACCGGCGCGGGCGACGGCGAAATCCTCGCCTGGATCAACCAAAACGCGAAACTTCCCCGCACGGAAGTGGAAATCAACGCGTGGTCGGCCTGGATGACGGATCGCGGCCCCTCGGACGTGGATTCACGGAACTATTTCAACGACCTGCACGCCAAGATCGCGCCCAAGCGCGAAGACATCGCCAACTGGTTTGACCTCCTGGACGTGGACGATTACGCCAGCTACGGCGGTTTGCTCTAAACCGAACTCCCGCGGGCGCGTCCGCCGCCACCGACCGGCGGGGGCGCGCCCGCCGGCACCATGAAAAAGCGCGCGATCCGGATCGGACTGGCAGTCCTGGGCGGAGTGGCGGCCGGGGTGCTGGCCATCGCCCTGCTTGCCCGGCTCCTCACGGACGGCGAAATCCTTTTCCAAGGCCGCAACTTGGCGGCATGGAGGAGTGATTTGGCGAGCCCGAATGCGGCGGTCAGCAACGCGGCTTATGGGACCGTGACCGGCCAGGTCATCCCCGAGATCCTGCGCGCCATGCGGGAAGATCAAACGGATTCCGTGGTGCGCGCCACTTTGGTGGGGTGGCTGAACCGATTGCCGGGCGTGGACATCCAATTCGTTCCCGCAGAAGGTCGGCGCAGTTATGCGGCGGGCAGTTTGGGAGATTTGGGCCCCGTGGCGGCAGGCGCCGTGCCCGCCTTGCTCGCGGCCGTGGCGGGCCGGGACGAAGCGGTCCGGAACACCGCCCTCCTGTCGCTGGGCCGGATCGGGTGCGATCCGGATCACGTGTTGCCGGTGTTGCAGAAATGCTTGGGAGACAAGGAATTGCGCGCCGAGGCGGCGAATGCCCTGGGCCATTTCGGCCCGCTGGCCAAGGACTCGTTGCCCACCCTGATCGTGCTGGCCAACATCAAGAAGGACAAGGAAACCCGGGCGGAGGCCGCCAAAGCGGTGAAGCTCATCGACCCGGCGGCCGCGGCCGCGGCGGGGATCAAGTAAGCGACCACGATTTTTCGATGGGGGGAACAGCCCTCTGCCGGCGTATAGGTCAACAGGGTTTTCCGAAGAAGCCCGCTAATGCGCATGAAACCACAACCAACCGACCCCGGGAACGAACGCTGGCGCGAACTGCTGCAGGAATGGCGACCCGAAGGGGAGGTGCCGCCCGGCTTTGCCGCCGGCGTCTGGTCGCGCTTGGCGCGCCGCCCGGCCCCGGCTCCTTGGGCCGCCGGGCTCCTGACTTGTTGGGAAACCTTCCATTCCATGGCGAACCGCCCGGCGTTCGTCGGCCCGTGCCTGGCAGGAATCGTGATCCTCGCGGGGACGGCGGGCTGGTGGGAGTCTTGCCAGTCGGGGGCGCGCCGGCGGGGGCAAATGGCGAATCAATACTGGCAGTCCGTGCATCCCGACCCGGTGCGGGAGGCCGCGCCATGAGCCGGGCGTGGGGAGTGATCGGGCTGGGGCTGGCGCTCGCGGTCGGGGCTTTTGCCGCGGCGTATTACCTGGGGCCGGGGGGGCAGGGTCGCTCGGAGCCCGCCGGGGCCGCCCCCGAACTGGGTTGGTTGCGGACCGAATTCCATCTGGCGGAAGGGGAATATGAGCGGATCGCCCAACTGCACGCGGAGTACCAGCCCGTCTGCGCGGCCAATTGCCGGCGTTTGGCGGAGCTGCGGGACCGGCTGCGCGCGGACCTTGCGACCACCAACCAATTGTCCGCCGAAGCCGCCGCCTTGCTGGCGGAGCGCGGGCGATTGCAGGCGGAATGCGAGAGCAACATGTGGCGCCACTTTTACGCGGTGAGTCGCACCATGCCGCCGGCGGAAGGCCGCCGGTATTTGGAATGGCTGCGGGACCGGGCCTATCCCGGTGCCGGCGCCGGCGGAGGCGCCTTTTATTGCCCGATGCACGCCCAAGTGTCCGCCACGCACCCGGGCCGCTGCCCGGACTGTGGCATGGATTTGCTGCCCCGACGGTGACCGCCGACCGTGGCCGACACCCACCCACCCGAGGAAGATGCCCCGATGACCCAGGCGCTGCCGGATGAAGCCGAAGTCGCGAACGCCGCGACCCGGGAGTCCGCGCACGCCGACCAGCGCGCGATGGCGCGCCTCGTCGCCGGCGAGCCGGAAGCCTTGGACGAACTCATGAGGCGCCACGCCCCGCGGCTCTTTGGCTACCTCCGACGCGCGCTGCAAAACGAAGGCGATGCCGCGGACACCGCCCAGGAGGTGTTCTGCCGGGTGTATCAGCATCGCGCGCGTTTTGAGCCGGGCCGCCAATTCGACACCTGGCTCTACGCCATCGCGGCGAACTTGGTGCGGGATCGCTACCGTTGGCGCCTCCGGCATCCAACCGTGCCCCTCGATGCGCCGGAACGAACGGAGGAAAGCCGTCCTGCCGCCGAGCGCATCCGCGATCCGACCCCCGGCGCGCCGGAGCAATTGGTGGCGCGGGAGCGGGCGGTGGCGGTGCGGACGGCGGTGGGGGAACTGCCGGAGTTTCTGCGGCAACCGTTGTTGCTGGCGGAGTACGAAGGCAAATCCCAGGTAGAGATTGGAGCGATTCTGGGGTGCTCGCGCAAGGCGGTGGAAAAGCGCGTGGCCCGCGCCCGGGAACTGCTCCGGGACCGGCTGCGACGGTGGTTGGCCTGAGGCACGGCGGGCCAAATAAGCAATCGGGGGGAACCCGGCGGCGGCGGCGTATTCAGGAGTGGCGGGTGGGATCACCCGTCGTAATACCCGTAACTGTCGAAACAAGAAAAATGCTATGGCAAACAAATCTCGATTCACTCAAATCCTGGCCACCGTCGGCTTGGTCGCCGCGATGGCGACCCTCGGCTTGCCGGCCTCGAAAGCCGGCGCCCGCCGGTCGAACTGCGGCGGCGGAACCGCCAATCCCGCCCCCGGCTGTGCGGAGGGGTGCGGCGGGGGCGGATGCGCCCTGCGCCCAACCTGCCCGACCTGCCCCGCCTGCCCGGCGGGCGCGCCGGACACGGCCGGCCACACCGGCTCCTGAACCGGGGCCAGGACGTGCGGCGGGATTCGCCCGGGAGGCCGGGAGAATCCCGCTTTTGCCTCGGCGGGGCGCTTGACCGCGCGACGGGATACCCCTACGCTGCCCGCCATCGGAACATGAGAAAATTATTTGCATGGCTGTTGGCGGGGTGCGCGTTGGGGTGGACGATGGATGCGGCGCGCGCCCAGCAGGGGTTCGATTATCGATCGGTGAATGGCATTCAAGCCATCGTCGGCGACGCGGTCATCACTTTCCAACAGGTGCGCCAATTCGCCGCGGCGGGCGAAGAGTTCTTGGTGCGGAATTACGCGAACAAGCCGGAATTCCGCCAAAAGCAAATGGAGCTGATCAACGACAGCCTCAAGGCGCTCGTCCGGCGGCAGCTCATTCTCCAGGATTTCAACGCCTCCGGATTCAAACTGCCCGAGAGCATCATTGATGAAATCGTGCAGGACAAAATCAAACAGCAGTACACCGACCGGCTCCAATTCAACAAGTATCTGCAACGCCGCGGCATCACCTTTGACACCTTCCGCAAAGAAACCCGCGATCAATTGGTGGAATCGGAAATGACCCGCAAATACGTGCCGGACCCGATCATTTCCCCGCACAAGGTGGAGTTGTACTATCAGGAGCATTTGAGCGATTTCAAGGTGGGCGACCAAGTCAAACTGCGCATGATCAAGCGCGACCAGCCCGCGGGCGAAACCCCGGGCTCGGCCCGGCGGATGCTGCAGGAAATCCTCACGCTGCTCAAAGACGGGGCGGCGTTCGGCCAATTGGCGGAGGTTTACTCCGACGGCTCCCTGCGCTCCCAGGGCGGATTGACCGGTTGGCAGGACATCTCGGCGATCAACAAGCCCTTGGCCGACGCGGTCCTGAAGATGAATCCGGGCGCCTACAGCGAAATCATTGAAACTCCGGAAGCCTGCTATCTGGTGTTGCTGGAAGACAAAAAGGCCGCCCACAACCAGCCCTTGAACGAAGTGCGCGAAGGCATCGAAGGCCGCCTCAAACGCATCGAACGCCAACGCGTGGACGACAAGTGGATCCGCCGGTTGCAGACCAAGACTTGGGTGCGCTATTTCTCGGCAGCGCCGGCGGCGGCGAGCGATCCCGCCCGGCCGACCTTCCAGGTTTGACGCGGTGAAATTTTCCGAACGGACGGCTTTGGACGCATGACCGGACGGCTGGGCATAACTTTGGGTGACGTGACGGGCGTGGGGCCCGAAGTGACGCTGCGGGCGTTGGCGTCGGAAGCGGCGGCGGACGCGACGCGTTATCTTTTGATCGGGGACGCCGCCTGGGTGGCCCGGTTGAACGCCCAGCTCGGTTTGGACCTGCCGATCCAGCCCTTCACCACTTGGGATGCCCCGGGCCGTTTTTTCATCACCGATCCGCGCGCCGAACCCCTCCCCGCCGAATTACCCCCCGGGGCGCCGGCCGCGGCGCGGGCCACACTGGCTTGGCTGACCGAAGGGGCGCGCCGCTCCCTGGCCGGAGAACTGGACGGCATCGTGACCGCCCCCGTCAACAAGGAGGCGATCATCCGCACCGGCCAGGCTTTTGTGGGGCAGACGGAATTCCTCTCGGAATTGGCCGGGGCGAAGCGCACCGCGATGATGTTGCTGGGCCATGACGACCGGAACCGGTGGTTGCGCGTGGTGCTGGCCACAATTCACGTCCCCCTGCGCCAAGTGGCGGACCAACTGACCGGGGCGAAAATCGAATTGGCGATTGATTTGGGCGTGCAAGCCTGCCGGGATCTCGGCCTGGCCCGGGAGCGGGTGGCGGTCTGCGGGTTGAATCCCCACGCGGGCGAGGGCGGCGAACTGGGCACGGAGGAGATCACCACCATCCAACCCGCCGTCGCGGCCGCGCGGGCGCGGCATCCGGAAGTAGCCGGGCCGTTCGCGGCGGATGCCTTGTTCCACCGCGTGTTCCAAGGTGAATTTGAAGTGGTGGTGGCCATGTACCACGACCAAGGGTTGGTGCCGTTGAAAATGATCGGTTTTGAAACCGGCGTGAACTGGACGCTGGGCCTGCCCTTCATCCGCACATCGCCGGACCACGGGACGGCGTACGACATCGCCGGCCGCGGCGTGGCGAATCCTTCCAGCATGAGGGCGGCGATCCAATTGGCGCGGCAACTCGCCCGGCGCCGGGCTTGAGCGCCGCCCGCCGGGCTTTGTCGACGCTCCACCGCGGTTGTAGTTTCGCTCGGAATCCGACCGGCGCGGCAACTTCCGGGACTTTGCCGCGTGGAATGCGGCGACTCCGTCAGCCTCGCCCCACCGGCGGCACCCGCAACCCCCGCCAAGAGGGCTTCGGGAAAGTGGGCGTCTGAACCAGCCCAGGCAACCGCCACCATCACCGATTACCGGCAACCCCTCGACAAAGTCGCGGGCGGGCACCGGCTCCGCCCGAAAGGGGACCGCACCGTCCTCGCCGTGGTGGCGGATAAATACCGCTTCGCCGCGCGCCCGTAAGGCGTTCGCCCCGTCCTGCCCCGCAACCCCCCAGGGCGGAGGGCGGATGGCGTATTTGTGCAAATGGAGGCCGGTTTCACTGTTTCAAGGAACCCCATTCTCTTCAGTGGATGAACTTATCCTAGTTCTTGGTTGACCGCCCGGTAAAGTGGCGCGTGAAGCGGTGGGGGCGAGACCAACCAGCCCGGCTCCCAAGCTGCTTTCCGGGTTGCCCTTCCGAAGCCGCGGTCAAAATCGGAAGCGGGAGACCGCGACGCCGCGGCGTCCGGGTGGACCGACCGGTGATTCCCCCCCTATCCCCAGGACTAAAAAAAGTAGTGGCCATAAAAAAAATCATGGCTTTTCTCCGGGGGGTATGGGATATTGTGACACAGTTGTACGCCAATTGCGATTGGATCACCGGCACAACCTCAAATAATATGGCCACCCCGATTAAATCTACATGCCTGCAAAACAGGGGTGCGGAAGTTTACGGTGGCCCGGGGTCGGACGGGAAATCAGCCCATTGCAGCGGCGTAAAGATGCACGCCCCCCAAGGAATTTCCGGCCTGCCAGTTGGTGCCCGCCCGGCCGCCATCGTTTCCTCCCAGACGATGGCGGCAGGGCAGCCCCGCTGGCAGGCCGGACGCTTTTTTACAAATCATTAACCCCGCGCGCTCACTGCGGCTCATGCCATGACCAGCCAAATTCTTTCCCCCGCTCCCGATCCGATCTTGGAAAACTGGCAGAGTTTGCGGGCGGTCCTGCCGGCGGACTTGGATGACCGGGCCCGCCAATTCCAATTCGTGCGGCGCCAACGCGGCGTCACGGACACGGAGATTTGGCTCCGGATGTTCTTATTGCATGTCGCGGGCGGTTGGTCGCTGAAAGACACCGCCGCCATGGGGCAGGATTTGGGATTGGCCAAGGTCAGCGGCGTCGCGCTGTTCAAGCGCTTGCGCCAAGCCGAGGCTTGGCTCGGGGATTTGTGCCAGAATGTGCTGGCCGAGAAACATCCTTGGTGGGGCGATCCCGCTTGGGCGGCGGAACTGCCGGTGCGCGTGTGCGGGGCGGTGGAAGTCCGCGAGGCCGGACGCACGGGCTCCGACTGGCGCGTGCATTACGGCTTTCGCCTGCCGGATTTCCAAGCGGATTATTACGGGGTGGGCAAAGTCGGCGAGCCGACGGGCGGGTTGGATCGGAGCTTTGCCCCCGGTGAATTGGTGGCGCCGCTGCCCGGGGCCATGGACGCCGCCGATCTGGCACAAGTTGTAGCCGACGGCGCCGCGTTTCTGGCGCCGTGGCAGGCGGATTTGTTCCCCCTCTCCGACGCCGTGGGCGCGGGGGGAAATTGGGCTGCTGAATTGGACAATGTGGAACCGGGCGAAGTGGCGGAATGGCCCGTTACCTTGGTGGCGGAGGGAACGGAAGTCGCCGGGCGGTTGTGCGCGGCCACCGGCTCCGAAGCCGTCCGCTCCCGCTCCAACGGCGGCCGCCGCACCGCCACCCGCGCCGGACGCGGCACCGAAGCGACGCTGGTGGTGACCTCCCTGCCCGCCAACCGCTACAACACGGAACAAGTCCTCCAAATCCATCGTGATCTGGTGCACAGCCAAGGTATTTTCCACCAACTAAACCATTGGCTGCGCCAAGGCCGGGTGGTGAAACAAGGCGACGCGGCGGCGCGGGGTTGGTTGCAGGCCAAATTGTTGGCCGCCTTGTTGCTGCCGTCCGGGGACGTGTCGGGCCTCCTGGCCACGCCCCCTGCGGCGGTGGATCCCTACCGGCGCGGCGCGCTGCCGCAGCCACCGGTCAGCCGGCGATAAACTTTTCGCGGCCGTCGGCCACCGCCGGTCACGGCGCGACGGCCGGGGGCGGCGCGGTGGTTTCCCCCTGCCGCGCCGCCAAAAACAACCGCAGTTCCGCCGCGGCTTTGCCCCCAAAGCCGGGCACTTCCGCGATCTGCTCCTCGGTCGCCACGCGCAACCGTTGCACGGAGCCGAATTTCTTTAAGAGCGCCGCCTTCCGCCGCTCGCCGATGCCCGGGAATTCATCCAGAATGCTTTCCGAGATTTTCCGCAACCGCAGTTCCGCGTTGTAGGTGTTCGCCAGGCGGTGGGACTCATCCCGGACCCGTTGCAACAACTTGAGCGCCCCGGAATCCAAGGAAAGCCGCAAGGGCTCGCTTTCCCCCGGCCGGTGGATCTCCTCAAACTCCTTGGCCAAACCGATGATCGGGACCCGGGACAGGCCCAGCTTGGCGAGCTCCGCACAGGCCGCGTTCAACTGCCCTTTGCCCCCGTCGATCAAGATCAGATCCGGCACCGCGACCGTTTTGGCCTTGGCCCGCGGCGGGGGCGTGACCGCCTGGTCCGCCCCGCCTGCCCCCGGCTCGGTTGGCGCGGGCGCGGTGGCGGGGGCCGCGGCCCGGACTTCCCGCAGCACCCGCGTGTAGCGCCGGCGGATGGTTTCCGCCATGCTCGCGAAATCATTCTGCCCCACCACCGTTTTCATCTTGTACTTGCGGTAGTTCACCCGGTCGGGTTTGCCGTGGCGGAAGCTGACCATGGACGAAACCACAAACGTGCCGCTGATGTTGGAGATGTCGAAGCCTTCGATCCGTTCCGGCGGTCCCGCCAGCCCCAGGACCCGCCCCAGCTCGGCCAGATCCCGCGCCGGTTCGAGAGCGAGCGGCAGGGTGTAGGGGACGCGCTCGAATTTGTTGGTCTTCTCGGTGGTCTGCCGCAGGTCCGCCAGCGCGTCCCGCAACAGGGCCGCCCGCTCGTAATCCTGCGCCGCCGCGGCCTTCCGCATCTCCAGGGTGAGCTGGTCCGACAGTTCGCCGTTCTGGCCGGACAAGAAATCGCAGGCCGCGGTCACCTGCGCCACGTACTGTTCGCGGGTCACGTTCCCGATGCACGGCGCGGTGCAGTGTTTCAGATTCCCGTAGAGGCAGTGCTTGTAGTCTTTTTCATCCGGCGTCAACGGGCGGCAACCGCGCAGGTGGTACTGGCGGCGGAGCAGGTTCAGCGTGTTCCGCAGCGCGGAGGAATGGACGTACGGGCCGAAGTAGCGGGCCCCGTCGTCCTGCTTGAACCGCGCCAACTGGAAGCGCGGGATCGGATCCTGCAGGTTCACTTTCAGCATCAGGAACCGCTTGTCGTCCTTGAAGCTGATGTTGTAGCGCGGGTGGAATTCCTTGATCAGCTTGCCCTCGAGCAGCAGGGCTTCCGGCTCCGTGCGCACCTCGTGCACGTCGAGGTCGTGGATGGCCTCGACCAAGGCCTTGAACTTCAAATCCCACCCCAGGCGCCGGGAGGGTTGGAAATAGCTGCCCACCCGCTTGCGCAGGTCGAGGGCCTTGCCCACGTAAATGACCGTGCCAAACCGGTCCTTCATCAGGTAGATGCCCGGTTTGTGCGGCAGTTGATTGAGCTTTTGGCGGATCAGCGCGGAGGTCATGCGCGAGCCCCGGTGGGCGGCCTGGGCGGACGCGGGCTCATTGGCCCGGCCGGTAAACGTAAACCGCGCGGGAGTCCGTCACCTTGTCGTTGGCGTCGTAGGTCACGTAGAAAAACCAGGCCGAAGCCCCCGGCCCCTGCCGCCACGCTTCCTGGGTGGGGGGCAGGCCCTTCTCACTCGGCGGTCCGAGGATATGGTGGACGTGGGAACGGGTCATGCCGAATTGGACCTGGCCCCATTTGGACGTCTTGAGCTTGGGCTCGCTGGAGGTGGAAACGCAACCCGTGCCCGCCCCCGCCCCCGCCAACAGGACGAACAGGCAAATCGTGGTCAACCAACTGGTGCAACGCATGGCTTAATTGAACCCACTCCGCCCGCCCTGTCAACCGCCGTGCTTCCGGCCGCCCGAAGGCGGTCTTGCGGCGCGCTTGCCCCCGGCGGCGTTTGTGCTATGGTGGCCGTCCAATGCACCGTTTGTTTGCCGGTATCTGCCTGGGCCTGGCGTCGCTGATCGCGGCGGGGGCCGCGGAGCGGAATTTTGAACTGGGCGGCCTCCCCCCCGGGGCGCCCCCCACGAACTTTGTCAGCACCCTCGCCGGCGAGGGCAAGCCCGGCAAATGGCAGGTCATTGATGACGAAGTGCCCTTCGGCTTGGCCCCCCTGGATGGCAGCCAGCCCGCCATGGCCAAGAAATCGGTGATCACCCAGGTCGCCAAGGATTTCACGGACGAACATTTCCCCATCCTCCTGCTGGGCTCCGAAACCTACGGGGATTTCACGTTTTCGACCCGGTTCAAAATCGCCGGCGGCGTCATCGAGCAAATGGCGGGCATCGTCTTCCGCCTGCAGGACGAAAAGAATTATTACGTGCTCCGCGCCAGTGCGGGCGGCAACAACTTTCGCTTCTACAAGGTCGTCAACGGCGAGCGCGGCAAACTCATCGGACCGGAAATGGCCATCACCAAGGACGCCTGGCACGAGTTGAAAGTCGAGTGCGACCACACCCAGATCAAGTGCTTTCTGGACGGCGCCCAAGCCATCCCCACCCTGAACGACAACAGCTTTTCCCTTGGCCGGATCGGCTTCATCACCAAGTCGGACGCCCGCAGCCATTTCACGGATGCGCGCGTGGTCTACACCCCGCACGAACCCTTCATCCAGGGCATCGTCCGCGACGTGCTGATGAAGTACCCCAAATTGGTCGGCCTCAAGGTGTTCATGCTGACCGGCACCCCGCCGCAACCCAAGCTGGTCGCCGGCAACAACGAGACCGAGATCGGCCGCCCCGGGGAAACCAACCTCTTCGACGTGATCCTCAATGGCAAGGTGTACTACGGCAAGGAAGGCGAAATCGTTTCCGTCGTCATGCCCCTGCGCGACCGCAACGGTGAAGCCCTCGCCGCCGTCCGCATCCAAACCAAAACCTTCAAGGGCCAGACGGAGGAAAACGCCATCACCCGCGCCGTCCCCATCGTCAAGCGGTTGCAGGAGAAAATCACCACCGCCGACGATTTCAAGTAAGGTCGCGGGGGGGGCTTAATCCCGCACCCGCACCAGGGTCTTCACGACCCGGTTGCCTGCGGTCATCGCTTGGAACAATTCCGGCAGCCGCGACAATGCGCAGTCGCCGTCCACAAAATCATCCGCCCGGATCACCCCTGCCTCGATCAAGGCCAGCGCGCGCCGGATGGTGCGCGGCGTGTGGTGGAAGCTCGCCCGCAAGGTGAGGTTGGAATAATGGATCAGGGCCGTGTCCAGGGACACCGTGGTGCCGCTCGGGCAGCCGCCGAAGAAATTCACC
>CAIYZC010000136.1 GCA_903930565.1 uncultured Pedosphaera sp.
CAAAAAGGGCGACACCATCTACAACCCCCGCACTCGGAAACGCGAACGCGTCAGCCGTTTGATGGTTATTCAGGGCAGCGAACGCAAGGACATTGACCAGGTCAATGCCGGTGACATCGCCGCGTTGGTCGGTTTACGCAATATAACCACGGGCGATACCCTCTGCAATGAGGACTTCGACGTGATGCTCGAACCGCCCACTTTCCCCGAACCCGTCATCAGCATGGCGGTCGAACCGAAAACCAAGGCGGACCGCGACAAGATGTCCGAAGGTTTGCAACGCTTGGCGGAAGAAGATCCGACTTTCCGCTGCTTCACCAACGAAGAGACCAGCCAGTTGATCATCGCCGGGATGGGCGAGCTGCACTTGGAAATCATCATCGACCGGTTGAAGCGCGAATTCAAAGTGGAGGCCAACACGGGCGCCCCGCAAATCGCGTATCGCGAAACCATCACCAAAGCGGCCGAAGGCGAAGGCAAGTTCATTCGCCAATCCGGTGGTCGCGGTCAATACGGCCACGCCTGCGTGAACGTCATGCCGAATGAAAAGGGCAAGGGCGTGGAGATCGTAAACAAGATCGTCGGTGGCGCGATTCCCAAGGAATATGTGCCCGCGGTGATCGACGGCATCGAAGAAGCGATCCGGGGTGGGGTGTACGCCGGCTATCAGGTCATCGACATCAAGGTCGAGATCACCGACGGCAGCTTCCACGAAGTCGATTCCAACGAATTGGCGTTCAAGATGGCGGGTATTTTCGCCTTGAAGGAAGCCTTCAAAAAGGCGGATCCGATCCTGCTCGAACCCATCATGAAGGTCGAGATGACGACCCCCGATGAATACCAAGGCGACCTGCTCGGTGACGTGAACCGCCGTCGCGGCACGATCCTCGGCATTGAAGCCAAATCCGGCCAAACCGTCGTGGCCGCGAACGTTCCCCTCGCGGAAATGTTCGGTTACGCCACGGCCATTCGCTCCCTCTCGAAGGGACGCGCCTCCTACAGCATGGAACCCTTCACTTTTGAACAGGTTCCCAAGAGTGTTCTGTTGACAATTTTGGACAGCGCCAAATCCAAACCCGCGGCGCGCACCTAATCTCGGTTTTAAATTTGTTCTTTTTATGGCTGGACAACGCATTCGTATTCGCTTGAAGGCATTTGATCACCGCGTGATTGACCAATCCGCGCGTGACATTGCGGACACCGTTAAACGCACCGGCGCCCGGGTGGCCGGACCGATTCCCCTCCCGACCCGGGTGGAACGTTTCACCGTGCTGCGCTCCCCGCACTCGGACAAAAAGTCGCAGGAGACTTTTGAACAGCGCACCCACAAGCGGCTGTTGGACATCATTGAACCGACGGCCAAAACGGTGGACGAATTGAAGAAACTCAACCTTCCGGCCGGCGTGGACATCACCATCAAAATCTGATTATATGCTCGGCTTACTTGGAATTAAATTGGGGCAGACCCGCGTCTATGACGAAAAGGGCGTACTGCGTTCCGTGACGGTGGTGCTCGCCGGTCCGAACCGGGTTTTGCAGTGCAAAACCCAGGACAGCGATGGCTACAACGCCGTGCAACTTGGTTTTGATGACCAAAAAGAGCACCGCATGACGAAACCGTTGCTCGGGCACATCAAAAAGCACAACGGTCAGGCTGTGCGCAAGATTCAAGAATTTCGCGATTTCAGCCTGTCGGTGAAACCCGGTGACGTCTTGGGCGCCACGGTGTTCGCCCAAGGCGATTATGTGGACGCCATTGGCATCACCAAGGGCCGCGGCTTTGAAGGTGTCATGAAGCGCCACAATTTTCGTGGTGGTGATGCCTCCCACGGTTCGAAGGGCTGGCGCCGTCGCCCCGGCGCGATCGGTCAACGTCTGTTCCCAGGCACGGTTATGCGCGGGATGCGCATGCCCGGTCACATGGGCCAGGTCAAACGCACCGTTCAGAGCCTGCGCGTGGTTCAGGTGCGCGAAGCGGAGAACCTCCTCCTCATTTTTGGCGCCATTCCCGGGGCCAAGGGTGATTACGTGGTCATCCGCGAATCCAAGAAGCACCCCAAGGTGGCGGCGGCGGTGGCGGCGGCAAAGTAACGGAACTCCATGAAACTCAATATTTTAGACACTAAGGGCAACCCGCAGGGTGAGCTGGAGATCAAGTTCCCCTTGATTCTCAACGGGAAGGGCACCCAGGCCGTTCACGACGCCGTCGTCGCTTTCAATGCGGCGCAACGCAGTGGCACGGCTTGCACCAAAACCGTCGGTGAAGTCCAAGGCACCAACAAGAAGCCTTGGAAACAAAAGGGCACGGGCCGCGCCCGCGCTGGTTCCTTCCGCTCCCCGCTGTGGCGTGGTGGTGGTGTGGTTTTCGGCCCTCGCCCCCGCGATTTCACCAAGAAAATTAGCCAAAACACCCGCCAACTCGCGTTGCGCAAGGCCTTGAGCGCTCGGATTCAATCCGGTGATGTCTTGGTGGTGGACGATCTCCAGATCACCGCCCCGAAAACCAAGGAAGTCTTGGCCATCC
The DNA here is from genome assembly GCA_903930565.1 of uncultured Pedosphaera sp. Taxonomy (GTDB): domain Bacteria; phylum Verrucomicrobiota; class Verrucomicrobiia; order Limisphaerales; family Pedosphaeraceae; genus CAIXFN01. Next base: position 2,525 of record CAIYZC010000136.1, read on the forward strand.
TGGCGAATTTGAAGGTGGAAGGCACCACGCTTTTGGTCGTGCAAGCGCACCATCCCAAGCTTATCCTCGCCGCCCGGAATATTCCCCACGTGGACTTGACCACCGGCGACGAACTCAACACCTACCAGGTGCTGGAATCCGACAAACTCGTGATCACCCGTGGCGCCTTTGAAAAGATTGAAGCCCGTTTGGCGAAGGACTAATCAAGATGAACACTTTCGACATTGTTAAAACGGTTCGCCTTACCGAAAAGGGCACCCGCCAGAGTGACGAACTCAACCAATACACCGTGGTTGCGGATCGCCGGGCCAACAAAACTCAAATCCGAAACGCCGTTCAGGAACTTTTCAAGGTCAAGGTCATCAAGATCAACACCCTGAATGTCCGCGGCAAAGCCCGTCGCAAGCGCACCGCGCAGGCTGGCGTCACCAATACTTGGAAAAAAGCCCTTGTTACTTTGCAGGAAGGTGACAAAATCAGTTTGACCTAATCGTTTTAAGCATATGGCCGTTAAATCTTTCCGTCCCCTGACCCCGTCCACTCGTTGGATTACGGTGGCGTCATACGCGGACATCACCAAGACAAAGCCCGAGAAGAGCTTGGTCTTCACCCGCAAAAAAACCGGCGGTCGCAATTGTTACGGCCGGGTTACCAGCCGTGGCATTGGTCGCGGGAACAAACAAAAGATCCGCAACGTCGATTTCAAGCGCGAGAAGCATGGCATCGAAGCGGCGGTCATCGCGATCGAATATGATCCCCGCCGTACCGCCCGTCTGGCCTTGGTGCAATACAAGGACGGCGAAAAGCGTTACATCATCGCCCCGGTGGGCATGGTTGTGGGCAACAAGATCATGAGCGGAGCCGCGGCCGCCCCCGAATTGGGCAACAATTTGCCCCTCAAGACCATCCCGGTGGGGATGCCCATTCACAATCTGGAACTGACTCCGGGTCGCGGCGGCCAAATGGTCCGCACCGCCGGTGGTTCGGCCACTTTGATGTCCCGTGATGAAGGCTACGCCCAGGTGCGCTTGCCTTCCGGCGAAATTCGCCGCATTCATGAAAACTGCCACGCCACGATCGGCCAGGTCGGCAACACCGAGCATGAAAACGTCATGCTGGGCAAAGCCGGTCGCAGTCGGCACCGCGGCATCCGACCCCTGAGTCGTGCCGTCGCCAAAAACCCGGTGGATCATCCGATGGGTGGTGGCGCCGGTAAGACTTCCGGTGGCGGTCACCCCGTCACTCCTTGGGGTGTCATCACCAAAGGTTATAAAACCCGCAACAAACGCAAGCTGTCCGGCCGGTTTATTGTGGCCCGTCGGGATGGGCGGCCAATGAAACACAAATAATAGTATATGGGACGTTCGATTAAGAAGGGCCCCTTCGTGGAAGCCCATTTGCTGGAAAAGATCGCCAAGCTGAATGCTACGGGATCGAAGAAGCCGATCAAGACCTGGTCACGCCGGTCCATGATCACCCCCGACTTTGTCGGGCACACTTTCAATGTGCATAACGGCAAGGTGTTCAACCCGGTTTTCGTCACTGAAAACATGGTCGGCCACCGACTGGGCGAATTCTCGCTCACCCGCACGTTCAAAAAGCACGGCGCCCACACGGCCAAAGCGGAAGCGAAATAGTTTATTATGGAAGTTCAAGCCATCACCAAAAACGTGGGCATGTCCGCTCAGAAAATGCGCGAGGTCGTCCGGCAGATCCGGGGCCTCCGCGCCTTGGACGCCCAGGCGGTGCTCGCCGTCGTGCCGCGCAAATCCGCGCGCTATGTCGCCAAGACCCTGAAGTCCGCCATTGCGAACGCCGAGGATCAGGCCCGTGTGCAGAAGATTTCCGCCTTCAAGGCCGAAAAACTGCGCGTCACCACCGCCGTTGCCGGGAGCGCCCGCACCGCGAAGCGGTTCACCCCCAAGGCCCGCGGCTCCGCCGGCCCGATCCTGAAGCGCACCTGCCACATTCACATTGTCTTGTCCGACGAATAAATTGCTGTTATGGGTCAAAAAGTTAATCCAATCGGTTTGCGCATCGCCGTCAACAAGGACTGGCGCTCCAAGTGGTACGCGGGCAAGAAAGACTTCGGCCGTCTGCTCACGGAAGATCGCAACATTCGCGACTTGCTGAAGAAGAAGTTGGAAACGGCGTCGGTGCCGAAAATTCTGATCGAACGCGCCGCCAACCGCTGCCGGATCACGATCCTGACCGCCCGCCCCGGCGTGGTGATCGGCCGCAAAGGCGCCGAAATTGACAAGCTCAAGGAAGAGCTCAGCAAGATGACCGGCAAGGAAATCTACGTTGACATCCAGGAGATCAAGACTCCGGAACTCGACGCCCAGTTGGTCGCTGAAAACATCGCGGTGCAGTTGGAGCGTCGGGTTTCCTTCCGCCGTGCGATGAAGAAGGCGCTGCAAACCACCAAGGATTTCGGTGCGGAAGGCATCAAATTGCGTTGCGCCGGCCGTTTGGGCGGAGCGGAACTCGCCCGCGTGGAGCAATATCACTGGGGACGGGTCCCCCTGCACACCCTGCGTGCGGATATCGATTACGGCTTCGCCGAAGCCAAAACCGTCTATGGCAAACTTGGTGTCAAGTGCTGGATTTGCAAGGGCGAAATGAAAGTTGAAAAAACGCAACCCGCCCCCGCCAACGCGGCGGTCTGAGTAATTAGGAGAATTTTGTTATGCCAATGATGCCCGCCAGAGTAAAGTACCGCAAAATGCACCGCGGCAGCCGCACCGGTCTCGCGACCCGCGGCGAGGACGTTGCATTCGGCGAGTACGGCCTGCAGTCGCTTGAGCGCTGCTGGCTCGACACCAAGCAAATCGAGGCCGCTCGTGTTGCCGTGACCCGTCACATGAAACGCCGCGGCAAGGTCTGGATCCGGGTGTTCCCGGACAAGTCCTACACCAAGAAGCCGTTGGAAACCCGAATGGGCAAGGGCAAAGGTCCGTTGGAATCCTGGGTGGCCGTCATTCGGCCCGCCAATGTTCTGATTGAAGTGGACGGAGTGACGGAAGCCGTGGCCCGCGAATCGCTTCGCTTGGCGGCGACCAAACTCCCGATTGCGACCAAGTTCATTTCCCGGCACAAGATCGCATAAGGAAGTTTTATGAAAATGTCTGATCCCAAGCTGAAAGACAGCACGCTGGTCGAATTGTCGGCCCTGGGGCGCGAGCTCCGGCAGGAAATGTTCAACCTGCGTTTGCAGCAGGCGAGCAGCCAGCTCGAAAAGCCGGCCCGGTTGCGGACTATCCGGCGCGATATCGCCCGGGTGGAAACCCGGATGAGCCAGATGCGGAAGAAAGCGGCTTAATTCAATTTGTATGGCTGAATCCACTACCACCCCGTCCGTCCCGAACCAACGCGGCCAACGCAAAGAGCGCGTCGGCTTGGTCATCTCCAACAAGATGGCGAAAACCATTGTCGTGCGTGTTGAACGCCGGTTTCCGCATCCCCGTTTTAAGAAAATCGTCACCGGCTACTCCAAGTTCTACGCCCACGACGAAAAGAACGACGCGCGCGTGGGCGACCAAGTGCGCATCGAGGAAACCCGCCCGATTTCCAAAAACAAAAACTGGCGGCTCGTTCAGATCGTCGAACGGGCGCTCACCGACGGTCCCGTTGCGGCTTGATTTTTCCACTTTAATTTATGTTACAGGTTCGTTCCATTTTGGATGTGGCCGACAATACCGGCGCGAAACGCGCGGCCACCATCGGCGTGATCGGGCGCAACAAGCGCTACGCCGAAATCGGCGACGTGATCAAGGCCCACATCAAGGAAGCCGCCCCCGATGGCACCGTGAAAAAGGGTGATGTGGTGGACGCGGTTTTGGTTCGGACCCGCAAGGCCATCCGCCGCGAAGATGGCTCCTATCTTCGCTTTGACAGCAACGCCATTGTCATTATCGACAAGGAGCAGAATCCGCGCGGGACCCGCATTTTCGGGCCCGTGGCGCGGGAATTGCGCGACAAGAAGTTCATGAAAATTGTTTCGCTGGCCCCGGAAGTGATTTGACGTTATGAAGAGATTCCACGTGAAGAAGGGCGACGAAGTCGTCGTCATCGCCGGCGCCGAGCGCGGCAAACGCGGCAAAATTATCGCCGTGCAGACCAAGAAAGAACGGGTGATCGTTGAAGGCTTGGCGATCATCAAGAAGCACATGAAGAAGAACGCCAACCAGCCCAACGGCGCCATTATCGAACGCGAAGGCACCATCCACATTTCCAATGTGATGGCGGCGGAGAAATTCGACGCGAAGGCGGCGAAACGCGCGGCGGCCACGGGAACGGCGACGAATTGACAGTTATGAAACCGAGACTTTACGAGAAATACGTCAACGAAGTTCGCCCGGCATTGATTGCCCAGCGGCAGTATAAAAACGTTCACCAAGTTCCGCGCTTCGAAAAGATCGTTGTGAACATGGGCGTGAGCGCTTCCTTGGAAAAGGGCGCCATTGATGACGCCGCCAAGGATTTGACCATGATCACCGGCCGCAAACCGGTCATCAGCAAGTCCCGCAAGAGCATCGCGAACTTCAAACTCCGCGAAAACCAACCCATCGGTTGCCGTGTCACCCTGCGTCGCGAAGCGATGTATGAATTTTTCGACCGCCTGGTCGCGGCGGCGCTGCCCCGGATTCGTGATTTCCGTGGCACCTCCACCCGTTCCTTTGACGGTCGCGGCAATTACTCGCTCGGGGTGTCGGACCAAACCATTTTCCCTGAAATCGAGCTCGACAAGATTAAACGGCAGCAAGGCATGGACATCACCATCGTGACCAGCGCCCCCACCGATGCTGAAGCGATGGATTTACTGAAACTCATGGGCATGCCCTTCGCTGAAGGAGGTCGTTAAGTTATGGCAAAGAAATCCTGGTTGGAACGGAACAAGAAGAAGGCCGCTACGGTCAAGAAATACGCCGCGATCCGGGCGGAACTCAAAGCCAAGGGCGATTACGCCGGTTTGGCCAAACTGCCCCGCAACGCCAGTCCCACCCGCTTGGTGAACCGTTGCGCCATGAGCGGCCGTCGTCATGGTTATCTGCGCAAGTTTAATTGTTCCCGTATGACCTTCCGCGAGGGGGCGCTCAACGGCTTGATTCCCGGGGTGACGAAAGCGAGCTGGTAATTTTATGACCGACACCATTTCCGACATGTTGACCCGCATCCGCAACGCCAGCCGCGTGCAGTTGCCCCAGGTCGAAATGCCTCATTCCAAAATGAAGGAGAGCATCGCGTGGATTTTGAAGAAGGAAGGTTACGTGGCCGAAGTGGCCGTCGAAACCAAACCCTTCAAGACCATCAAAGTCAAGCTCAAATACGAGGGCAAGCGCAGCGTCATCGAAGGACTCAAGCGCATCAGCTCCCCCGGTTTGCGCCGTTACGTCGGGGCGACCGAAATCCCCCGCGTTTTGGGTGGTTTGGGTATCTCCGTGGTCAGCACCTCCCAAGGCGTCATGACCGGCACCCAGGCCCGCAAAAGCAACCTGGGCGGCGAGTTGATTTGTTACGTTTGGTAATTTTTGGAAGAAGTTTATGTCACGCATTGGAAAGCAACCGATCGTCGTTCCGCCCAAGGTGAAAGTCACCGTGGCGGGGCAAAAGGTCTCCGTGGAAGGTCCGAAGGGCAAGCTCGACCTCGAACTCAACCGCCGCACCAGCTTGAAACTCGAAGAGGGCAAGATCGTCGTCAGCCGTGATGGCGACGACGCCCAGGCCAAGGCCATGCACGGATTGAGCCGCGCGTTGGTCAACAACATGGTCAAGGGTGTGAGCGAAGGATTTGTCAAACGCTTGGGCATTCAGGGCGTCGGTTTCAAAGCCGCCGTCCAGGGCAAGCATGTCAATTTGAGCTTGGGCTACAGCCACCCGTTGCTTTACCCGATCCCCGACCAGATCAAGGTCACGGTGGAAGAAAACACCAAATTGACCATTGAAGGACCCGACAAACAGGTGGTGGGCAAAGTCGCCTCGGAAATCCGCGCCTTCTACCCGCCCGAACCGTACAAGGGCAAGGGTGTTCGTTATTCCGACGAGAAGGTTATTCGCAAGGAAGGCAAGACCGTACAGTAATAATTAAGGGTTACGGCCATTCCGTGACCCACCAAAATAATGAGAACCGAAAAGAAACAGCGTTTGCAGCAGTTGCGCCGTTGGCGCATTCGCAAAAAAGTCGTCGGCACCGCGACCCGCCCCCGCATGAGTGTCTGCTTCTCCAACGAGAACATTCATGTTCAGTTTATCGACGACACCAAGGGGCTGACCTTGACTGCCGCCTCCACGGTGATGAAATCCACGCCGGACCGGGAGAAACTGGCCGCCAACGTTCCCTCCGCCAAAATCATTGGCACCCTCGCCGCCGAAGCGGCCAAGGGCAAGGGCATCAAACATGTCGTGTTCGACCGTGGTTCCAAACGTTACCACGGCAAGGTCAAGGCGCTGGCGGAAGCCGCGCGTGAAGCCGGCCTCGAATTTTAATCCAACTCCTCTTATATTGTGGCAGAATTACCTAAGACTGACAGCTCGGACAACCGCGGCGGACGGAGCAGCTTCGGCCGCAACCGGCGCAACCGCCCCGGCGGCGACAATCCGGACAATTCCCAAGACGGGGCGAATTCCAAGGAACTGACCGAAAAGGTTGTGTTTATTAACCGCTCCGCCAAGGTCGTCAAGGGCGGCCGTCGTTTTAACTTCAGCGCCTTGGTGGTCGTCGGCGACCGCCGTGGCAAGGTTGGCATCGGCCTCGGCAAAGCCAGCGAAGTTGCTGACGCCATCCGCAAGGGCGGCGAGCTCGCCCGGGCCCACATGGTCGGCGTGCTCCTCAAGGATGTCACCATCCCTCACGAAGTTTATTGCACCTTTGACGGCGCCAAAATTTTGCTGCGTCCGGCCTCTCCCGGTACCGGCATCATCGCGGGCAAGACCGTGCGCGCCGTGTTGGAATCCGCCGGCGTCAAAGACATCCTCACGAAGTCATTGGGTTCGAAGAACCCGGCCAACGTGGTGAAAGCCACGCTGAAAGCCCTCCTGCGTCTCCGCCTGCGCGAAGACATTTACCGCAGCCGCGGCTTGACGATCCGCAAGCCCGAAGCGGCCGCTCCCGCGCCCTCCGTTGTCCCCGCCCCCGCCACCGCAGTGATCACAGCTTAAGTTTATGCGTTTACATGATTTGAAACACCGCCCGGGTGCCAAACACCGCCGCAAGCGGCTCGGCCAGGGCGAATCCAGCGGCCATGGCAAGACCAGCGGTCGTGGTGGCAAGGGCCAAACCGCCCGTTCCGGTAGTTCCATCCGCGTTGGTTTCGAAGGCGGGCAGATGCCCCTCATTCGCCGCATGCCCAAACGCGGGTTCAACAACGCCCGGCACACGGTGGATTATATTCCCGTGAACTTGGCGGGACTGAACCAATTCGACGACGGCGCGCGCGTGGATGAAACCGCTTTGCGCACCCTTGGTTTGGCCAATGGCAAACTGCGCCGCATCAAAATTCTCGGCCAGGGCGACCTGACCAAGAAATTGACCGTCAGCGCCCATGCCTTTAGCGCCACCGCCCGCGCCAAAATTGAGGCTCTCGGGGGGACTTGCGAAGTGGTGGCGAAACCCGCCGCCAAGGGCAAAGCAGCCGCTTAATTCGGTTTATAGCCAGACATGTTCGCCTCCATCGTTAATACCTTCCTCAATTGCTTCAAAATACCGGAGCTCAAATCGCGCATTCTTTTCACCTTGTTCGTGTTGGGAGTTTGCCGGTTGGAAGCCTACATCCGCGTGCCCGGTCTAAACGGCGACGCCTTGAAGCGGTTCTTTGAGGCCCAGGGCAGCGGCAACGGCGGTGTGCTCGGCGTTTACAGTCTCTTTACGGGCGGGGCGCTCGAGAACTGCGCTCTCGGCGCCCTCGGAATCATGCCCTACATCAGCGCCACCATCGTGCTCCAATTGTTGACGGCCATAGTGCCGAGCCTCAGCAAGCAAGCCCGCGAAGAGGGTGGACGGGTCAAAATTATCAAATGGAGCCGGTATCTTACGGTGCTGCTCTGCCTGGCTTACGGCTTTGGCATGGCCATTGGTTGGGAAAACCCTTCCTCCGTTCCTGGTTTTGGCGGATTCCAAGGCTCGTTGGTCTTGTATGACAACATTTGGTGGTACCGCATCCAAACGGTCATCATTCTCACCACCGGCACCATGCTCCTCATGTGGTTGGGGGAACAGATCACCGAGCGCGGGATTGGCAATGGTGTTTCGCTGATCATCACGATTGGCATTTTGGCCCGCCTGCCGATGGCCGGACAATCCTTGTTGGACATGTTTCATCCTGCTAGTGGCGAGGCTCAGTTCAATTATGGTCATGCTATTCTGCTCTGCGGATTACTGGCCCTCGTGGTCGGCGGCGTCATTGCCGTGACCCAATCTCAGCGCAAAATCCCCGTTCAATACGCCCAGCGCGCCGTGGGCCGCAAGATGATGCAAGGGGGAAGTTCCTACCTGCCGCTCAAACTGAACTTTTCCGGCGTCATGCCCATCATTTTTGCGCAAGCAATTTTGATGATTCCGCAGCGCTTCTTTCAGTCCATTGGGGTAACCTACCACATCAAACTCTTCACTTGGATCGGCAACGTCCTCAATGAGGGTGAAACTTGGTACTTTGTCATCTACACGCTCATGATTTTGTTCTTCTCCTACTTCTGGACGGCCACGCAGTTCAACGAGCTCCAGATCGCGGACGACCTCAAGAAAAATGGCGGCTATATTCCGGGCGTTCGCCCCGGGCAGGCGACGGCGGATTTCCTGCACAACTCGATGAGCCGGATTACCTTGGCAGGGGCCGTGTTCCTGACCATCATTGCCGTGATTCCGGTGGTCTTGGCCAAGAAGCTCCATGTCCCTTACGGGGTCGCCACCTTCTTCGGTGGAACGAGTATGCTCATTATGGTGGGCGTGCTGCTGGACACCATGCGGCAAATGCAAACCCACCTGCTTAACCGGCATTATGACGGCTTTTTTAAAGCTGGTCGTTCCGGTAGCGGCGGTCCTCGTAATCGCGGCGCCTTCTAAGGTGCTTGAAACGCTGCTGTGAATTCCGGTTTGTTCCGGGCGCACCGGCAAATCCGGCCACATGATCGTCCTCAAGACCGAACGCGACTTGGAAGCGATGCGCCCCGCCTGCGTGCTCGCGGGAACGGTGCTCGATGAGGTTGCGGCCTGGATCAAGCCGGGTCAAACCACCCGGGAAGTGGATGAATTCGCCGGTTCGCGGATTAAAGCGCACGGTGCCAAAAGCGCCTTTTTGGGATATCGGCAGTATCCTTGCCAGATTTGCATCTCGGTGAACGACCAGGTCGTTCATGGTTTGGCCGGACCCCGGCGTTTGGAATTCGGCGATATTGTGAGTTTGGATGTGGGCGTGGTTCACAACGGCTTTATCGGTGACACCGCCCGGACGGTGGCGGTGGGGGGCTGTGATCTGGCGGCCCAACGGCTGATGGATGTGACGGAAAAGTCCTTGCACGAGGGGATTGCCCAAGCAGTGCCGGGCAAGCGGGTCGTGGATATTTCGCGCGCCATCCAGAAGTACGTGGAAGCGAACGGATTTAGTGTGGTGCGGGAATTTGTCGGGCATGGAGTGGGTCGCAACATGCACGAGGAACCGCAGATTCCGAATTTCGATGACGGCAAAAGCGGCACGAAATTGCGGCCGGGTATGACGTTGGCGATTGAGCCCATGGTTAATGCCGGCCGGTCGGCGGTAAAAATATTAAAAGATGGCTGGACAGTGGTGACGGTTGATGGTTCACTATCCGCCCATTTTGAGCATACGGTCTTGGTGACCGAGGGTTTGCCGGAGATCATGACATGGCCCGCGAGGGTGTCATTGAAGTAGCAGGTTCCGTGGAGGAACCACTCCCGGCGCAGTTGTACCGGGTGGTGCTGGCCAATGGCCACCGGGTGCTGGCGCACTGGCGGGGGCGTGACCGGCGCAACGCGATTGCGTTGCAACCGGGTGACCGCGTTCGGTTGGAAATGTCGCTTTTCGATTTGTCGAAAGGCGGGATAGTTTGGAACGAGAAAGAATTATGAAAGTTCGCGCATCAGTTAAGAAGCTTTGCGAAAATTGCAAAGTGGTCCGTCGCAAAGGCGTTATTCGCGTCATTTGCACGAACGCCCGCCACAAGCAACGGCAGGGCTAATTTTAAAATTTTATGGCACGCATTATTGGTGTTGAGATTCCGGGCGAGAAGCGAATTGATATCGCGCTCCGCTACATTTATGGCATTGGACCCGTCAATGCCAAAATCATCCTTGAACACGCGAAGATCGATCCGAGCATTCGCGCCAAGGATTTGAGCGAGCAGCAGATGTCGCTGATCGTGCACGCCATCCAGGATGGCAAGTACGTGATCGAGGGCGACCTCCGCCGCGAACTCGGCATGAATTTGAAGCGGCTTCAGGGCATCAAGTGCTATCGTGGGATTCGTCACCTGCGCAGCCTGCCCGTCCGCGGTCAACGCACCCAGACCAACGCCCGTACCCGCAAGGGGCCGCGCAAGACGGTCGGTGTGCAACGCAACCCCAACGCCAAGACCGGCATCCACTAATTTCCCCGTATGGCTGAAGAACTCAAAAAGAAACCCGCTCCCAAGAGCGCTCCGAAACCGGAGGGCGCCGCCGCTCCGGAACCCAAGGCCCCGAAGGGCGCCAAACCCGCCGAAGGAGCCGAAGCTCCCAAGTCTGACATTCCCGTGGCCGCGGTCTCCGCGCCCACCGCGGCGGAACTGTTGGGTGATGATCCCAATGCGAAGAAGATCATCAAGGCCAAGGGTGCCAAGAACATTGCTGTTGGGATCGCCAACATTCTGGCCACCTTCAACAACACCCAGGTCAGCATCACCGACTTGCACGGCAACCTGCTCGGTTGGTCCAGCGCCGGTCGCGTGGGTTTCAAGGGCTCCCGCAAAAGCACCGCCTACGCCGCCCAGCAAGTGGCTCAGGACGCCGCCCGCCAGGCCATGTCCCATGGCATGCGCGAAGTGGAAGTGCGCGTGAACGGTCCCGGCTCCGGCCGCGAATCCGCCATCCGCGCCCTGCAGGCCATCGGCTTGGAAGTCACCGTTATCAAAGACGTGACGCCCGTGCCCCACAACGGTTGCCGCCCCCGCAAAAAGCGCCGCGTGTAAACCTCCCCACTTTAACCTTTTACTCCTAATCTTTCATGGCTCGTTATTCAGGTCCCCGCGTCCGCATCAGCCGCCGTTTCGGCGTGGCCATCTTTGGCCCTTCCAAATATCTCGAACGCCGTAACTACGGTCCCGGCGTCCATGGTCCCAAGTCCCGCCGCAAGCACACCGATTACGGCCTGGGCCTGATCGAAAAGCAGAAGATGCGCTATTACTACGGCCTCATGGAAAAGCAGTTCCGTGGGGTGTACGAACGCGCGCTCAAGCGCCGCGGTGTCACCGGTGAACAAATGCTCCAAATCTTGGAGACCCGTTTGGACAACGTGGTGTTCCATCTCGGTTTCGCCTCGACCCGCGCCGCCGCCCGCCAATTGACCGCCCACGGCCATGTCAAAGTCAATGGTCGCAAGGTCAACATTCCCTCGTTCGCCCTCAAGGTGAACGACGTGGTGGAAATCAAGGACAACAGCGTGTCCCGTCAGTTGGCCACCAAGAACATGGAAAGTTCCACCAGCCGCGCGGTGCCCGATTGGCTGTCCTTGAACAAGGACGGCTTCAAGGGGGTCATCATGCGCGTCCCCTCCCGCGATGAAATCCAACCCATCGCGAACGAGCAGGCCGTCGTTGAATTTTATTCCCGCTAAGCCAACCCGCCCCCGCGAGGGGGCATATTAAGGCAAATACACGGGCCCGGTCGACTGGGGGAATACAGTCGACGGGGTCAGATTACATTTGCCGGAAAGAGACAACATGCCAGTTCGTTTAGGTCGTTTTGAAATGCCCAAGCGGTTGACCAAGGAAGAGTCCACCGCCACGGAAACGTATGCCAAATTTGTGGCGGAACCCTTTGAAACGGGTTACGGCCACACCATCGGCAACTCCCTCCGCCGGGTTCTGCTCTCCTCCCTGGAGGGCGCCGCCATCACCTCCGTCAAGATCGACGGGGCGATGCACGAATTTACCACTGTGGATGGTGTCGTCGAAGACGTCACCGACATCGTGTTGAATCTGAAGAAGATTCTGTTCAAGGCGCACAGCCGCGAGGTGCAGACCCTGCTGCTTTCCGTCAACAAGGAAGGCGAAGTCACCGCCGGCGACATCACCCTCAACCACAACATTGAGTTGGTGAATCCAAAGCAGCGCATTTGCACTTTGGACAAAAAGAAGAAGCTCGAGATGGAGCTCGAAGTCAAAGTGGGCCGTGGTTTCTGCCCGGGCGACGAGAACAAGAAGCCGAATCAACCCATCGGTGTCATCGCCATTGATTCCCTGTTCTCGCCGGTCACCCGTTGCCGCTACGCCGTGGAAAGCGCCCGCGTCGGTCAGCGCACCGATTACGATCGTCTCTTGGTCGAAATCTGGACCGACGGCCGCATCACCCCGGACGACGCCCTCACGCAGTCTTCCGCCATTCTCCAACATCATCTGGATGTGTTTGTCGGTTACGACAAGAACGCCGTTGAGTTCGAAGAAGTGGTGGACAAGCAGGACGAGGAGAAGACCAAGCTCAAGAAATTGTTGGCGATGAGCGTCAACGAAATCGAGCTGAGCGTCCGCGCCGCGAACTGCCTCAACAACGCGAACATCACCACCGTCGGTCAGTTGGCGATGAAGAGCGAAGCCGAAATGCTCAAATACCGCAATTTCGGCAAAAAGTCCTTGAACGAAATCAAGGAAAAGCTTTCCACCCTCGGTCTGACTTTGGGCATGACTTTCGACGCGGACACGCTCGAAGCGCCCAAGGAAGACACCGCGGCGGCCGAACCCAAAACGAACGAATAATCTTTTATGCGACACTTAAAGCGAACCGCCAAGTTGGGGCGCACCGGTACCCACCGGAACGCCATGTTGGCCAATATGGTCTGCAGCCTGATCCTGCACAAACGCATCACCACCACTTTGGCCAAAGCCAAGGCCGCCCGCTCCGTGGCGGAGAAGATGGTCACCCTCGGCAAGTCCGGCACGCTTCACGACCGCCGTTTGGCCGTGGCCCGGTTGCACCAACAAGATGCCGTGCGCATCCTTTTCAGCGAGATTGCCGGCGCCTATAAACAACGCCCCGGTGGTTACACCCGCATCATGCATCTGGAACAACGTCCGGGTGACGCGGCCCAAAAGGCGATTTTGGAATGGGTCGACCTGCCCGAAGCCGCCGCGGTTGTCGTGGCCGAGCCGGCCGCCGTCGCCGCCAAGGCCTGATCCGTCCCGCCCTCTTTTCACCAGCCCGTTCTTCGGAACGGGCTTTTTGCTTTTCTGGGATGATTTGGTGCTTGGCGGGGAGGTGGTGGATTTGTACAAACTGGGCCGTTGCAACAATCCAAAATCCATCCTGACGCATGACCACAAAATCACCGGTAAACGAGATTCCTTGGTGGCGTCAAATGAATCGTGGCCATTGGTTCGTTTTCGCCGTGGCCTCACTGGCCTGGCTGTTCGACTGTCTGGACCAACAGTTGTTTATTCTCGCTCGCAACTCGGCGCTCGAAGCGTTGGCCCCCAAGGGGGCGGATTTGGGTCGTTTGGCCGGCGCCGCTACGGCCATTTTCGTGGCGGGGTGGGCCTTGGGTGGTTTGATTTTCGGATCCGTTGGAGATCGCATCGGTCGTGCCAAAACGTTGGCGCTTACGGTGCTGATGTACTCCATATTCACTGGTTTGTCGGCTTTCGCTACGAGTGTGCCGATGTTCGAAGCCTTCCGTTTTTTGACGGGTCTGGGCGTCGGGGGTGTTTTTGGCTTGTCGGTGGCCTTGGTGGCGGATTCCTTGCCGGATGGAGCGCGGCCGCATGCTTTGGGGGTGTTGCAGGCGTTGTCCGCCGTGGGCAACGTCACCGCCGGGGCCATTGGCATATTTGTAGGCTGGTTGGAGACTTGGAAAATCACCCCGGGAAGCGCCTGGAGTTGGATGTTCCTCATCGGTGCCTTGCCCGCTTTTCTGTGTGTTTTTATTCAAATTCGGCTGAAAGAACCGGAGAAATGGGTCAAGGCCCGGGCGGCGGGAAAAATCACGGGGGTGCAATTCGGCAGCTACCGCTCTTTGTTGGGGGATCCCCGTTGGCGAGGTCGGGCCTTGATGGGCATGTTGTTGTGTGTGTCCGGGGTGATCGGCTTGTGGGGCATCGGCTTCTTCAGCCCTGAGCTCACCAAGGACGTCATTGGCCGCATGCTCAAGAGCGAAAACATCGCGCCCGAAAAAATCAAGGGCTACAGCACCATGTGGACGGGGCTGACGCTTATTTTCCAGAATTTGGGCGCCTTCGCCGGTATGATGATTTTTACCAAACTCGCCAGCCGGCATGGTCGCAAACCCGTTTTTGCCCTCGGATTTATTTGTGCGCTGCTCAGCACGGTGTTGGTTTTCAAGTATTTCAACACCCGTTCGGATATTTTCTGGATGCTGCCGATGATGGGCTTCTTTCAATTGTCCCTCTTTGCGGGTTTCGCGATTTATCTGCCAGAGTTGTTCCCGGTCAGCCTGCGCAGCACCGGCACCAGTTTTTGCTACAACGTGGGGCGCTTCGTGGCGGCGGGCGGGCCGTTTTTCATGGGGGAATTGCGGGCTTGGTTTGCGCATGGGGCGAACACCCCGGAGGCCAAATTGCTGGCGTTTCGCAATGCCGGCTGCTGGATGAGCGGCATTTTTCTGTTGGGTTTGATGGCGCTGCCGTTCCTCCCGGAGACCAAAGGACGGCCTTTGCCCGAGGACGCCCCCTGACGTCCATCCGCCCGTCCGCATTATTTTGGCCTTCGTCGAAGTAATGCTGGCCAGGGGCGGCGAGGTGGGTTAAATTAATTTTGCAGTGAGCGTGAAATAATACGTGACAAGCTCCGGCTTTGACGTATGCTTCATCTTCCTTGACGACCCTATCGTCTAGCGGTTAGGACACCGCCCTTTCACGGCGGGTGCACGGGTTCGATTCCCGTTAGGGTCGCCATTTTCATTTTTTTCGTCTCAGCTCAACTTTGCCACTGATCGACTGCTTATGCCGAATCCCTGGACTGGAAAAGGAAACCCCTACACCCGCAAAGAAGTCATCGAGCGCCTCCGTTCCACCCTGAAAAACGGGCAACCCTTGATCGCCGCCGGAGCCGGGACCGGGATCAGCGCCAAGTTCATTGAGCGCGGTGGGGCGGACCTGATCATCATTTATAATTCCGGCCGATTCCGCATGGCCGGGCATGGCTCCACGGCCGGCCTGATGGCCTACGGGGACGCCAATGCGGTGGCCATGGAAATTGGGGAGTACGAAGTGCTGCCCATCGTCGAGGAGATTCCGGTGATCTGCGGCGTTCACGCCAGCGACCCCCGCCGCCGCATGTGGCATTGGCTGCTCCAGGTCAAGGACATGGGCTTTTCGGGCGTCAACAATTTCCCCACGCACACCATCGTGGACGGCCATTTCCGCCAAGTGCTCGAAGAAACGGGCATGAGCGTGAAAAAAGAATTTGAGATGGTGGCACTGGCGCGGAAGATGGACTTGTTCAGTATCGTCTATGTCGCCACGGCGGAAGAGGCGAAAGCCATGGCCGAGGCCGGCGCGGACGCCATCATCGCCCACGTGGGCACTACGATCGGCGGCTCCATCGGGGTGACGGGCGCGGTGTGCACGATGGACGATGCGGTGAAACGCACCCAGACGATCATTGACGGGGCGCGCAGCGTGCGGAAGGACATCTTCTTTCTCTCCCACGGCGGCCCGATCTGCACGCCGGAAGATGCGGCCTATATCAACGCGCACACCGACTGCGTTGGGTTCGTCGGCGCTTCCAGCTTGGAGCGCATGGCGGTCGAGCAATCCCTCATCGACCTCACGCGCAAGTTCAAGGGGATCCCGGTCCGGGATACCTCGCTGGAGCCCTTCCAGGGCGCCTGATTTCCGCCTTCCCCCATGCGCCGCCTGCTGACCGCCCTTGGGTTGCTCGCCGCGCTGCTTGGGGGCGTGGCATCGGCGGGAGCCTCCCCGGTGCGGGTGATTCTCTGGTTTGACACCGAGGACTACCTTTCCCCGAACGACGATGACGCCTGCCTCCGCCTGGCCAACCTCCTGACGGAGCGGGGCCTGCGCGCCACCTTCAAGGTGGTGGGGGAGAAGGCGCGGGTGCTGGAGCAGCGCGGGCGCCGGGATGTCATCGCGGCGCTGGGCCGCCATGCGATCGGTTACCACGCCAACTTCCATTCCGTCCATCCCACCCCGTCCGAATACCTCGCCGAATGCGGTTGGTTGGATGGCGTCGCTGAGTTCAACCGCCGCGAAGGACCCGGGGCGGCGGACGTGCGGCGTATTTTCCGCGTATCGGAGCTGGCCTGCTACGGCCAACCCGGCTCCTCCTGGGCTCCGCAGGCCATCGGCGCGCTGGCGGGCATGGCGGTCGCCCCGCACGGGGTGCCGTGCTACTTGGACGACGGTTCCCAAGTCGGGTTGGAAAATAGGCCGTTTTGGTACGCCGGCGCGCTGAATGTGTTCAATTTGGGGGTCAACCAGACGCGGATGGACCTGCACGATCCGGCCGCACTGGAACCTGCGAAGGCCCGGGTGGGTGGGATTGCCCGGCGGTTGGCCGCCGAAGCGGACGGCGGGCTCATTAGCATCTACTACCATCCCTGCGAGTGGATCCATCGCGAGTTCTGGGACGGCGTCAATTTCCGCCGCGGCGCCAATCCTCCGCGCGAGCAATGGCGTCCGCCACCCCAGCTCACGCCGGCGGAAACCGATGCCGCTTTCCGGCAGTTCGCCCAATATTTGGATCACCTTCGTTCGCTGCCGGAGATCCGTTTTGTGACGGCCGCCGATTTGCCGTTGATTTACCCCGATTTGATCCGCACCGAAGGCGCCACCCGCGAGGAGTTGATCCGGATGACCCGGCGCATCTTGGCGGACCGCGCCAGCGGACTGGATTTCATGGTGGGCACCAAGCGTGCATTTTCCTTGGCGGATCAATTTGACGCGTTGAGCAGCGTCGTTGCCGCTTGGACCACCGGGGCGGAATTGAAATTGCCGCTCCCCATCCGGGGTCTGCTGGGGCCGGACTCGCCGCCGCCCACCAACTCAACCCCCAAGGCGATCGATGGCTACGCTTTGCGCGATTCGGTGGGGGATGTGCGGAATTATTTGGCGACCCAAGGCCGGATTCCGGCCCGGGTCATGATCGGGGCAATCGCGGTGCCTCCGGCGGATTATTTGGTGGCGCTGGCGGCGGCGGCTGACGAACAGCAACCGGGACGGGCCTTTGCCCCCGCCGACAATTTTCCCATGGGCCGGCAAACGGTCGTGTTGCCCGCCCGCCGGATTGCGGAGGATTCCGCCAAAGTGTTCGGAGGGTGGATCATTCATCCCGAGGGCTTTCGCGCTCCCCGGATTCTGGAGCAGGCGCGGTTGCAGGCTTGGACCTTGAAACCGGCGCAACTTGCGCCCTCCGCCAATCATTGATCAGCGGCGGGCGCACTCGGAGGTTACGATTCTGTCGGGCGCAGGGCGCGGGCGCCGAGGCTGATGGCGGCGAGCAGCAGCAGGGTGAACCCCAGCACCACGACCCGCAGGGACCAAGAGGTGGCGGCGGCGCTTTGGGTGGTTAAGTCGATGCGCAAATCGGCCCAAGGATCCACGACCACCGCGCGGCGGAAGGTCAATTGCCGTCCGCCTTCGGGGAGCGTGGCGCGGATGGCGGCGGGGCGGCTGATGGCGGCGTCCTGTTGTTGAATGAGGCGGCCCGCGAGCTTCATGAACGCGGTGTTGTCATCCGCGCTATTGTTGCTGATGAGGTCTTTCGCGTCCTGTTGCGAGTAATTAAGGGTGGTGCGGCCGAGGCGGTCGCGGAGTTTGGCGGCGGGGGCGGTGTCGGCGGGAGCGTTGATGGATTGGCGGACGTTCAGGCCAACCAGGGCTTGTTGCAGCTTCAAGTTGTTGAGTTGCACCCGGGCGTCCTCATTGAAAGCGAGGTCCCCCTGGCTCAGCCCGTAAGCGGCTTGGAATGCGCGGCGGGCCTGTTGCGGATCGCCCTTCTCCAAGAGGGAATTGCCCATTAACAGCATCTCCTCGGCGGCCGCGGTTTTAGCCTGGCGTAACTGGGCGGACTGTTGGAGGTAGGATTCGAGCGTGACGGCAACGGGAGCGGCGGCGACTTCGTTCGTTTCCAACTGAAACGCGCCGGCCCAGTCCCGCACGCGCCAACGCTCGTGCAGATGGACCTGCCAGGTGACGTTTTCGAGCGGCAGGTCGAATTTGGGGGCGAGGAGCTGGCAATCCAAGGCGCGGGCTTGGGCGGGTTTCAAGGGGCTGGTGTAATAGAATTCCACGGGGAGGGAGTCGCTGCCTTTGGCGGGCGGTTCCAAGGGGATGAGGATGCGTTCCCCGGCCCGGCGCGGCCAGACCGCGTTTTGGTTCACAAACGCAAACCAAAATTTGGAGTCGGGCGGCAGGGTGAGTTCCAACAACCGCTTGTCTCCGGGCGCCAAGTCCAACCGCGCGCGGGTGAGCATGACGCCGTCATCGGAGAGAATGGAGGCCAACTGCACCTCCCTGACGCGGGCGGGCAGCAGTTTGGCGGCCTCGTGGCGTTCGAGCTTGAGCGGGAGCGTGAAGGCGGGCTCAACCAAGCGGTAGGCCAGGCTGGCGGTGCCGCCGGGCAGGTCCTGCTGGAGGGCGCGGGGGATGCCCTGCCATTCCGTGGGCTGCAGGGCGGCGGGCGGCGCCTCGGCGCGCACTTGCAACCGGCCCGCCGCCTCGACGGTGACGAACCCGCGTTGCAGGTTAACTTCGAGCGCTTCCACGCCCCGCAGTTCGGCGGCCGGGGCGCGTTCGGGCAGCACCGTTTGGTAGGCCGCTTGCAGGCGGTATTGGCCGATGACCCGGCGGTGCAACTTAATTTCCCAGATTTGACCCGCCGCGTTCGTTCCGCCGGGCACGGGGAGAAAATCGGCCACTTGATCGCCTTGGAACCGGACGCCGGCGGCGTTGGCGGGGAGCCGCACGCGCAGGCTCTTCAAACCGGTGTTTTCGATTTGGTATTGGAGATTCGCCGTGACCCGCACTTGGGCTTCGTTGATGAGCGCTTGTTGCAGGCTGGTCACTTGGATCCACGGTTCAACCTGCTCCAGGTCGAGAGTCAACAGCCAGGTGGCTTGCAGCATCCGGAAAGCGAGGACGCCTTTTTGGCGCACGCCGGACTTTTGGGGGTCCAGTTGGGTGACCCCGGTGCGGGTGGCCGCTTGGAGGCGCATGCCTTGTTCGGGCACCACGAGCAGCGTGCCCTGCTGTTTGCCTGCTTCGCGAACGAGCAACTGCGGGGCGCGCCAGCCGTTGGTGGCCCGCACCCCCGGCCCCGCGAGGCTCACGGTAAAGGTCTGCCGACCTTCCGTGCGGCCCTTGAGGTGCAGGGTGATGACGCGGTTCGTCTCGCTCTTCAGTTCCGTCCAGTGGCTCAAGCCGTTGCCGCCCACCGCTTCCACTTCAAAGCCGCCTGGCAGGGCGAAACTCAGGCTGAAGATGCCGGCGCGGGTGATGTCCACCGTCCAATTCGCGGCGAGCACGGTGCGATCCTCCCCGAGGGAGAGGGTGTCCTGCGTTTCCACCCGCACGTCCGGCTCCACCGCCGAGGCTTGGAGTTTGAGGGTGCCGCGCGGGTCGCCGGCACGGAAGGCGCGGCGCACTGCAAGACCCGGAAACCGGGCGGCGAAGGCCGCGGGCACCCAGCCTGTGGCGAAATCCTCCAAGTTGATCGGCGTGCAACCCTCCGGAGTTGCCGCGTCCAATTGGACCTCGCCGCCGGTGGCCACCCCGAGCAGGCCGATCTGGCCGGCGGTGCCCTCCAGGGCGATCTGGCCGACGGTCAACGAGAGGGGCAGGGGACCGGTGGCGGCCTGCGAACGGAGCAACAGGCTGAACGGTTTGGACTGCGGCGGGTTCAGCGTCACGCGCAATTGCCGGTTGTCGGGGTCAAACCGCCACTGGGAGACCGTGGCCGGCAGGTTTTGGGAATTGCCGGCCTCGTTGCCCCCGGGGCCGGTGACATCCGTGATCGTCGCGCCCGCGGGAATGGTGAACAGCAGCTCCGCGAGCTCGCCTTGGGCGGGGCGCACCGTGACCCAATGGGCGCCTTCGACCACGCCGGCGGCGGGCACGTAGAGCTGCTGAAATTCGGCGTAATAAACCGCTTGTTCCTTGCGGGCGTCGCGCCGACGCGGCTGCCAGCCGATCCACGCCCCCGGCTCCGGGGCGAGCGAGAGGGTGGCGACGGTGGTGCCCGCGGCACCGCTTTCCTTGCGGCGGAAGACCGCCTGCGGACAGACGACTTCCACATCCAAGTTGGCCAGGGTCAATTGCACCTCGTTCACCAAGGCCGCGGGCGTTGGGAGATAGAATCCATTTTCCTCGCCGCGGGTGATCACGGGCAATTCGTAGGTCAAGGTGATGTCATAAGTGCCCGCGACCAGGGCTTCCAATTGACCCGCCGCTTTGGTTCCGGGTTTCGCCGCGACCAAGCGCAGGGTTTTGGTGGGATAGTCCACTTTGGTGAGCACCGCCGGGGGCGTCACCAACGACAAGGATTGGCCTTTCAAGGCCACCCACCGCAGGTGCGCCTTGGCCAGCACAAAGCGGTCCTCCACCCGGATCTGCTGGGTGAGCAACTCCGGCGTCGCCGCCGGCAGTGGGGCCGGGACGGGCTTGGGGGCCCGGACTTCCCCGGCCAGGGCGGGAGCCGTGCCGGCCAGCAGCCAGCCCAAGGCGGCCAGCACCACCGCGGCCGCCGCGGGGGCGGCCCCGGTGGACGGGGCGGCGGGCGGCGTGGGCGGTTGCCGGCGCGGGCGGGTTTCGAGGCGCAGGAGTCGCCGACCGGCGGGGATCAACAAATGCACCACCAGGAAGGCCGTTAACAACCAGCCGAAGCCGCCCGCCCCATCGGGGCGGCGCAAGATCAGCCAGGCGAGCAATCCCCACGCGGCGATCGGCGCCAGCCGGCGGAACAAGATCAAGCCGGCCAGGAGCAGCCCGGCGGCCAGTCCCAGCGGCCAAAGCCCGCCCCAACCGGGCCAGACGGACACTTTAACCGGCAGGTTCGCCACTTCCACGCTCATGGTCGCGCCCGCCGGTTGCACGGGGGCTTCCAAGTTCAGTTCCCGGCTCAACGCCGCCGGGACGCCTTCGGGGGCGGGCACGCGGGCCACGGCGCAGAGATTGGTCAGGACATACGCCGCCAGGCCCAATGCCCCCAAACCCACCACGCCCCCAAACCAGAAGCGGGCGCTGAACCGGTAAACCCCGGGCCGGCCCGTGTACCACCACACGAGGCCCGCCAGCACGATCAGACCCAGGGCGAACGCCAGTTCCCCGGCGGCCGCCCCCGCGGACGGTCCCGTCAACAACGCGGCCAGGCCTGCGAAACCCGAGCGGTCCGGCACGCTCGCCGGCGGGGCCGTGGTGCCGCGCCGGTATTCGAGCCGCCGGCCTTCGTCCGGCGCCAGGCGCCACTCCGTCAGCAGCACCGGCGCGCCGACCAGGGGGGCGGTGATGGGAATGACGCCGGCATTGGGCGACTTGGCGGCCACTTTCACGACGAGCGAGAGCACCGCGTCCGGGTCCGCCTGCGGGGGCAGGGGGATGAGATTGGCGGCGCCATCCACGACCGGCACCACCGGCGCGTTGTTGACCGTGGCGGACCACAATTCCGTGCCCGGCGCGAGCGTGAGCCGCAGGTGGGCGTTGCCGCGGTTTTTGACGAAGTAGAGCGCTTCGGTGAGCACCTGTCCTTCTTTGGAAATCCGGGTCGTCAAGCGCGCGCGGTCCACCACCTGGCTGAGCGAATCGCCCGGCGCGAGCGGGCTGAGCGCCAGCCGCAGGTTGAAGGGGCGGGAGGGGTAGCGGTACGCCGCCAGCAGGGGCGCATCGAAGAGCAGCCGGTATTCGGCGGGCACCTCGCCCGGTTCGAGCGGCAGCAAGCCGGGGGAAACCTCGACCGGCTGCACGCGGAATTGGTACGCGCTGACGACCAGGGTGTGGCCCTGTTCCGCCTGGGCGTCCAGCGGCCGCGCGCCCGTGAAGGCGAGGGTTTCCCCCTGGGCTTTGAACGGCCGTTCGTAAGTGGCGAGCAGCGTGTAAGCTCCGGCCACCGGAGTGTGCAGTTGCACGAGGTAACCGCCGTCCGTCTTTTGCCAATTGCGGATGTCCTTGCCCGTGAATTCCACGTTGAAATACTCCGCGGCCAGTTCCACCTTGAACGTCCCCATGGGCGCGCCGGCCACGGTGTAATTCAGGACACTGCTGCCGTAGGCGATGCCTTCACCGATGGAGAACAGGTGCAACACATCCGCCTGGACGGTTTGCGGCAGCCGTTCCACGCGCACCGTCGCCTCCCAGGCCGGTTCGGCGATGCGAAAGGCGGCCTGGAGGCCGGCGGTCTTGCGGGGGAAAAAGGCGGTAGCCTGTTCGGTGAGCGCCACCGTGCGCTCCGGTGTCAGACGGAACCCGGCGTCCGCGGCCACCCCCAGGTTGCCGCGCACGGATTTGGCGCGGGGCACCTCGATGCGGGGGAGGGGCCAGGACGCCCCGCCCGCTGGCTGGTTGCGCTCCAGGCGCAATTGGATGACCTGCCGGCCGGACACCGGTTGGCCGTAAACGAGGCGCAACTCCGCGTCCGGCAACTCGGGCACGTCGCGGGTGAAGTAATCGCTCATGCCCGAGGCGCTGATTTTGGCCAGGGCGTAGCCTTTGGGAATGCGGAGGAGCAATTCGCGCAGCGGGGCCTCACGGATTTCCAATTCGAGCTCCGCATCGATCGCCAGTTCGTTCTCGGCGAGGTGGTAGGCCAGCACTTCGGAGACCGCGAGTTCCGGCAGGATTTGGTCGGCCTGCAACCGCAGCCGGGCGGAGCCGCCCGCGAAGCGGTAGGCGAACCGCTGGCCGCCGCCGGGGCGGAACGCCGCTTTGGTGGCGTCCGTCTCGGGAAATTGCTCGGGGGAGATTTGCGACAAGCCGTCGGCCTGGAGCACTTCCAGCCGCACGGCACCCTCATTGACCAGGCGCAACGAACCGGCGAAACGGGTCGCGCCCTCCGGTTGGAGTTGCAGGCTGTCCGCCACCTGCGGGAACGCGCCCAGCGGGGTCTGGGTTTGGATTTGCAAGGCGAAGCGGTCCTTCTGGGGGCGCGTCAGCCGCACCTCGAGCAGCCGGTCCGGGGAGCCGGCGACCGGGGTGACCGACCAGCCCAGCACCGGCTCGCCGAGGACACGGGTGACTTCGCCCGCGCCGCGCAGGCGCAGGCTGACTTTGCCCATCTCCCCCTGCATCACTTGGAATTCGAGCACCGCCACTTGGCGCATGAGGCCGGGGGCGACGCTGATTTGCGCCCACAGTTCGGCGGCGTAAAAGAGTTTGCCTTCCGCGGCCGGCCGCTTGCCGGTCCAGGCGAGGTCGACCCGGCCGTCGGCGGGCAGAAAGCTGGTGAAATCCGCACCCGTGCGCTCCGGCCGGGCCGCGCCCGCGAAGTGGAACCGGGTGTCGGCGGGCAGGCCGGTGAGCGTCACCGGCAGCACGGCCCCGGGCGGCACGTGGAAGGCCACCTTCTGCCAGGGGTCTTCGTGCGTGACCGCGGCGCGGAATTTAAGGCGCACGGGGTATTCACCCGCCTGATCGAACTCGGCCACGAAACGGTTGGTTTCCGCCCGCAACCGCCACTTGGCGTGCGCCCCCAGGTCGGTGAGCGCGAGCGGCCCGCTGAGCAATTCAATCGCGCCGCCGGCCCGGTCCGGCACCACGGCCGTGGCCGTGAGGGTGAACTCCGCCCGGTCGTTGTCGAGGCTGCCGGTGAGTTGCCGGTCGCGCAGCGTGACCGGGGCCGGCGGGGGCGGCGGCGTGGCGGCGTGGACGCCGGCGGCGGCGGCGAGCATGACCAAAGCGAAGAGGCGGGCGAACACGGTTTTCATAAGTAGCGAGCTTGGCGAAAGCAGGGGGCGGTTAGTGGCCGGCGAGGCTTTGGGCCTGGCGCAGCATGGTTTCGAGGTGTTTCGGGCGGGTGTCGGCGCCCCAGGCGGCGGGCACATCGCCCAGGACGCGCAGCAGGGTGTCCGGGTTGATTTCCGTGGCGTACGGGCTGCCCCCAAGCCATTCGGCGAAACCGGCGGCCACGGCGGCCAGGCGCATGGCCCCGCCCGCCTGGGCCAGCGCGGGGGCGTTGCCCTCGTAGGGCACTTCCCACGCATGTTCCGGATACTCGTCGGTGCCGGGGACGCGGTAGCGGACGCGTACGGTGGCCACCGGGCCTTCGCCTTGCGGATTGACGGCGACCACATAGAGCGCGTTGCCGGTTTCGGCCGCGCCGATTTCGGCGGCGTCCACCGTGTTGTCGCGGAATTGTTCCTTGGTGAGTTGGTGCTTGGTGTAGCCCACCTGACGATAACTGGTCACCCGCTGCGGATTGAATTCGATCTGCACCTTCACATCCGCCGCCGCGACATGGAGGGCCCCGGCGAGTTGCGCGGCGAAACCATTGGCGGCTTCCTCCGGCGTGTTGAGGAACCCATAACGGCCGTCCCCATGCCGGGCGAGGGCTTCGAGCACTTCGTCGTCGTAGCCTTCCCAGCCGATGCCGAAGCAGTCCAGGGCGATGCCTTGTTTCCTTTGTTTCTCGACTTGGCTTTGCAGGGCGGCGGGGGTGACTTCGCCGAGGTTGGCGGCGCCGTCGGTGAGCAGGACCACGCGGTTCACGCCCTGCGCGGCGTAATGCCGGCCGGCGGTGGCGTAGGCCAACTTGAGGGCCTCCTCCAAGTTGGTGCCGCCCTGGGGGGTGAGTTCGGACACTTTTTCGACCGCTCCCGCCGCCTGGTCGCCGGCCACGCCGTCCACCCACAACCGCGGGGTGCGCGCAAAGGTCACGATGCTGAACGTGTCCGTGGGACGCAGTTGGGCGGCGAGCACGCGCAGGGCTTCATGGATGATCTGGACCCGGTCCGCACGTTCCATGGAGCCGGAGTTGTCGAGCAACAGCACGAGGTTCAGCGGACGCCCGGCTTCGCGGCCGGAGGCGGCGGTCTTCACGGCGAACCGCAGCAAATCCCGGTTTTGGGCGAACGGATCGCGCGCCCGTTCCGCGGCGAAGCCGATCGGTTGCCCCGGCAATGGGGCTGGATCGCGGTAATCGAAGGCGTTCAGGAACTCCTCGCTCCGCACGGTGGTCGGCGCGGGGAGCACACCCTTTTCCAAGCTGGCGGCGGCGAGCTTGAACGACACGTCGGCGATGTTCAGCGAAAACGTGGAGAACGGATTCTCCGGGGTCAGAATCTCGGGCAGGGGCGACTCGGCGGGCGTGGCGGGGCGCTCGGCCGGGCGGTCCGGCACCTCGGGCAGCCGCTTGCTAAGTTCGAATTGGTCCCGCTGACCCAACGCCACGGGGCTATCGGTCACCCGTCGGGTTAAGTCCGCCAATTGTTCGTGGTCGGCGGGCGTGGGCTCCGCGGGTGGCAAGGCGATGGCCAGGGATCGCAGTCTGCGGCTGGCGTTGGCCGGCTCGCCGGCGGCCTCCGGGCGCTTTTCGAGACCAGCGGCCGGCGGCGTCGCCGTCGTCTTCTCCGCCAATTCCAGCTCCGCGGCCGGTACCGGCTGGGCGGCTGCGGCGGCGCTCGACGCCGGGGCGGCGGATTTCGCGAGCTTTTGGGCGGGCCGACTGGGCGGCTCCGGGACCGTCACCGGGGCTAATTGGGCGCGTAAAAGTGTCTCTTCCCGCACCACCGGGGCGGCGACCAGGGCGGGGGTCGAGGGGGGCAGGCTCGGCGGCGCTCCGGGGGCGGGCGGTTCTCCGTCCGCCAATCGGAAGTAGACGGGATTCGCCGCGCCCAATTCGCTGAGCTGCTTCGAACGGTCCAAGTTTTCCGCGCCCGCCCGGGCGAGCGAACCCCGGGTCCGACCATCCGCGATTGAGCTGGTGACTTGGTCGAGGCCCTCACCCGTTCGCCCCGCCGCCGGTAACTGGTAATTGTAGCCGAGGGCGGGGTTGCCCGGGGAACGTTGCGCGGACTCCGCATCGGCCCAATCCAAGGTGCCATTTTGCGCTTGGAGAGGGGCGGTTCCGGCAGTGGTGTTGAGCGTGCGCCCGGCGCGGTCGAATGCCAGGTTGTAACGGGTAAATTGGCCGCCATTGGTGACCACGTCGCGATTAACGTAATTTCGCGCTTCCTCGTAGGTGCTGGCGCGCGGAAGTTCGCCGGCGGGGACGGCGGAACCGCCGGCCCCGGCGGCGGTGGGAACCCCACCCATTGGGCCTGCGTTCTCGAATACTCTTCCCAAGACCGGCCGGTCACCCAGCACCACGATCGAGTCTTTCTTGATCCCCCCTGGTGCGCGAAGCTTCGCCTCCGACAACTCATCGACGGCGCGGTTGTCGAAATACAAGTCGGTGGCGGGCTGGTTGCGGGTCACGTTCCCTTGGAAGCCGAGACTTTCCTTGTCGGCGATACGG
>CAIYZC010000137.1 GCA_903930565.1 uncultured Pedosphaera sp.
GCGCATTTGCTCCGGCGAAGCATTTTTGCCGAGGCGGTAGGAGATGTTGCCGGTGTGGCAAAGGGCGCTGGACAAATGGCCTTCCAGGATGTCCGCGTGCAGATCCGCGACCTTGCGGCTGCGGACGGCGTCGATGAAGTTCTGGTAATGGTCCGATGCGCCCTTGAACGTGCGGGCCTTGCGGTCCTTGTTGTCGTACACGATGGCTTCGGTGTAGCTGGGGATGACCACGTACCCGTTTTCGCAGTCAATCACCACCCCGACGCCGGCGCCGCGGTAGTTGTCCATTTTTTCCGTGCCGGTCTTCTCGGGCAGGCCGCGGACTTCAAAAATGAGCGGCGCCTTCTTGTAGGCGTGCACGACGGTAAGGGTGTTGGGCGTGGTGCCGTCGTCCTCGTAACCGAGGCGGCCGCCGAAGCTGAAAACGCGGGGGGAGAGTTCCTTTTCGCCCAAAGCCCAGCGGGCGATGTCCATTTGGTGGATGCCCTGGTTGTCGAGGTCGCCGTTGCCCGTGGGCCAGACCCAATGCCAATCGTAATGGAGCTTCGCGCGGCGCAGCGGATCCTTCGGGGCGGGCCCGCACCAGAGATCATAATCCACGGTCTCGGGGACTTTTTGTTCGCCGGTGGTTTTCTGAATGGAAGGACGGCGTTTGTAGCAGAGGCCCCGGGCGCGGAGAATGCGGCCGAGGTTGCCTTGGTGGAGCCATTCGATGGCCTCGATCAAGCCGTTGCTGGAGCGGCACTGCGTGCCGGTTTGCACGATGCGGGAGTACTTGCGGGCGGCGTTGACCAATTGCCGGCCTTCCCAGACGTTATGGCTGACGGGTTTCTCCACATAGACATCCTTGCCCGCCTGCACGGCCCAGATGGCGGCGAGGGAATGCCAGTGGTTGGGCGTGGCGATGGAGATGGCGTCGATGTCCGGGTCTTCGAGCAGCTTCCGAATGTCCGTGTAACCGGTGACGGGCTTGTTTTTGTCCTTCTGGGCCTGGACGGCCCGGCCCAGGACTTTGGAATCCACGTCGCACAGGGCCACGAGGCGCACACCCTTGAGCTTGTTGTAGCCGCCAATGTGGTCCTGGCCGCGGCCATTGAAGCCGACGACGGCGACCCGGATGTCTTCATTCGCGCCGCGGGGCTTGATGGTGGTCGGGGTGGGAACGACGGCTTGACCGCCACCCGGCGTTTGGCAGCCGGTCAGGCCGGAGAGCAGGCCGAGCGAGCCGGCGGCGAGGGCGGTGGTGCGGAGGAATTGGCGACGATCCATGGAGTTCATAAGCGACTTGGGAAAATTGTAATGGAGTTGCTGAATTACTTGGCGGTGGTGGGGTTGACCTTGGCGGCGGCGAGCGGTTTGGGGTTCACCCCGGTGGATTGGAGGTATTCCTGGTACTTCGCGGCGATGCCGGCCTGCTGTTCGTCGCCGGCGTGGAGAATCATGCGGTAGCGGAACGTGGCGCTCTGGCCGGCGGGGATTTTGAAGTCGCCGGCGTGCGCGGGCCTTTTCTCAAAATCATGGAGGCCGAACGGGTTGGCGGCAAACAGACCGTAGTCGCGAACGTGCCAAGTCGTCGGGTGCCGGGGGTTGGCGGGATGGTCGAACATGGCGATGCCCAGAAGCCGGCCGTTTACCGGTCCGGAGTAATCCACCCAATCGGCGCGCTTGCCCCAGGTGGCGGCGTCCTTCACGCCCTCGCTGTTGATGATATGCCCCTGACCGGGTTGGTTTTTGGGTTGCTTCAGGCGCATGGTTTCGGCGATGCGCAGGGCCATGGAGCCTTCCTTGGTGTCCCCAAAGGTGACGTCGCCGTGCGAGGCGTGGATCGTCACTTCAAAGTCGAACATGCGGACATCCACGCGGTTGTACACCCGCATCACCCGGTCATCGGTGCACACGACTTTGCCCGTGGCGTCCACCCAGGAGTCGCGGGACCGGATCACGGCGGAATCGCGGCCGGATTTGAGTTCCGTAAAGCCGTCATGGACGATTTTGCCAAACTGCTTTTCCTCGCTCCAGAAATCGCGACCGTTGACCTCGCCATGGGCGAACCAGAGCGAACGGTGGTGGGGATGGTCGTGCTCCTCGTTGGTGGAGGGTTCGAGGGGCCAGCGGCGGGTGAGGGGCACTTCGCCGGGGCCGAGGAGCGGGTAAAAGTACGGCCGGGGCGTGTTGGTGAAATGGTATTCGGTGAAGGGCTGACCCGCGATTTCGATCTTGATGGACCCGGGTCCCGGCGTGAGGTGAACCCCGACATTCGCGGGCAGTTCGGGGGAGCGGGTGGCGCAGCCGCCGGCCAGGAGGAGCGGCGCCAAGCCCAGGACAATCCATTTCGGGAACATGATGGGCGATTTATAGGACCGGGGCGCCTGCTTGGCAAGCGGAAGTGTAAGGCGAGGAGAAGCCCGGTTTTGGACATGGTTCACAAGCTGGACTGATTTGAAGGCGAAAATTGGCGGATGGGCACATCGAACTGAATTTTAACCAAGGAGCGCACGGAGTTCACAGTTGGAGGGGCAGCAGGAGGGGCCGAGCCCGCGGCTGGTCGCAGTTAGGTTTTCAGACCATGTCGGCGGGCGCGGGTTACGGCTTGAGATGGGGCGGCGGGCGGGGTTTAATCGGCGCCACTATGAAGCCGATTTCCGCACTGATTCGCCGCGCCGGGGTTTGGGGACTCGCGGGAGCCCTCGCCGGCAGTAATTTGGGTTGGGCGCAAACCAATGCGCCGGTCAAGACCGCTTGGGGCGGGGTGCATCCGGCGACGGCGCCGGGGGAAACCACGCTGGAGGTGAGCCATCTCGTGCCCAATGACCGGTTGGTTTTGCCCGGGGAGATCGTCGGCATCACGGAAGCCCGGGTGCGCTTGAGCCCGACCACAACGCGGCCGTTGTATTGGAGCGCGGGGGCGGAATCCGCGCCCGCCACGGTTTGGTTGACCGGCTTGCACCGCGAGCACTTTCCCCTCCGGGTCGAGGTGGAAACGGCCGCCAAGACCGGCCAAGTCCCGGGGGGGCGCATCAGCCTGCTCGCGCACGAGGCGCAAATTCAAGGCACCGGGGCGCGGTTGGTTGCCGCGCCGGCCGGAGAGTTCATCGGCGACTGGACCAATCGCACCGACGTGGTGCAGTGGGATTACAAGCCCAGCCGCTGGGGCCGGTATGATTTGTCGTTGGCCGTGGCGGGGGAAGGGGAGGCCGAACTGGTGGTCGAAGTGGCGGGGCAAAAGTTTACGGTGAAGCGGCCGCCCACGGGCGGCGCGGACCGCTACCAGACGATCCCGGTGGGGCGGCTTTATCTGGCGAACGAACAGCGGATCAGTGTCCGCGTCGCGGCGGGCGGTGCCGGTACCGGCTTGGTCGCGAATCTCAAAGCGGCGATCCTGGAACCCGCTCCCGAGGGCGCCGACATCCGGCAAACCGGCGCCGAACCGATCACACTGCCCGCGAGCCAGGCGATCACGCACAGTGTGACGATGCGCTATGAGCCGTTGCCGAACAAGAATTGCCTGGGCTTTTGGGTGAACGCCAAGGACTGGGCGGAGTGGTATTTCCAGCTCGCGCAGGCGGGGACCTATTCGGCGAAGATCAGTCTGGGTTGCGGCAAGGGCCAGGGGGGCAGCGAAATTGAAGTGTCGCTGGACGGACAGACGCGGACTTTTCTGGTGCCGGATACGGGTGATTATCATACGCACACTTGGGTGGATTTGGGCGAATTCCGCTTGGCACGGGCGGCGGATTACGCGCTGAGCGTCAAGCCAATCAAGAAAAAGGCGGGAGCGATCATGGACATCGAATCCGTGGTGCTTACGCCGGTGGCAAAATAGGGCTGGCGCCGCGGGCCGGACGCGGGCAGGGTGGGAGAGCGCAGTGGCCGGCGCGCCACCCAGCTTTCCCGTGTGACTATGAAAATACCCGCACTCTTCCTCGCCGTCCTGCTGCCCGGCCTCCGGGCCGCCGCCCAGAACACCACGCCCACCGCCCAACCGATCACCGACACCATTCCGGTGGCGCGGGATGTCGTCCGGCCCGGGGTGGTGCAACTCCACGTGGATGCCAGGGACCACGTCCGGGGCATTTTCCGCGTTCAGGAAACCATCCCGGCCGGGCCGGGGCCGTTGACGTTGCTGTATCCCAAGTGGTTGCCGGGGCACCATTCGCCCACGGGGCCCATCGCCGGGCTCGCGGGCTTGGAATTCTCCGCGGGCGGAAGGCCGCTCGCCTGGCGGCGCGACCCGGTGGATATGTTCGCCTTCCAAGTCGAAGTGCCGGCGGGTGCGACCGCGGTCGAGGCCAAATACCAATTCCTGACGCCGACGGATGTCACCCAAGGCCGGATCGTCGCCACGTCCGACATGCTCAATCTGCAATGGGACGCGGTGACGTTGTATCCCGCCGGATTTTACGCCCGGGGCATTACCGTGGCGGCCACGGCGCGGTACCCGGAGGGGTGGCGGGCGGCGAGCGCGTTGGAAGTGGCGGGGCGGGAGGGAGCGGTGGTCAGTTACCGTCCCGTGCCATTGGATGTGCTGGTGGACAGTCCGGTGTTCGCCGGGGCGAATGTGCGGGTGGAAACCCTGGCGCCGGACGTGCGCCTGAACATCGTGGCCGATGAACCGGAACAACTGGCCGCCACGGAAGCGCAATTGGCCGTGCATCGGAACTTGGTGACGCAGGCCGACAAACTTTTCGGCGCGCGGCATTATGACCACTACGACTTTCTCCTGGCGCTGAGCGGGCGGCAAAGCGGCATCGGCTTGGAACACCATCGCAGTTCGGAAAACGGCGTGACCGGCGGTTACTTCATCGATTGGAAGGACAGTCTGAGCCGCCGGGTGTTGCTGGCCCACGAATACACCCACAGTTGGAACGGCAAATTTCGCCGGGGGGCCGATTTGTGGACGCCGGATTACCGCACGCCGATGCGGGACAGTTTGCTCTGGGTGTACGAGGGGCAGACCACCTATTGGGGTAATGTGCTGGCGGCGCGGGCGGGGTTGCTGACCCCGGCGGAAGCGCGCGACGCCCTGGCCACCCTGGCCGGGCGGCTGGCGACGGACCCCGGCCGCCAATGGCGTCCGCTGGCCGACACCACCGAGGATCCGATCATCTCGCATCGCAGTCCGAAAGGCTGGCGGAGCTGGCAGCGGTCGGAGGACTATTACAACGAAGGCCTGCTTATCTGGTTGGACGTGGACACCCGGCTGCGGGAGCTCTCCGGGGGGCAGCATTCGCTCGACGACTTTGCGCGCGCCTTTTTCGGGATGCGCGGTGGCGATTGGGGGGAATTGCCTTACGAATTCGCCGACGTGGTGCGCACCCTGAACGAGATTCAACCGCACGATTGGGCGGCGTTCCTGCACGAGCGGGTGGACAACGTCCGGCCGCAGGCGCCGTTGGATGGTTTCACGCGCGGCGGCTATCGGTTGACCTACACCGACACGCCGGGCGACTGGTTCAAATCTTTCGAGAAAGCCCGCAAGCTCACCGACCTGACCTACTCCGGCGGTTTCATTTTGGGCAAGGAGGGCGAGGTGATCGAAGTGATTTGGGACGGCGCGGCGTTCAACGCCGGGCTGACGGTGGGCTCCAAGGTGCTGGCCGTGAACGGCCGGGCCTTGGAAATCGAACCGCTCAAGGCCGCCCTCAAGGCCGGCAAATCGCCCCTGAGCCTGTTGGTCAAAACCGGCGACCGCTTCCGCACCCTGGAGCTGCAGTACACGAACGGACTGCGTTATCCCCACTTGGAAAGGATCGGAAACGGCCCGGCGAGTCTGGACGAGATTTTGAAGCCGAAGCCGTGAGGGAGGTTTAGGCATGGTGGGCGGTGGGTAGTGGGCGGTTTCTGAGGGGCGTGGCCTTCGGTGGGTGCGTAAGACTTGGGATTGGGATCTCGCGCGAAGCCGCGGAGGCGCGAAGGGGGGCAAGGGGATGGGAGGGTTTTGGACATGATTAACATGATTAACATGATTTGAAGGCGGAGATTGGCCCTCGCTGAGTGCGTAATTCCTGGAATAGGAGTCTCGCGCGGAGGCGCGAAGGCGCGAAGGGGGCCAGGGGGGAAGGCCAATTTTGACATGATTAACATGATTGACATGATTTGAAGATGGGGATTGGCCTTCGGTGGGTGCGTAATTCCTGGAATAGGAGTCTCGCGCGGAGGCGCGAAGGCGCGAAGGGGGGACAAAGGGAAAGGCCAATTTTGACATGATTAACA
>CAIYZC010000138.1 GCA_903930565.1 uncultured Pedosphaera sp.
AATGATCGCCCATTCTTCATCAGTCAGATCGCTGGGATATGTCGTCGGATGCGTTTGCATCCGGTACTACTATACGAACCGAAATCCTTGTACAATATCGTTAAAGTAGATTTTTATCGGATTTTTAAAACACGCTCTAAGCAGCTCCTCCCGTCCACGTTCACCCTGCTAACCCAGTCCTTCTGGCGGACTAGATACCAGTCCGGTAAAAAGACCGCACCTAGTCCAAGGCAGACCGCGGAAAATTTAGACAGAGGTTTAATAATCCCCCCTAAGAGGGGGGAGGATAAAGAAGGGGAAGAGAAAGGCAGCGCGGCCGCCGGGACCATTCTTGATTCCCCGCAAGCGCCTACGGCGCAGCGGGAATCGGATCCCTCGCAAGCGCCTACTGCCCAGCGTGGACGGGGCAAATGGGATGGAGTGCTTTGATGGACGCTGAAAAAAAGACGTCCAAGTGCCAATGGTGCGGCATTGAATATGTTTGGGGCAAAGGATCGTTTCGGTTTTGTTCTAACGAATGCTATTGGAAAGACTACGCTAAACAAACCGAGAAAGCCGTCAAGGCTTGGAGGACCGAGTTGCCAGAGGACTACCAAGACACCGATCCCGCGAGAATCCCGAATCAAAGAGCCTTGGCCGAACTTATGGCATGGGATTTTGACTCGGATTCGCGCACCGGGTTGCTCATTAGTGGGGCTAGTGGCACCGGCAAGACGCGTTCTGTCTTGTTAAAGTTGCAGGAGATTCTTAAACGTCATGGATTCCGTCTGAGCGAACAACTCATTAGAATCAGCGGGGATGGATTTGCCAGCTACTTGCACAAACTGCTTCGCGAGCAAAAGAGCCAGGGCGACGGTTACACCGGGGAGACGCCCGATGAATACATCGAGAAGCTAATTGAATGCGAAGTGCTCTTTTTTGACGAAGTGGACAAGCTCAGCTTAAAATCCGAATGGCTGGCGGGCTTCGTTTTTAATCTGGTAAACTCCCGGTGTGAACACCGACGGCCCATTATCATGGCCAGCCAAACGCGGTTCACCAAAGTTTTTAGCGCCCCCGGCCTGAAAGCTGGTTCGCGTGACGAAGCGATTATTCGCCGATTGACAGAGTATTTTGAACCGATAAATTTCGACGTGTGACCCGCCGCGAACAAAATTGACCGCCTATGCGCCACGACGGGCCACGCGGCCACCGGTGAGCCGGAGCGCCGGGCAGGTTCCA
The DNA here is from genome assembly GCA_903930565.1 of uncultured Pedosphaera sp. Taxonomy (GTDB): domain Bacteria; phylum Verrucomicrobiota; class Verrucomicrobiia; order Limisphaerales; family Pedosphaeraceae; genus CAIXFN01. The sequence goes on from CAIYZC010000138.1 coordinate 1,222, forward strand.
CCGGGCAACGGATGGACCCACAGAGATTGGGACGCCCAGCGGGCGAGCTTGGGCGCCAGCACGCGGGCGGGACGCACGGTGCGGCGCCTCGCGCGGGTGGAGCGGCTCGGCGATGTCTTGGCGGAGAAAGACGGGGAAGTGTCGTTGCGGATATTGGAGAAGCACCATGGGTTCCCGGCGGACGAGGTCGAGCGTTTGGCCATTGAGTATCCCAAGCGCTTCACCATCATCACCAAGCAGAATCCCAAAGGCGGTCCCGGGAGTCGTGTTTTGCAAGGCGGGTCGGGCGGGTTTGTGCCCGAGTGAGCCAGGATCGCCCGGCCCGCCGGAGTTTTGGGGGTTGTGGGGGTTTTGGGGGCCGGGGTTCCACAGAAATGGAGGAGGGGCCAGGGGGAATGGGGAGCAGGCGGTTGACAAAGCCGCCGGGATCGCCAGGGACAAGGCCACAGTTAAGCGGATGGAGAAGTTAGTAAAAATAGATACTGTATCGTTAACGTTCCTTTATTTATTGTCAAAGCATTGGCTGGCACCATCGCGGAGCGGGCAAGGCCAAGCGAGGCAGGCGCAGAAGCAAGGGGCGGGCTGGCAGGCCAAGAGCAGGACCAAGTCTGCCGCTTGGGTGCCTTGAGCGCGGAAGGCAGTTTCGGCCTTATGGCCGCCCCCAAAACCCCCACAACCCCCACAACTACCCAGGCGAAGGGGTCAGGACGGGATTGTGTTGGCCCGCTAGCCTGCCGCCCGCAAGGAAACGGGCAAGAACGGATCGGCATCGCCCCGGCGGGGCGCTCCCGACCGCGCCAGATCGAGGAGACGCCGGGCGCGCCGGTGGGGTGCCCGCCTACCGTCGGGCTGGAACGTCCGGGTTCGCCCTCGGCGTCCCGGACGGGGGCCAGCGGGATCGCCACGGGGGCGCTCCCGCGCGAGCAGCATCGACGGGGCGCGCGGCGCGCCGTTGGCAGGCCCGACTGCCGTCGGGCCAGAGCGTCCGGGAACGCCGTCGGCGTCCCGGCCGCAGTTTAGCGGGATCGCCTAGGGGCGCTCCCGGGGGATGCACAATCGACGGCGATTCAAGTGGGGTTTGCCAATCGGTTTTCTCCAGCTTGCGGCGTTTTCGTTACGGTTCAGCGGAGCTTTTTCCATTATGACGGATGGCCAAGTTGCCAAAATGATTTTAAAAAAATTAAACGCGTGAGGGTGGCGGACCATTCCTCTAACCCTAGGTATGCTATCCCCTTGCGGGGGAACCTACGCTGGTTTGCCGTTGCGCGAAATGCTCAGTTGCAATTGCACTTTGGGGAATCCGTTTCCACAAACCCCGACCGCTTTGCGTGCGTATCCCCGACACGATAGGCGCGCCCAGATTCGTTCGCCAGTCTTCAACTGCGTCCAAACGCCAGTTCGTGGCGTGCCGTAATAATTCACGCGTCAATTGAGTTGGGGGCGGGTGCAACCCATCCACTAGTACTGTTGCCAATTGTTCACCGGTGGGCCGGGCGGCTGAGCGGCTGTTTCCAGAATTATTATAGGGGGGCATGGTTTTCAAAGTTTGCCATTGTTCGGATGCGCTATTTGATGTTCAACCCCGCGATAAAATTAGGTTAAAATAGATTTCCTCCCGGCGGAGGCTATGCTCAGTGATCCACTGTGCGCCGGTTGGCTCCGGGAGCGGACGCTCCGCATCGGTCCGGGGGCATTCTGGTGTTTTGTTTTGTGTGCGATCTTCGCGCACGACCGCGATTCACCGTGCGGATTGCTCTCCCCATTCATGCTGACCAGTTGACCTGCACGTTCATTCCCCCAGCACCGGCGCAGCGATTCCGTAACAATCCAGCCATTCGGGTGCTCCAATGCTCCATTGTCCGGCCGCTCGAACGGCTGGTTGATAATTCGTTCGCGCCATCAGTGGTTCACACCATCGCGCAAGAAGGCTTTGGATAATCTCGGTTCGTTTCCCCGTCGCAACACCATTCGCCCCAATCGTTCCGCTTTGCCAATGTGCCTGGCTGCTCCGTTGTCCATCGGCCGCAACGCTCCGTGCCCAATACGCCGGGTAATAGTGCGCAGCTCCCCGTGGCGTTGCTGTTCCAATGCGCGTGGGGGAATCGCGGCCTTTGGGCACTTCGTCCGGGCGGCAGCGCGATTGTGCCACCAAAGGTTCGCGGGCAATTGTCGCCAACGTTTCGCATCCACGCACCGGGCAGAAGGTCAGTTCGCGTTGCTCACCCAGACGAGCGCGCCAACCGTCGGGCGTTCTCCGTTTGTCCACACGTTTCGCCACGCGCGGCCCGCCGACGCTTGCGGCTACGCCGCACCACGCGCCGTCTGTGTCGTCCGAGAGCGTTTGTCGGCGCGGGCCGCTGCTCTGCGCGCGCGTCGAGCGCCGGGGGAATTCGGTTGCGTTGGTTGCAATCCACCCGGCCGGGTTCGCGGGTGCCAACGGCGCGCGCAGAGCGGCGGGAAAGGCAAAACGCTCCTCCGTCGCGCCTGCGGCAGTCAGATCAAGAGATTGGCGAGGTGCATCCCGTGCGCGTGGCCAGTAGCGCCCCGGGTGGCGATTGGTCCGGTTTCGCCCAGAGACTAGTCGTGGGTGGGGCGCCGCGATGAGTGGGCCAGATACCCCGGCCCCGTCAGAGTCGCTGGGAGACAGCGACACTGACCCGGCCCCCAATCCAGCCCGTCCCTCCCATCACAATCGGCCCTCCACTCCGCGCTGCGCACTCCATTCCGGGCCGCTTGCGCCGGGAGCGGCGGGAGAGCGCGTGCCCCCGCGGCCCGCGAGCAATTCCGGCTCGAGCGCGAATGGCTCCGGCTACGCCGCGCCCAGGGGCGGCGCGGCTGGGCCTCCGCCATGGCGCGGAGCGCGCACCCCCGCGCCCGTTACGACCGCCGCGGCGTCGGCACAAGTGCTCCGGCTACGGTTCTCACGCGGACGTTGCGAGCCTGTGCCTCCGCACACGCCCCGACCCCGCGCCGGACCCGGAGCCTGACTCCGCCCCCCGCCGGGGCGTGCCGCCCTGGCGGGAGCGGAGACAGGCCGGAGGCCGCATAACATCCTTGGGCAATCCCATCGTGCCCGCGAAGCCAGAACCAAAACCGGCGATGAGTATAAATCGCTGCGGTGCCAATGGCCCGGGGCGAACCGCTCCCCATCAGGTGGCGGGACGCAACGCCAGCCGGGCTTGAACAACCATGCGGGCGGTGGGTTGGTAAACCACTTGGCCGGGGTGGTGGGCGGCGACCGCAGAAACGATCCATGCGCCAGCAGGATCAAAGCGTATCCCCGCAAAATGGGCGGGGATCAAGTTGCGGAGCCATCGCCATGGCCC
>CAIYZC010000139.1 GCA_903930565.1 uncultured Pedosphaera sp.
CTTTCCTATTCGCTCTATCTGTCAAACACCACCGCCATGATTTTGCTCGGCGGACTCCGGGCGAAAATCGGGCTGGGTCAATGGCCTGGCTGGCTCGATGCGCTGTTGGTGACCGTCGCGACCTTCGGTCTGGCCCTCCTCACCTACCATTTCATCGAGCAATACTTCCTGCGCCTGCGCGATCAATATTTCGGCGCCGAACCCCCGCCGCGCTTCGTGCCATCGGCCAAGGATTGATGGCTGCCGGCGCGGGCTTTGGTCACAAATACGGCGGCGAGATCCGGTTGCCGACCGGGGCGCGCCGCGATCTCCGCGCGCCGCCAATTTCCGGCTGGCCGCCCCCGGGTTGACGGCTTAAGCTGGCTCAGCAAATATGAAATCACCACCGCCCCCCGCTCGTACCAGGCAACCGGCGGACGGCATCTCCCCCCCATCCCTTTATGTCTAAACTCCGCTTGGCCTTGCTTGCCTTTCTGATTGGGCTGTCCGTACCCGCCGGGGCCGCCCCGGTGCCGCCGCCGCCGGCGGCGGCGGAGGGCAAGTTGCGCGTGATCTGTTTCGGCGCGCACCCGGATGATTGCGAATTGCAGGTCGGGGGCGTCGCGGCGATGTGGGCCGCGCGCGGGCACCAGGTCAAACTGGTCTCCGTCACCAATGGGGACATCGGCCACTGGCGCGAGGCCGGCGGACCGCTGGCCCGGCGCCGCGCCGCGGAAGTGGCCCGCGCCGCGCAAATCCTGGGCGTGACCAGCGAGGTGCTGGACATCCACGACGGCGAATTACTGCCCACCATCGAGAACCGGCGCCTCCTCACCCGCCTGATCCGCGAATGGCACGCCGACATCGTCATGGGCCCGCGCCCCAACGACTACCATCCCGACCACCGGTACACCGGTGTGCTCATGCAGGATGCCGCCTACATGGTCACCGTCCCCTACTTTTGCCCGGACGTGCCGCATCTGACCAAGAACCCGGTGTTCCTCTATTACCCGGACGGCTTCCAAAAACCGAACCCCTTCCACGCCGACATCGCCGTGGCCATCGACCCGGTCATCGGCCGGCGCTTGGACGCCCTGGACGTGCTCGGGTCGCAGTTCTACGAAGGGGGAGCGAACGGCTCCGCCGCCCTCGTGCCCGCCGATGCCGCCGGTCAGGAGCAGCGCCGGCGCGACGTGCGGGCCGGCTTCAACCGCCGTTACCAAGGCCAGGCCAACCGCTTCCGCAGCACCCTGGTCCAATTCTACGGCGCCGAAAAAGGCGCCCAAGTCAAATACGCCGAAGCCTTCGAGATTTGCGAATACGGCCGCCACCCGGACGCCGCCGAGTTGAAGCAGTTGTTCCCCTTCTTCGAGCCGTGAGGCGGGGACAAGACCGCGGATTATTTGACCGCGGATTAAGGGCGCAGATGGGGGAGGGAACTAGGAACGCGTGCTTTTTGGCTTTGGCCTGTCTTGGGTAGTGGGGCGGCCCAGTCGATTCATGAAGCGGTTTTACGCTGGCCAAGGTCAGAACCCGGCCCGCGATTTTTTCGAGCGGCGTGGAATCGGACGGAGGAGGGGCGGTCCTGGGAGGCGCAGCGATCCGCTCTGGGTTCTTGGGTTGCAAAGGCCTGCCTGTCCGATCGAGAGCGGAACTTCCTTCCGCACTCCACAACGCTGGCGCGCGGTCATGGGACCGGGAGCCGCCGATGCGGGTTGGCGGGCCAGACTTTACGCCGCTTTTGGGGGCAACGGCGAATGCCGGTTCGGCGGGTGGCGCGGGGTGGGGGAGGACCCGTAGTCGGACCGCGGCGCAAATGTTCCACCGGGGGCTTGAACCGGGCGGGGCGGGGGGTGTAGGGTGGGCGTATGAATATCCAGCCGTTTCGTAAGATCAACCGTCGAGAACTATTGCGCCGTACCGGTTTGACCGGTTTGGCGGCCCTGGCTTTGGGCCTGTCCCTGGGGACCGGCTGGGCCGCGGACGCACCGAAAACCAAGAAGGTTTTGTTCTTCACCAAGTCCGCCGGGTTCGAGCACTCGGTGATCAAAACCCCGAACGGGGAGCCGAGCTACGCCCAAAAGGTGCTCACCCGCCTCGGGCCGGCGCACGGGATCGAATTAACCTTTTCCAAGGACGGCAGCCGGTTCACCCCCGAATACCTGGCGGGGTTTGACGCCTACTTCTTTTTCACCACGGGAGATTTGACCACCGCGGGCGGGGACAAGAATCCGGGCATGACCAAGGCGGGCAAACAGGCGTTCCTGGATGCGATCAAGGGCGGCAAGGGCTTCATCGGCACGCACGCGGCCACGGACACCTTTCATTCCCAGCAGCCGGTGTCTTACCAGAATGACGGCGACGAGGCGGATCCGTATATCAAGATGATCGGGGCGGAGTTCATCATTCACGGCGCCCAACAACCGTCCAAGATGCGGGTGGCGGACGGCAAGTTCCCGGGCTTCGCGGCGCGCGGGGAAGGCTTCACTTTGACGGACGAATGGTACTCCATGAAGAATTTCGCGCCGGATTTGCATGTGCTGTTGGTGCAGGAAACGGACACCATGAAGGGCGGCCCGTACCAACGCCCCGCCTATCCCGCCACTTGGGCGCGGATGCACGGCCAGGGCCGGGTGTTCTACACCTCCATGGGCCATCGGGAAGACGTTTGGGACAATCCCTTGTTCCAAGAGATTCTGTTCGGCGGCATCGGCTGGGCGGTGGGCAATGAAAAGGCGGACGTGACGCCGAACCTGAAGCAAGCGGCGCCGGGCGCGGGCACGAATCCCCCGGGCAAGACCCGCTGAGCCGGGCCCGGGCGGCAGTTCGCGGATGAATTCGGGGAGGGGCGGAACGGTTCAAGGACTGTTCCGCCCCTTCGCTTTGGAGCGCCGGGGGCAAAATCGTTGAAACGTTTTTGACCCCGCGGTGTCAAATTATGGGGGACGAGTGTTTTCATCCCCCGGCGGGTGGCGGTGTTTTTGGGCTGGTCAACGGCAATCATTCGGGGCAACCTGAGAAAAACCAATGAGCGATCTCCAATTGATCGAAGGCGCCTTGCAGCGCGCGGCGCGGCGGCGGCGGTGGGACCGGGCCTTGCGCGGGCTCTGGCATGGCCTGCTGGCGGGCACGCTGATCTGGCTGGTCACCCTGGCCACTTACAAGCTCGCCCCGGTGCCCTACGCGGTCTTGGGATACGGCGCGTTGGCGGCCTTGGCCGTCACGTTGGCCGGCCTGATCGCGGGCGGATGGCGCGCCACGCCCTTGCGGGAGGCGGCCCGGTGGGTGGATGGCCAGGAGCACTTGCAGGAGCGGTTGAGCACCGCTTTGGAATTTGGCAAACAGGAAGGCGGCGGGGCGTGGCGTGATCTGGTGGTGGCGGATGCCGTGGAGCACGCCAAGAAATTGGATCCCCGGCGCCTGGTGAAATTCAGCCTGCCGGCGGCGTGCCGTTGGACGTTGCTGGTGATGGCCTTGGCCACGGGGTTGGGCTTCATGCCGGAATACCGGTCCAAGACGTTCAGCCAGAAGCAGAAGGACGACAAAAACATCAAGGAAGCCGGTCGGCAATTGGCGGAATTGACCAAGCGCTCGTTGGTGAGCCGGCCGCCGGCGTTGGAAACGACCCAAAAAGCGATGGAAGCGGTCGGGGAATTGGGGGATCAACTGACCAAGCAGACCCTCACCCGGAGCGAAGCGCTCAAGGACATCGCCAGCGTCACCGACAAGCTGAAGGATCAACTGAAGGAAATGGGCAAGGACCCGGCGCTCAAGCGGATGGAGCAGGCGGCGCGGGCCGGGGGCGGGACGACCTCGCCGGAAGTGGCGCGCTTGCAGAAGCAAATTGAGGAAGCCGAGAAACAGGGCGGGATTCCCACCGGCACGCCCGACCAGATGGACCAGATGCGAAAGAAGATGGACAAGCTGGAGGAAGCGGCCAAGTCGGCCATGGACAAAAACGGCGGGATGAGCCAACAGGAAAAGGAGAGCCTCTCCAAATCGCTGGCCGCGCTGGGCAAGCAGGCGCAGGAGATGGGGATGCAGATGCCCAATTTGGACGCGGCCATTGCGGCCCTGGCGGCCAACCAACCCGGCATGATGCTGAAGGATTTGAAAATTGCGGCGGACGATTTGGAGAAGCTCAAGGACATGACCAAGAGCCTGCAGCAGATGCAGATGCAAATGGAAAAGACCGGCAAGGACCTCCCCGAACAGCTCAAGAACGGCCAGGCGGAGGCGGCGCAATCCACGTTGCAAAAGATGATCGACAAACTCGCGGCCAATCCCAGCCCGGAGGCGTTGCAAAAGCTCCGGGACGAAGTGGCGCGCGCGGTGGACCCGGCCAGCCCCTA
>CAIYZC010000140.1 GCA_903930565.1 uncultured Pedosphaera sp.
ACCCCGCAACCCTCGCGCAGGGCCGCGTGCTCAAACACGGCGGGTTTGGTCTGTTCGCGGTGGCAGGGGGCGCAAGTTTGGTTCAGCTGCGCGAAGGCCGGTCCGCCCGCCGGTTTCAGGATGTCGCGGCCGTGCGGATCGTGACACTGCACGCAGTTCATTTTGCCTTCGAGGACGGGATGATGCTGCGGGAAGTGGAATTGCGCCTGTGTTTCCAAGTGGCAGTCAAAACAGGCCTCCGGCTGCCGGCCCGGGTTGAGGATGAATTTTCCCCGCCCGCCACCGACCGCGATATGCCGGCTGGCGGGACCATGACAGGCTTCGCAACCTTGCGGGCTTGGCAGTTGGATTCCGTCCACGCGCAGCCGCGCATGCGGGCTGGAGGGAAAGCGCCGGGTCACGGTTTGGTGGCATTCCGCGCAAACTTTGTCCCCCACATAATTGGCGCCTTCGATCCGCTGCGCCGGCGCGACCACTTGGGTGGAAGTGGAACAGGCGGCCAGTAACCAAAGCAACCCCGCGAACACGCCTGCCAATCGCCAAGCCGTCCCCGGTGCCGGGCTTCGCCCGCGGCGCAGCCGAGTCCAAATTGATTCGATCGGGATTTCGGTCATCATGTTGGGAGCCCCGAAGGCGGCATTTTGTTCCCGGGCGCGCGAAGAATTCTTGCCCCGTCCCCCCGAAAGGGGTTTCGCCACCGGAACCGGCCGCCCGAAAAACAGTCGGGAACAAAACGGCCGCTCGGGCTTCTCATCTTCGAGTCAAGGATGTGGAGGTCCGCGGCCGGGCGTGCTTTTCAGCCGCCCGGCTTTCCTCCGCTCCGCTCTTGCAACACTTGGCAAAATCAGCGGCATCGATATCTGAATATGAAACCCAATTATTTGGCGTTCCGAACGGGTCCCGGCGTGCTTTCAACCGCCCATCGCCGGGTCGCATTCTTCCTGGGCCTGGGCCTTGGTTTTGGTCTGGGAGCGATCGGGATCGAACCGGCGTCGGCGCAAAACGCCTTTGTGCAAAGCAACTTGGTCTCCAATCTCCCGGGGTTGGCCGCCGTCACGGACACGAATCTGGTGAATCCTTGGGGGATCGCCTTTAGCGCCACCAGTCCGTTTTGGATCGCCGACAACGGCGCGGGCCTTTCCACGGCGTATAAGAGTACCGGCGCAGTGCAATCGCTGGTCGTCACCATCCCGCCCCCCGCCGGTCAAAGCGGGCCGGCGGCCCCCACGGGCATGATCGCCAATGCCGCTCCGGGTTTCCTCGGCACGGGTTCCGCCGCGGCGCGGTTTATCTTCTCGACGGAGGATGGCACCATCTCCGCCTGGAGCGCGGGCACGGCCGCCGAGCTCAAGGTGGACTCTTCCGCCGCCAACGCCGTGTTTAAAGGTTTGGCGGCCGGCGCGAGCGGTGGGACCAATTTCCTCTACGCGGCGGATTTTCATAACACCCGCATTGCCGTGTTTGACACCAATTACGCGGCCGTGACCCTGGCGGGGAATTTTTCCGATCCGAATCTCCCCCCGGGCTACGCCCCCTTCGGAATTCAAAACCTCAATGGCAAACTCTACGTCGCCTACGCCCTCCAGGATGCTGATCAGCACGACGACGTCCCCGGCCCGGGCCACGGTTACGTCGATGTTTTCGACACCGCCGGGCGGCTGCTCCAACGACTCGTCACCCAATCCGTCCTGAATTCGCCTTGGGGTATTGCCCAAGCCCCCTTGGGGTTCGGCCCCTTCGCCGGTGATTTGCTGATCGGAAATTTTGGCGACGGGCGGATCAACGCGTTCGATCCGCAAACCGGCGAATGGCAGGGGGCCTTGCAGGACGGCAACGGGGGCACTTTTGCCCAGCCTGGTCTTTGGGGGCTGGCCTTCGGCAATGGGCAAAACGGGGGCGGCACCGGGACGCTTTATTTCACCGCGGGAATAGATCGGAAGAGCACACG
>CAIYZC010000141.1 GCA_903930565.1 uncultured Pedosphaera sp.
CCGCCGCGACGGCGCCGGTGACCGCCGCGACGGCGCCGGTGACCGCCGCGACGGCGCCGGTGACCGCCGCCCGGGGCATCACCGCCGGGACCGCGCCCCTGGCCCCGGCCGCGCGGCCCGCCCACACTTCGGGCGCCCCCGCGGTCAGCCCCGCGCTGACCGCCCCTCATCCCCTTGCTGCGACGGCCGCTGTGGGCGGCTCCAATTTGAAGCGCAAACCTTGATCCAATCGAACGCATTTACATTATGGCTCGCTCCCGCATTTTCCGCTGTTCCAGCCTCGCCGTGGCGGCCGCCACGGCTGCTTTCGTGACCGGCTGCGCCGTCGGCCCGGACTACCACCGGCCCGCTGCGCCCGCCGTGCAAGGTTACCCGCCCGCCCCCCTCACCCAAACCGTCACGGCCACGAACACGCCAGGCGGCGCGGCGCAGAACTTTCTGGCCGGCGCCGACCTTGCCGGCGATTGGTGGACTTTGTTCCAATCGCCGCCCTTGAACGCGCTGATCGAGCGATCCCTCAAGGCGAACCCCAATCTCCAGGCGGCCCAAGCCGCGCTCCGGGCCGCCCGGGAAAACGTCCGCGCCCAACGCGGCGCCTACTACCCGGCCGTCACCGCCGGCTTCGGCGCGCAGCGCGACAAATCCTCCGCGGCGATCGCGCCCACCCCCAATTCCAACGCTTTGCAATACGATCTCTTCACGCCGCAGGTGGCGGTCGCCTACTCGCCGGACGTGTTCGGCTTAAACCGCCGCACGGTGGAGTCGTTGCAGGCGCAACAGGAGCAGGCCCGCTTTGCGCTGGTCGCCGCCGACATCACGCTGACCGCGAACGTCGTGGCCGCCGCCATCCAGGCGGCTTCCCTCCGCGCCCAGGTCGCGGCCACCCAAAAGCTCATCGCCGTCAACACCAACCTGCTGCAGGTATTGCGGCAACAGTTCGCCCGGGGGTATGCCGGCCGCCTGGACGTGGCCGCGCAGGAATCCCAATTGGCCCAAGTCCGGGCCACCCTGCCGCCGTTGCTCAAGCAATTGGCCCAGCAACGCGATTTGATCGCCGCCTTGGCGGGCGGTTATCCCAGTGATCCGCCCGCGGAGGAGTTCGAACTCGCCGGCTTGCAATTGCCCTCCGACCTGCCGGTCAGCCTGCCCGCCCAACTGGTCGCACAACGGCCGGATGTCCGCCTGGCGGAGGAAAACCTCCATGCCCTGAGCGCTTTGGTGGGGGTGTCCGTGGCCAACCGCCTCCCCAACCTCATGCTGACCGCCGACGTCGGTTCCATGGCGCTGGCGGCGGGACAGATGTTCGCCAACGGCAATGGTTTCTGGGGGATCGCGGGAAACGTCACCCAGCCGGTGTTCCAAGGGGGCACCCTGCGGCACCGCGAACGTGCGGCCCGGGCCGCGTTCGAGGAAGCCGCGCAGCAATACCGCGCCGCCGTGCTGACCGCCTTCCAAAACGTGGCGGATACCCTCGCCGCCTTGGAACAGGACGCCGCCGGTCTGCAAGCCGCCGCCGCCGCCCAGGCCGCCGCGGAGGTCGCCTTCAACCTGGCCCGGCAACAATGGCAGGCCGGTTACAGCAGCTATCTGGTGTTGCTCAACGCCGAGCAGGCCTACAACCAGGCGGCGATCAATTTGATCCAAGCCCAGGCGAACCGTTACACCGACACCGCCGCCCTCTTCCAAGCGCTGGGCGGCGGTTGGTGGCATCGACCCGAGTATACTAAGCGATAAGGGTTCCTTTGCTCCCTGGGGCACCCGTCCCCGGCCTTTGGGCCGGCGACGGTTTTTTGTTGGTGTGGCGCGGCCCCGTTCGGCGGTAACCTTTCCGGCGCAGCTTTGTCTTGCCGGTTGAATGAATGCTACTTTGAACGAACCGACGGCCGCGGAGCTGGATGCCCGGGCCGTGGCCGCGATTCGCCAGGGCGACCGCGAGCGCTATCGGGAACTGGTGGAACGCTACGAACAGAAGGTGTACGCCGTGGCGTGGTGCCGCTTGGGCAACCCCGACTGGGCGCGGGAAGCCACGCAGGAAGCCTTCATCAAAGGCTACCATCAATTGCCGTGGCTCAGTCAAGGCGGCAAGTTCGCCGCGTGGATCATGGCGATCGCGCGCCATGCGGCCATCAATCTGGGCATCCGGCAGCGCAACGACATGAAAAAGCACGCCCGCTGGGCGTTGGACCAAGCCCCCGCCGAGCCGCCTGCCGCCGGGGAAACCTTTCGCGAACCCGACCTGACCGGGACCACCTTGAGTGCCGCCCTGGCGGAACTGCCCGCGGGTCACCGCGAGTCGTTGGTGCTGTTCTATCTTGAAGGGCGCAGCATCGTCGAAGCCGCGACGGCGTTGGGGATTTCGGAAACCGCTTTCAAGACGCGCCTGCACCGGGCGCGCGCGGCCTTGCGGGAGGAATTGGAAACCGGGCTGGGGGAATCTCTGGGCCGGTTGCGCCCCCGCCACGCCCTGGCGCCCGGCATCATGGCGCTGCTCGCCGCCGGGCGGGCCGAGGCCGCCGTGGCCGGGACCGGTTTGGCGGTCAAGCTGGCCGCGGTGGCGGGCAAAGTCCTGCCCTTGGGTTGGCTCGGCGGTTTGGCCGGGTTGTTGGGCGTGGTGCCGGGCGCCTTGCTGGCCTGGTGGGTGGGGCGGCTGGAGGGGCGGAATTTCCGCGAACCGGAGGGCTTCCGCGCTCAACGACAGCGGGCCGCCCTGCGCGAGGGCCTGGCTTGGCTGCCGGTGGTGGTGCTGGTGATCTTTGCGTTGACTTGGTTGGGCTTCCAGCGGCACGGACTGGCGGTCTATTGCCGCGCGGCGGGGCTGGTGTTTCTGCTCTGGTGGGGGGCGGTGGCCGGGCCGGCCTGGCGCGTGCGCAATCCGTACTTGATGTGGCAGTACTTCGCGACGGGTTTGCTGGTGCTGGGCTTTCTCGGCGTGGGATTCGCGGGTCTGCCTTGGTGGTCGCTCAGCCTGTTCCAGGTCCTGTTCTTTCTGGGCTGCGCCGGCTCCTTCCGTTACGAACCCAACCGCTTTGACTACAGTCTTTTTCTCCGGGCGCGCGAAGGGATGCTGCCGCCGGCGGAACCGGTTGGCCCGCCGCACCCCGCCCGGTTCACCCGCCCGGAACTCCTCGCCCTCGCGCGGTTTCTCGGCCGGCGGCAATTGATCATCAACTACCGTTGGGGACGGGCGGGACTCCAGTTCCGCCTGCCGCAAACCCGGCCCGGCACCGTGCGCGACCGCTCGCTCCCCTTTCTGTGGCGCGGATTGTCCACGGTGACCGTGGGCTGGGACGGCGCGATTCACGCCGATTTGGGCGCCGCGGATGCGCGGGATCTCCTCGGCCCGGCGGCCGATGCCGGGGACGGCGCCGCGCGGTGGTCCGCCCAAGTGGCCACCGCCCTCCGCGCCGCGCTGGACGCCTGCCTCGTGGGTGATACGTCCCGGGCGGAAGCCGTCTTGGGACAAACCACCGAACTGTCCATTTTCCACCAGCCGCCGGCCCGTTCCGCCAGCCGGCGGCTGCGGCTCGCCGTCCTGGCGGTGGCCGTTCCCATCCTGCTGCTCGGGGTGGCGGCGAGTTGGTGGTTTTCCCAACCCCGCAGCGCGCTGCCGCCCGTGACCACCTCTGAACCGCGCATTCGCGCGGCGCTCGCCGCCCCGCACGGCATCCGATGGGAAGCGTTGTCCTCCCCGACGGAGAACCGGTTCTGGCTGCTCGACACGCTGCCCCCCAAGTCCCAACTGCCCGCCAACGTGTGGGCCGGACTCCGGGATGACCTGTGGCACGAGGCCTTGAACGGTGCTTGGGTGCCCACCAATGGATTGCGCAACACTGCCGCGCTGCGCTCGAACGTCGCCCTGCAACGCGCCCTCCGGAGCGGCTTGTTCACCCTGACGGACTTCGCCGGCTGGGGCGTCACCCCCGCGACGGTGCGCGCCGATTTGGTCGCGCTCCCGCTGGAATTCCAGTCGCCCTGGCTTGAACTCCGCCCCACGCCCCTCGCGGATCCCGCGCACCCCGACCAACCGCCAAACCAAAGCCTCCCGGTCGGCCGCGCGCTCTGGTTCCAAACCTTGGCCCGCTTTGACGCGCTCGATTTGGTGGATCGCGACGCCTTCATCGCCACCCTGCGCGCTTGCCAAGTCCTGCCCCGAAACTCCCCGGCGGGCTATTCTCCGCTCGCCAATCCCGCCGCGGTCACCGGCCTGTTCCACTGTGTTTACAACCGCCCGTTGGAGGACACTTACGACACCCTCGTCCTCCTCGACCTGTTCCACGCCCTGGACACCATCGACCGCGCCGAATGCGTGCGCGGCCTCCTGCGCTTTCATCGCGCACGGGGCTGGTTCGGCCCGCTCCCGGAAACCCCCGATTTGTACTTCCCCGGTGACGCCCGTGACACCTTCTACGCCTTCGAATCCCTCCGCCTCCTCCACGCCCTTGACCAAGTGAAGGATCTCGACCGCTGGCAGTTCCGTCCCGGCGAACCGGCCATCTCCACCGCCGACGCCGTCAATTGGTTTGAAGTAGAGGCCTGGCTCTGGCAACACCGCCTGAATCGTTATCTCGCCCAACGCCGGAGAGATCCTTCCATTTCCGCTCCCGCTTTGGGGGAACCCTTTGCGGGCTGGTGAACCGCGGCGCGCGCGGCGCCATCGGCCGCAGTTCGGAGCATCCAATGTCGGCAAAAACCGCTTGACCCGGGCGGGTTCCTGAGCGACTTTAACTCCAGCGTAAAGCTGTGCGGCTGGTTTCCAGCGAAAATGGGAAACCGGCTTCACCGGGGTTAAGGACGCGGGGAGAACCCCGGGTTCCGGGTTTGTTCCTGCGGGGATGACTCTAAATATTACTGGATGGACTGTTGAACGAATCATGATGTCGTGCGCCTGCCCGCCGGCTCCCTTCCCGGGACCGATCAAATCACCTCCAACCTTGGCCCTCATGTCGTGCCATTATGCATAGGCAGGGCTTTTTCCTCCGCCGCTTGGGGCGCAAGCTGCTCTGGCGATATCCGGCCCTCTACCGCCGCTTTGGCCTGTGGCGTAACCGGGGAGACTGCCGGTCCGGGGATTTTGACGTTTGGATCGAAGGTTACCCCCGCTCCGCCAATACCTTTGCGGTGAGCGCCTTCGAACTGGCGAATCCGGGGGTGCGGGTGCGGAGTCACCGCCACATCCCGACCTTCGTGCTGGAGGCCTTGGCCGCGGACAAACCGGGCTTTTTATTAATGCGGCGTCCCGCCGAGGCAGCCATTTCCTGGGCCATTTTTTGGAATGAACGGCTGGATCGTTGCTTGGACTATTATGTGGACTTCCATGCCGTGCTGCGCCCGAACGCGTCGCGTTTGCTGCTCGCCCCGTTTGAAACCGTCACCACCCAATTTGACAGAGTGATTGTGGATCTCAATGCCCGCTTTGGCACTGCTTATTTGTCCCGGCCGCACGACGAGACCACCATCGCGGAGTGCTTTGCCCGGATCGAGGACAAAGGGCGGTGCCGGGTGGATGGCTTGAATGAACGGCGCGTTTGCCGCCCTTCCCCGCAGCGGGTGCCTTTGCAAGCGGAGTTGCGGCAGGTTTTGGCGAATTCGGCGCCGCTGCAGCGCAAACTCGCCCGGGCCAATGATTTGTACGAGTATTTCCTCCGGCAGGGGACCGTGGCGCCCGCGCGCGTGCCCGCGGCGTCCCCGGTGCCCGGTCCGGACCAGTTGGTGGTGGATTCACGACCACTCGAAGGTTGATTTCGGTTGCTTCGGCCGCTAGTTTCCCTCCGCTCCCAGTCACCGGTCACCGTGAATTGCGGCGTCCGGCGGGGGCGGAATTTGCTTATGGAACTGGATAATACGGCGATATTGATTACGGGCGGGACGAAAGGGATTGGCGCGGCGACGGCCCTCGCCTTGGCGGAAAAGGGGGCCAATGTGGCGGTGGTGGGGCGGCGCCCCGGGGTGGAAACCGAGGCCTTGGTCGGGCGGATCACCCAATTGGGCCGGCGTTGTGTGGTGTTGACCGCGGACGTGAGTGTGCCCGCCGCGGCCCGGCAGTGCGTGCGTGATGCCCATGCGCAACTGGGCGGGTTGGACGGCTTGGTGCATTCGGCCGGCGGTCCCGTTCCCGGCACCTTCATGGAATTGGACGCGGCCACTTGGCACGCGGCCTTCGACACCCATGTGCACCCAATTTTTCACCTCTGCCAGGAAGCCATCCCTTTGCTCCGCCAACGCCGGCAGGGTGCGATCATCCTGGTCTCCTCCTCGGCGGGCCTGCGCGGGGTGGCCGGGGCGGTGGCGTATCAAACCGTCAAGGGCGTGCTGCCCCAACTCACCCGCGCGATGGCCCGCGAATTGGCGGCCGACAACATCCGGGTCAATTGCGTGGCGCCGGGGGTGATTCGCACGGATTTCCACGCGCAAATGCCCGCGGAAGTGCGGAAAAACAATTTGGAAAACCGGATTCCCTTGCGGCGTGAAGGCACGCCGGCCCAAGTGGCGCACCTGATCCGGGAACTGATAACCAACGATTACATCACGGGCGAAACGATGTCGATCGACGGCGGGTTGACCATGCGGATTTGTTGAGCCGGGCGGATCGTTGCTCCCGCGCCGGCGCGCGCCGCCGGTTTTTCCAAAAGACCGTTTGCGCGGGGGGGAATTTGGCGTATATTGGAGTTATGGATTGGCAGCAGAGTTTGGCCTTGAGCATTGTCGCGATGACCGCCGGTGGATTTGTTTGGGCGCGGTTCCGTCCCCGCAAGCCGGCTCTGGCCCGCACCAGCCATTGCGGTTGCCATGCTCCCGGCCGACCGGGCACGCGCGACAGCGTGGTCTTCCGCGCTCGGCGTGGGGAAAAGCCGCAGGTGATCTTCAAATCCCGTTAATCCACGCTTGCATTGACGCCAAGCGACCCAATAATCTGCCTCCTACAAATGGCCATGTGCAAAGTAAGCAAGTCCGCGCATTTTCCGGCGCACACCAAGGTGGTGGGCGACCGGGGAACCACCGACGCCGCCCATTGGGCGCCGAACACCGATGTCTACCAAACCCCCGCCGGGTTGGTGATCAAAGCTGAACTGGCCGGGATTCGCAGCGAGGACCTCCAGCTCACCGTGGAAGGCACCACGTTGCGCATCAGTGGGCAGCGCCCCGACGGTTGCCGGGCCGGGGATTGCAAGTTTTTGGTCATGCAGATTGATTACGGCTCCTTCGAGGCGGTCGTCGAAGTGGGGCGGGGCTATGATCTCACCCGGGCGCAGGCTTCCTATCTGAACGGTTTTCTGCGCGTCGATGTGCCGGTTTTGGCCGAAACCCCGGCCAAGCGAACCAAAATTCCCATTAACGGCAAGTAATCCTTTCAGTGGCTTTTTCGGGCGCGGCCCTCCCACCGCCAGGCGCATCACCATGACCTCGCCCGATACCGAATTCATTCGCATCTTGGAATCCACCACGGCCGTCGATGGCGGGGAGGATGCCGGGGAAAAGCGAATCTCCTCCCGCTCCCTGCCGGAAGTCCTCCCCATTCTCGGCCTCTCCGACATCGTCATTTTTCCGGGGATGACCGCCCCCTTGTTGGTCGAAAACACCCAGAGCATCCAGCTGATCGATGATGTGGTTGGCGGGGACCGTTTTTTGGCCGTGGCGTGGCAGCGCAATCCGGCCGCCGACAACCCCACCCCGGAGGAAATGCACGAGTTCGGCTGCGCCGCCCGGGTCAAGAAGATGCTCAAGATGCCGGACAACACCGTCCGGGTGCTGGTGGAGGGCCTTTGGCGGGTGCGCATTCTGGAGTATGCCAGCGTCACTCCCTATCTGAAGGGCCGGGTCGAAGTGGTGAAGGACCGCAAGGAAGCCTCCATGGAAATGGACGCCCTGAAGCGCAATGTGCTGCAACAGTTTCAGGAAGTGACCCGGCTCTCGCCCGCGATGTCGGAGGAACTTGCCGTCGCCGCCTTGAATACGGAGGAGGCGGGGGCGTTGACGGATCTGATCGCCGCCAATCTGAATCTCAGTTTGGCGGAGCGGCAGCACCTCTTGGAGACCAATTCCGTCCATGACCGCCTCACAGCGCTCCTGCCGTGGCTGGGGCGCGAGCTGGAATTGGTGACGTTGAGTTCCAAGATTCAGACGGATGTCGCCAGCACGATGTCCAAAAACCAGCGCGATTTCTTTTTGCGGGAGCAGATGCGGGTGATCCAGCGGGAGTTGGGGGAGGGGGACGCGGCGACGTTGGAGGCGCGGAATTTGCGGGAGCAGATCGAGGCCGCGCCGCTGCCCGCGGAGGCCAAGAAGGTCGCCTTGCAGGAAGTCGAACGGCTCCAGCAAATGTCGCCGGCCATGGCCGAGTATGGCATTGCCCGGCATTACTTGGATTGGATTCTCACTTTGCCTTGGGACAAGAGGACCGTGGACAAGTTGGACTTGGATGCCGCGCGGAAGCTGCTGGATGAGCAACACTATGGTCTCGCCAAGGTGAAGGACCGGTTGCTGGAGTTTTTGGCGGTGCTCCAGCTGCGGCGCCAGATCAAGGGGCCGATCTTGTGCCTGGTGGGGCCGCCCGGCGTCGGGAAAACCTCCTTGGGCAAAAGCGTGGCGGATGTCCTGGGGCGCAAATTTGCGCGCCTCGCGCTGGGCGGGATGCGCGACGAAGCGGAAATCCGGGGGCACCGCCGGACCTATGTCGGGGCCATGCCCGGCCGTTTGTTGCAAGTTTTGCGGCGGGCTGAAAGCAATAATCCGGTGATCCTGCTCGACGAGATCGACAAGATCGGCGCGGATTTTCGCGGCGATCCCGCTTCGGCGCTGCTGGAAGTGCTGGATCCGGCGCAAAACAACACCTTCACGGATCATTACCTCGACCTGCCGTTCGATTTGTCCCATGTCCTGTTCATCACCACCGCCAACCAGTTGGATCCGATCCAAGCCGCGTTGCGGGATCGTTTGGAGGTGATTGAACTGGCGGGCTACACGGCTTCGGAAAAACTCGCCATCGCCAAGCGGTACTTGGTGCCGCGGCAGTTGGAGGAAAACGGTCTGGCTCCCGGCAGCGTGCGGCTGGGGGATGCGGTGCTCCGCCGCGTCATTCAGGATTACACCCGGGAGGCCGGGGTGCGGCAATTGGAGCGGGAAATCGCCGCGCTGATGCGCAAGGCGGCGGTCCAGACGGTGGGGGGACACGGCGCCGACCGGCCGATCAACCTCCGGGCCAAAGCCCTGCCCCGCTTGCTGGGGCCGCAACGGATTTTTTCGGAAACCGCCGAGGCCATCACCGAAAACGGCATCGCGACCGGGTTGGCCTGGACCCCCGTGGGCGGGGAGATCCTCTTCATTGAGGCCACGCGCATGGCGGGCAAGGGGCAGTTGATCCTCACCGGGTCGTTGGGCGAAGTGATGAAGGAAAGCGCCCAAACCGCCCTGAGCTACTTGCGCAGCCAGGCGGGCAAGCTGGGCTTGGACACCCTGGATTATTCGCAGTTTGATTTGCACATCCATGTGCCCGAAGGGGCGACCCCCAAGGACGGCCCCAGCGCCGGGGTGACCATCGTGGTGGCGCTCGCCTCCTTGCTGCTGGGCCGCCCGGTGCGTTCCGAAGTGGCCATGACCGGTGAAATCAGCTTGCGCGGACGGGTGCTGCGGGTGGGTGGGATCAAGGAGAAGGTGCTGGCGGCGGCGCGTTTCGGCATCCGGGAAGTGCTCCTGCCCGAGCCGAACCGGGCGGACTGGGCGGAAGTGCCCGCCGAAGTGCGGGAAAAGATGAAAGTTCATTTTGTCCGCCAAATCGCCGAACTCATTCCCTTGGCTTTGCGACCGGTATGAAAAAGGCACTGCTCGTTTTTGGCTGGCTGTGGCTGGTGGTGTGTTTGACCGGGGGCGCGCGCGCGCAAAAGCTGCCGCCGCAATACCCCGAGGGGCCGGCAGCGGGTTTGGAGCTGGCGGCGCAATTGCGGGATTTGTTCCCGGAGGAGGACGCCACCTGGCAGGGGAGCCTCAAAGTACGCCCGCGCGGCGCCGCCCCCGTGAGCACCCCGGTCCAATGTCGGGTCACGCGCGGTGACGGGGAGTGGCGGGTCACTTACGAAACCCAGGCCATTCGGTCCCAAGGAGCGGAGCAATTGACCGTCATCCACCGCACGAACTCCCCCAACCAATACCTCTACGCGCATGCCGCCACTCCCGCGGACACCTTGGGGGCCGCTGCGCCGCTGGCCAATCCCGAGGCCGACCGTCCGTTGGCGGGCTCGGATTTCTGGTTGTCAGAGTTGGGCTTTGAGTTTTATCACTGGCCCAAGCAAAACCGCCTCACCGGCAAAATGCGGCGGAGCCGCCCCTGTTTGGTGTTGGAAAGTTCGAATCCCGCCGCCCGGCCGGGTGGGTTGGCCCGGGTGTTGACCTACATCGATATTGAGACCCGGCAGCCGATCTTGGCCGAAGCCTACGGCCCGGATGGCAAACTGCTGAAAGAATTCTCGCTCGGGCACCTGGCCAAGGTGAATGGCAAGTGGGTGGTCAAGGATTTGGAGATCAGCAACCGCCAGACCGGTTCTCGAACTTGGTTGGAGTTTGACACGGCGGAGAAGTAATGGGGGGTGGGGGACGGGCGCCGGCCAGGGCGCGCCGGCGCGCCGGATTTTGCCTTGGCCTCCGCCCGCGCCGGCCTTAGCCTTTCGCCCATCGAAAACCGACTGCTCAGGTTGCCGTGGATGAAGCCGTCAACGCGGCGGGCCGCCCGCCCGCCCGCCCGGGAGGTCCGCGCATGAATCTGGTGGAGTCGGCGTTGCGGCGTCCGTACACCGTGGTCGTGATCGCGGTGGCGCTGGCCTTGGGGGCCTGGCTGGCGGCGGAACGGATGGCCTGGGACATTTTTCCCAGCCTGGGGGTGCCCACGATTTATGTGGCCCAGCCGTTTGGCGGCATGGATCCCGCGCAAATGGAGGGGTACCTCACCTACTATTACGAGTACCACTTCCTCTATATCACCGGCATTGAACATGTGGAGTCGAAGTCCATTCAAGGCGCCGCCCTGATCAAACTTCAGTTCCATCCGGGCACCGACATGGCGGCGGCCATGGCCGAAACGGTTTCCTATGTAAACCGCGCGCGCGCCTTCATGCCGCCCGGCACCGTGCCGCCGTTTGTCATGCGGTTCGACGCCGGCAGCGTGCCGGTGGGCCAGTTGGTCTTTGCCAGCGACACCAAGACCGTGGGGCAGTTGCAGGACGCCGCCTTGAATTTGGTGCGGCCGCTGTTCGCCACCCTGCCCGGAGTATCCGCGCCCCCGCCCTTCGGCGGCAGCGCCCGGAGCATTTTGGTCAATCTCAAGCCCGACCGCCTTCGCGCCTACCAGATTTCGCCGGATGAAATCGTCGCCGCGGTAAGCGCGGCCAACACCATCAGTCCGTCCGGCAACCTCGCCTTGGGCGGCCAATATCCCATGGTGCCGATGAACGCGGTGGTCAAAACCGTCAAGGAGTTGGAAGCACTGCCGCTGCGCACCGGGGTTTACCCGGCGATCTACCTGCGGGATGTCGGGGAAGTGGTGGACGGCTCGGATTTGGTGACCAGCTACGCCTTGGTGAACGGGCGCCGGACGGTGTACATTCCGGTGACCAAGCGCGCGGATGCCTCCACCCTGGCGGTGGTCGCGTTGGTGAAGCAGAACCTGGCCAAATTTCAAAGCGTGCTGCCCGATGGCGTGAAGGTGAGCTATGAGCTGGACCAATCGCCCTTGGTGACCCGGGCCATTGCGAGTCTGGTGCGGGAAGGCGTGCTGGGGGCGGTGCTGACCGGGTTGATGATTCTTTTGTTCCTGCGCGATTGGCGGAGCGCGGCCGTGGTCGTGGTCAATATCCCGCTCGCGTTGTTCGGCGCCCTCCTCGCCCTCTGGGCCACGGGGCAGACGATCAATTTGATGACCCTGGGAGGGTTGGCCCTCGCGGTCGGGATCTTGGTGGATGAAGCCACCGTGGCGGTGGAAAATATGCACACCCACCTGGCCCGGGGCGAGCGCCTGGCCGGGGCGGCCTTGGCCGCGGTGGCGGAGACGGCCGTGCCGCGCTTCCTGGCGATGTTGTGCGTGTTGGCGGTGTTCATTCCCGCGTTTTTCATGACCGGCGCCGCGCGGGCGCTCTTTGTCCCGCTGGCCTTGGCCGTTGGGTTCGCGATGATCGCGTCCTTTTTGCTCTCCAGCACGCTGGCGCCGGTGCTCGCGGTGTGGTGGTTGCGGCCGGCGGCCCCCGGGGCGTCCGCTGGGCACGGCGCCGGGGGGGCTTGGGCCGGCTTTCAAGCCGCGTTTGGCCGTTGGTCGGCCCCGGCGGTGCGTGCCCGTTGGGTGGTCGTGCCGGTTTATCTGGCGGCTTGCGCGGGCGTGATTCTGTTGGCGGTCGGGCATTTGGGGGTGGAGATTTTCCCTCGGGTGGATGCCGGGCAATTCCAACTCCGGCTACGCGCCCCCGCCGGCACCCGGCTGGAGCTTACCGAACAAATCGCCACCAACGCTTTGGCGATCATCCGTGACACCGTCGGCCCCGACAATCTGGCCCTGAGCATGGGCTTGGTGGGGGTTCATGCCTCGGCGTACCCGGTCAATTTCATCCATCAATGGAACAGCGGCCCGGAGGAGGCCGTGTTGCAGATTCAACTCCGGCCCGGCGCTCCGGTGCGCATCGAGGCGCTCCAGGAAACCCTGCGGGGGAAATTGACCCGCGAACTGCCCGGGGTTCGGTGGTCCTTCGAACCCGGCGATTTGGTCAGCCGGGTCATGAGTTTCGGTTCCCCGACGCCCGTGGCGGTTGCCGTGAGCGGCCCCAACTTGGCCGCCAATCTGGAACATGCCCAAAAAATCCAAGCCGAAATGGCCAAAATTCCGGCCCTCCGGGATTTGCAGATCGCCCAAACCTTGGATTATCCCACCGTGGACATCAATTTCAACCGCGAGCGCGCGGGCCTGCTCGGCGTGAAAACCATCGACGCCGCGCGTTCGTTGGTGGAAGCCACGTCCTCCAGTCGGTTTACCACCCCGAATTATTGGGCGGATCCGAACACCGGGGTCAGTTACCTCCTGCAAGTTCAGATTCCGCAGGCCAAAATGGAAACCCTCGAGGATGTTAAAAACATCCCGCTCACCGGCGCCGGGGGGCGGACCGTCTTGTTGCGCAATGTGGCGGGGGTGACCAAGGGCGCCACCGCCGGGGAATACGAGCGCTACAACATGCAGCGCACCATCAGCCTCACGGCCAATCTCAGCGGGGCCGATCTCGGCCGGGTTCAGCAACAAGTCGCGGCCGCCATTGCCGCCGCGGGCGCCCCCCCGCCGCGCGTGACGGTGACCGTCCGGGGCCAAGCCGTTCCCCTGCAGGAAATGTTGACGGGCCTGCGCACCGGGCTGGGCTTGGCGGTGGGCGTCATCTTTCTGCTGCTGGCGGCCTACTTCCAATCCCCGCGCCTGGCCTTGGTGGTGGTCTCCACCGTCCCGGCCGTGGCCGCCGGGGTGGTGCTCACCTTGTGGGCCACCGGCACCACCCTGAACCTGCAATCCTTCATGGGCATGGTCATGGCCGTCGGCGTGGCGGTGGCCAACGCCATTCTTTTGGTGACGTACGCGGAGCGCGCCCGGCTGGCCGGGGGCACCGCGGGCGAAGCGGCGGTGGCCGGCGTGGCCGGCCGCTTGCGGCCCATCCTGATGACCAGTTTGGCCATGATCGCGGGCATGATTCCCCTGGCCGCCGGTTGGGGCGAAGGCGCCGAGCAGGCCGCGCCCCTGGGGCGGGCGGTAGCCGGCGGCCTGGCGGCCGCCACGGTGGCGACTTTGTTGATTTTGCCCGCCGTCTTCGCCCTGGCCCAGGGCCGGGCCTCCCGCCGCAGCGCGTCCTTGAGTCCCCGCGATCCCGCCAGCGATCATTACCTTCCCCCGGGCGGCGGTTCCGCACCCGTAAACGCATGAAAACTTATCCTTGGCGGCAACAATGGCATTCCTTGACCGCGGCCGTGGTGCTGGGCGCTTGCGCAACGGGCTGCGAACGCGCGCCCTCAAACCCGGCGGCGGGGCCGACTGTTCCGGCCGCCCCGGTGGCGGTCCGGCTCGCTCCCGCGCGGCGGGGTGACATCACCCGCAACGTCAGCCTGCCCGCAACCCTGGCGGCCAACCAACAAGCCGCCTTGTACGCCAAGGTGGGCGGGTACCTCAAAACCATCCGCGTGGACAAAGGCGACCGTGTGGCGGCCGGGGATTTGTTGGCGGAGATTGAAGTGCCGGAATTGTTGGCCGATGCCGCGCGCTTCCAAGCCGAACTCGACTTGGCCGCCTTGGAATATCAGCGCGCCCAGGACGGCTGGAAGAAGGCCCCGGATTTGGTCATCGCCCAAACCGTGGACACGGCCAAGGCGAAACTGGCGGTCGCCCGGGCCAACTTGGACCGGGCCCGCACGTTGCTGGATTTCTGCCGCCTCACCGCCCCCTTCGCCGGCACCGTCACCCGCCGCTCGGTGGATCCGGGCGCCTACATCCCCGCCGCCACCGCGGGCAGCGCGGCCACGACGCCCGCCCTGCTCAGTCTCGCGGATTTCAGCGTGGTGCGCGTGCAGGTGGCCGTGCCGGAGTCCGAGGCTCCGTTTATCCGGAATGGGCTGGGTGCCAAGGTCGTCATTGAAGAGCTCACCGGCGGCGCCTTGAGCGCCACCGTCACCCGCTTTTCCCCCTCCTTGGACGAGTCCACCCGCACGTTGGCGGCGGAATTGGACCTGCCGAATCCCCAAGGGCGGCTGTTGCCCGGGATGTACGCCATTGTCAAACTCGGCGTTGAAACCCGCACCAATGCGCTGCTCGTTCCCGTCGAGGCGCTCGTGGTGGAAAAGGCGGGCACCTCCGTCTTTACCGTGGCCGGGGGCAAGGCGGTGAAACAGGCGGTGAAGACTGGGTTCAATGATGGGATGAATGCGGAGGTCACGGACGGTTTGCCGGCCGACGCGAACGTGGTGCTGGTGGGCAAACTCACTCTGACCGCGGGCCAAGCGCTGACCGTCGTGGAGGGCAAGCCGTGAGTCGCGGTCCGCGTCTCCGGGGGTGGCTGTTGGGGCTGTTGGGTTGGCTCATGGTCGCCCCGTTCGCGCGGGCGCAAAGCCCCCTCGCGACCAATGCGGAGCAGGTCATCGATCTGCCCACCGTCCTGCGGTTGGCGCGTGCGGGCAACTTGGAGGTGCAATTGGCCCGTGAGCAACTCGCCGCCGCCCGCGGGGCGCGCGCCGCGGCGCTTTGGCAATTCCTCCCCTGGCTTTCCCCCGGGATTGGGTTCCGCCGCCACGACAACCTGATCCAGGACGTCAGCGGCAACATCGTCGAAGTTCACAAGGAATCCTACTCCCCGGGCGCGACGTTGACCGCGCAGGTGGATTTGGGAGATGCGGTGTACGCCGCGCTGGCCGCCAAACAGGATGTCCGCGCCGCCGAGCAGGGGCTGCAAGCGCAGCGGCGGAACAGCGTCGCGACGGCGGCCGCCGCCTACTTCAATTTACTGGGCGCCCGGGCGCTCACCGGGGTGAACCGCGAAGCGGTCCGGGTCGCCGCCCAACTGGCCGCGCAACTCGCCGCCGGAGTGCAAGCCGGCCTCGCCTACCGCGGCGATGAACTCCGCGCCCGCCTTCAGGCCGGGCTGGCGGAGCAGGCGTTGCGCCGCTCCTTGGCGGACGAACGGATCGCCGGCGCGCGGTTGGCCGAAGCGCTGCATCTGGACGCCACCGTGGCCCTCACCCCGCGCGAGGCGGATTTGGTGCCGCTGTCGCTGGTTCCGACCAACGCCGCGTTGGGCACTTTGGTGGCCGGGGCTTTGACCCGCCGCCCCGAACTCCTGCAGAGCGGCGCGGGTTTGGCGGCGGCCGCTGCGGCGCGCAAGGGGGTCGTTTACGGCCCTTGGGTGCCCTCACTGGCCGGTCAGGCTTACGTCGGCGGCTTGGGGGGCGGCTTGGACAACGGCCCCTCGCGGTTCGGCCAATCGGAGGATTACTCGGCCACGCTCGCGTGGAAAATCGGTCCGGGCGGATTGTTCGATCCCGGTCGCCGGGAGAAGGCGGACGCCCGCTTGGGCACCGCGCGCGTTGCGCAGGACCGCTTGCGGGACCAAATCACCCGCGAAGTGGTCGAAAGTCTCACCCGGTTCCGCTCCTTGGCCGACCAACTGGCCCTGGCCGAGCGCAACGTCGCCGACGCGCAGGCGGCCGAGCAACTGGCCGAACAACGCAAGGAATTCGCCGTCGGCATCGTCCTCGAAGCCATCCAAACGCAACAAGACCTCACCCGCGCCCGGGCCGATTGGGTGCGTTTGATCGCGGAATTCAACCAATCCCAGTTCGAACTGCAACGCGCCGCCGGGGAACCTCTGGAAGCGCAGTAGGCGCGCTGTTACCGCCCATCGCTCCCGATTGGTGCGCCAGCATCTTGGAGTGCGGTGAAAGCGCAGCGGGGCACCGCTTTTGAACTTGTCCGGCGGCTGGAAGCTCGACGGACTTGCCTTCCCGCTGAGCGAATTCCGGCGCTTGGAGCCCCGCAATCCAAGCCGCTGTTGTCCGACCAATACGTTCCAAGTTCCTCGGCATCCTGCCTGCCACACGCTACAAAGCGGTGCCACGCGTTGCTTTCACCGCACTCCAAGACCTGTCGGTTTCCGGCTGGGCTTCGCGGTGTCGGATGCCGCGGGCTGGAATGCCGCCTTTCCGCACCGCGTTCTCATTGCGCGCTCGGCCTCGTTCCGAAAATCCTCAGTGCCCGTCCAACGCTTTCCGGCTTGGCGATGTGGTTGCCTCCCCCCCAAACTCTTGCCATGCCTGTCGATCGGACACCATGGCCGCACGCGCCAACCCATCAATTGACCGCACAGGGTGCTTTTTTCATCACGGCCGCCACTTTTCACCAAGCGCATCATTTTCGCGGCGCGGAACGACTCGGGGTTTTACAGTGCGGTTTACTGACCGTGGCCGGGGAGGCCGGATGGCGGCTCGAAGCTTGGTCCGTGTTTTCCAATCACTACCACTTTGTGGGCCATTCCCCTCCTGAAACCACCCCCGCCGAGACACTGCACTTGATACTCCAATCCCTGCACGCGAAGACCGCCACTTGGCTGAATCGTCGCGATCGCACGCCGGGGCGCAAAGTTTGGCATAACTATTGGGATACCCGTCTCACCCACCAGATTTCTTACCTCGCGCGGCTTAATTACGTGCATCAAAACCCGGTCAAACACGGCTTGGTGGCCGTGGCCAACCAATATCCTTGGTGCTCCGCGGCATGGTTCGAGCGCACCGCTTCCCCCGCCAAGGTGCGGGCCCTGTATGCTCTCAAGTACGACAAAATCCAAACCTTGGATGATTTCGAAAACGACCCGGAGCACACTTGGAAAAGCCCCGCGAAATGAGCTGCCAGAAGGGAACCGAAATCCTGATCGTGACCTCCCCAGCGTCCCATCGCTCCCGTCGCGCGCGCCGGCGTCCTGAAGTGCGGTGAAAGCGGAGCGCGGCACCGCTTTTGAACTCGTCCGCTGGCTGGAAGCTCGACGAACTGGCCCGCCCGCTGGGTAATCCCGGCGCTTGGAGCCCCGCAAACCAAGCCGCTGTCGTCAGACCGATACGTTCCAAGTTCCGCGGCAGTTGTCCTGCCACCCGCCACAAAGCGGTGCCACGCGTTGCTTTCACCGCACTCCAAGACCGGTCGGTTTCCGGCCGGGCTTTGCGGTATCGGATACCAGCGGGCGGGAATCTCGCCTTTTCGCCCATCGCCCCCGCCGCTCGCGGCTTTCGCGGGCCGCATTTTTCCCTTCCCCTGTCGGCGCGGCCGTCGCTAAACTCGACCGACTTATATGCCGCACGATTACCAGTTCTGTTTCGGCCCGTGGAATCTCAGCGAAGGCCAGGACCCGTACGGCCCCACGACGCGTCCCACCCAAACCTTCGACTGGAAGCTCGCCCAGCTCAAGTCCCTCGGCTTCGCGGCCATGATGTTTCACGACGACGACGCCGTGCCGGACATCGACCAAAAATCGGCCGCGCAAATCCTGCGGGAGGCCGGGGAACTCAAGCGGCGCTTGGATGGCGAAGGCATCGTCGCCGAAATGGTGGCCCCCCGGTTGTGGTTCAGTCCCCACACCATTGACGGCGCCTATACCAGCAACGACCCCGAACACCGCCGCTACGCCATCGAGCGCTCGCTCCGCACCATTGATATCGCCCGGGTGCTCGGCACGGACCTGATTGTCCTCTGGCTCGCCCGCGAGGGGACCTATGTCCGGGAAGCCAAGGATCCCGCCCGCGCGGTCGAGCATTTGGTCACCGCCTTGGATCGCATGCTCGCGCATGATCCCACCATCCGTTTGGCGATCGAACCCAAACCCAACGAACCGATGGACCACGCCTACGTGCCCACCATCGGTCATGCACTGGCCTTGGCGACGTTGACCCGCGATCCCAAGCGGGTTGGCGCCTTGATTGAAAGCGCCCATTGCATTCTCGCCGGCTTGGATCCCGGCGATGAAATCGCCTTCGCCATGGCCTTCGGCAAATTGTGGTCCCTGCACTTGAACGATCAAAACGGTTTGAAGTTCGACCAGGACAAGCCGTTCGGCAGCACCAATCTGCGCAGCGCGTTCGACCAAGTGCGGGTGCTCGAGCGCAATGGTTACGGGCGCCAGGGCGAATACGTTTGCTTTGATGTGCATCCTTTCCGCACCACCCGGCCCGAGCATTGGCTCGCCCACTTGGACAACAGCCGGCGGACGTTTCTGCGTTTGGTGGACAAGGTTCGCTCCTTTGACGAGGCCCGCGCCCGGGAGTTGGTCGCCGCCCGCGATTACCAGGCCCTCGACCAGTTGGTGATTGAACACCTGCTCGGGCCCGCCTGAGTCGCGCCCGGATTCCCTCATTCCCCCGCCCCTTCCTACGTATGCACCCCCTCCACTTCAAGCCGGACGCCGAACCGGCGCGGCCCGCCTTGGTGGCCGCCCTGAATCTGGGGGGCTTTGCTTCCCTGTGTGAACGCCCGGACGCCGGCACTCTTTTGAACCGCTACCTCAGCCACTACTTCCAAGTCCTGGACTTGGCTTTCGTGGATGCCTGGCGGGATCACTTCCGCCCGCCCGGAAGCTTGGTGCAGGTTCGTCCGCCCGATTTCATGAAGTACACCGGCGACGGCGCGCTGCTCTTCTGGTTTCGCACCGCCGAGCAGGAACTCCAAGGGGACTTCACCCACGCGGTCATCCAAGCCCTGCGGCATTTTCAACAAACCCTCCCCGGGCAGGTGGCTCTGTGGGAGGAAAAATGGACCGCTCCCGGCCTGCCCCGCAGCGTCCGCATCGGCCTCACCTCCGGCCCGGTGCATCCTTTGCGCACCGGCGCCCTGCGGATTTTTGCGGAAAGCGTGGATTACGCCGGCCAGGCCATCAATCGCGCGGTCTGGTTGCAAAATCACTGCCCGGCGGTGGGATTTCTCATGGATGCCGCCTTGGCGCCCGCCGGGGCGGAGTGGTGCGCGCTCAGCGCACGCGAAATGCGTGGCGGGCGCGCCACCTCGGTGGCCGCGTTTCGGGTGGATTACGAGCGCGCTCACGCGGCTGACCCTGCGGTTTTGACCGCCCTCCCGGCCGGAGCCTGATGGGCGGCTTGGGATGCGGGAATTTCACGCGTTACGCGTCAAATTTTGCGTCAGAATCCGCAATGCCCACGCCCATTTGATGCGTTTTGCGGGGTAATCCCGGATGGCATCAATTGTGCTAAAAAAATTTGTCAATTCACGTTGACAGCCCGGGCGAATCCGGTAGAGTTCGCGGACTGTTTACCCAATTCAACCTAAACACATAGTAATGAACAAAATGCGCAAAAACAAATTCGGGGCTTTCACTCTTATCGAGTTGCTAGTCGTTATCGCGATCATCGCCATCTTGGCGGGCCTGTTGCTCCCCGCGCTGGCCAAGGCCAAGCAGAAGGCCGTCCGCATCAACTGCGTGAACAACCTGAAGCAAGTCGCTTTGGCGTTCCGCATCTGGGGCGGTGACAATGGTGACCGTTATCCCATGGAACTGATCGGCCAGCCCGGCGGTCCGGTCCACGCCTACACCGGCAACGTGGGTAACTTCCCCACCGTGGGCGCCTTCTCCTACACCTACGAAGTTTTCCAGATCATGTCCAACGAGTGCAGCACGCCCAAGATCGTGGCCTGCCCCGCGGATGAACGCATCGCACGCACCAACTTCATCGGCGGTCTCGCCGGTGGTTTCGGCAACGCGGCGGACTTCAACAACAACCAAGCCGTCTCCTACTTCTACGGCAAGGACGCCAGCGAATCGAACCCCAACCTGTTCCTCGCCGGTGACCGCGCGATCGCGTCCGTCTCCAGCAGCACCGCCGGTTACGGTGTCTCCCCCAGCCAGGCCAACGGTGGCGCGGTTCTCTCCCTCGGCACCTCCTACGCCGCCAATGCCCAAGCCCCCCTCTGGACGCAGAAAATGCACCAAGGCGCCGGCAACGTCGCCGTCACCGACGGCAGCGTGCAACAGTTGACCTCCTCCGGTCTCCGCCAGTCCGCCACCCACACCGGTGACAGCACGGAATCCGGCCAAGGCAAGGGCCCTATGTCTGACAATTGCCTGATCTTCCCCTAATCCTTAGGCGAAAGCAGTCGGTTTAAATTCAACCTTTGGGGGGCGTCCGCAAGGACGCCCCCTTTTTGTTTGCTTGATGGGGCCAGCTGATGGCGACTGCGATTTTCCGCAATCCCACCGCCCTCAACCGGCCGTGGCGGCTGCGGTGCGGCGGATAATTTCCCGCAGGGGGGTGGTGGGGCGGAAGCCCGTCGCCCGTTCCAGTTTGTCCACGACCGGTTTGCGCCGGCGCATGTCCTCAAAGCCGG
>CAIYZC010000142.1 GCA_903930565.1 uncultured Pedosphaera sp.
CCCCCGAAAAAATTGGCTGGCATCGGGGCGGGTGATGCGCAAAATAGCGGCACTTGATCGGACACCACCATATTATGATGCCACGTTTATCGTTTCTCCAACTCGGCCTCGCCGCCCTCGTGCTGCTCGCGACGCAAGGACAAGCCGCGGACCTGCCAAAACTCAAGGCCCTCATTATTGACGGCCAGAACAACCACTCCTGGAAAACCACCTCGCCGATCCTCAAAGCGGCGATGGAGGCCTCGGGCCGCTTCACGGTGGACGTGGCGACCAGCCCGGGCAAGGGTCCCGAACTGGCGAATTTCAAACCGAATTTCAAGGCCTACGACGTCCTGGTGTCGAACTACAACGGCGACGATTGGGCGCCGGAAACGCGCCAGGCGTTTGAAGATTTCGTGCGCAATGGCGGGGGGTTTGTTTCGGTGCACGCGGCGGACAATTCGTTCCCGGGCTGGCTGGAGTACAACAAAATGATCGCCGTGGGCGGCTGGGGCAACCGGTCGGACAAGAACGGACCGATGCTGCGCTGGCGTGATGGCCAGGTGCAACGCGACGCCACGGGCGGCCACGGCACGCACGGCAAGTACTTCTCGTTCGCGGTGGAGACCCGCGCGCCGCAGCATCCCATCATGCAGGGGCTGCCGGCCAAGTGGCTGCACGCCAAGGATGAACTCTACGCCACGCTCTGCGGCCCGGCGGAAAACACGACGGTGCTGGCCACGGCGCAGTCCGACGTGACGCACGAGAACGAACCGATGCTGATGGTGATCAATTACGGCAAGGGCCGGGTGTTCCACACCACCCTGGGCCATGCGGATGAATCGATGAAGGATG
Source organism: uncultured Pedosphaera sp. (assembly GCA_903930565.1). Classification (GTDB taxonomy): domain Bacteria; phylum Verrucomicrobiota; class Verrucomicrobiia; order Limisphaerales; family Pedosphaeraceae; genus CAIXFN01. Next base: position 835 of record CAIYZC010000142.1, read on the forward strand.
TCGGTTTCGTGACCACCTTGAACCGCGGCGCGGAATGGGTGGCCACGGGCAAGGTGACCATCCCGGTGCCCGCCAACTTCCCCACGGCCGACGCATTGAGCGTTTGGACCCCGCCGGCGAAGTAATTCCGGCGCTTTGGTGAATCGAACGGCCCCCGTCACGATTGTGGCGGGGGCCGTTTCATTTTTCACCGGGGCGGGAGGGGACACTTGGAGCCCCGCCGAGATTGTCCCGTTCACCGCATCCGTCGACCACGGGCGAAGCGGAAAAGTCAGAGGCTGGTTACCTCGCCTCCCACAAGGGCCCAGTTGTGGTGGCGTCGGGAGGTGATTCTCGAATCGGCTCTGGACCGCGTCCGCTGCCATCGGCGAGGCGGCAAGTCAGAGTCGCTTCAAAAAGCCGGGACTTCGGCCAAACCGCGCGCGGGCGGGGTTGTGGTTGGGAGCGGGCGGCCGAAGAAATCGTGCTCCCCGGGGTTGGGGAGCGAGACGCCGGGAGGAAGCACGGACCCGGGAGACGGTTGGTAGCCGGTGAGGGAGGTGAAGCCGGCACCGCCCGAGCCGGGGGCGCGGAGGGGCGGGGCGTTGGTGACCGCAAAGGCGTCGGGCGGCGGGTTGACATGGCCACCGTAGAACACATTGTGGTCGAAGACGGTGTTGGTCGCGGTGCCGAAGTCGTAGGTGACGCGGCCGGCGACGTAAAAGATATTGTTCACGAACCGGGTGTCCCGCGCGCGGCCGCGGTTCCACTCGGTGCAACGGACAAGGGGCAAATCCTGGTCCGGCCCCACGTAGATGACGTTGTTGTGCAGCAGCGTGTTGGCGGCGCCGCCGCCAAAATGGATGATCCGGCCGCCGTTCACGCCGTCATTTTGACTGAGGTTGTAGCGCACCACGGTGTCGAGGCAGAACGAGTTGCCCGGGGTGCAAACCAAGAGGAAGCCGCCCTCGTTATCATGGCTGTAGTTGTATTGGAAGAGGGAATGGCGGCAGCGGTAATCGGCGTCGAACGCCTGGCCGTCGTTGGTGCCCTTCATGCCGGACACCTCGTTGTACTGGATCACGGTATCGTCGCTGTCGAAGGGCCAGATGCCGGCGGCCGCATCGGCACAACGCCGGCGGCCGCCGCGCAGAACGTTGTGCTCCACCAGCGCGCCCCGGCTGCCCCAGATTTTGATGCCATCCCCGCCGATGTCCTCCAACCGGCAGCCACGGATGACCACGCCCAGGCTGCGGGCGCGGCCGGAGGTGCGTTGACAGATGCCGTTGCGATCCGTGCGGGCGACGCGGCAATCGGCGATGAGCAGGCCCTCAAAATGCGCGTCATTGCCGCCGCGGCTCTCGAAGAAAATGCCGCAGCCCTCCCGGGATTTGGCGAGGTCGCCGTTCACGTCGTGGACGTACAGGCCGTGGAGGGAGAGTTGGTGCAGCGGGCCGGCCCCGTCCGCCTGCAACCGCACGCCGGCGCGGCCCGGGGCGGGGGCGGGGCCGAGGTTGGTGAGTTCCAAATCCGCCACGTCCCAGTATTCGACATTGCGAAGCAGGAGGGCTTCCGAGAAGTTCCCGCCGGCGTCCACCCGCGGGGGCGGCCCCGCGCCGTAGCGGCCCAGGCGGATGGGCGCCGGCACGCCGGCCACGAGCGCCCCCGAGCCCTGCGGCGCCAGCCGCCCCGAATACCGGGTGCCCGCGCGCAGGAGGATTTGGTCGCCGGGTTGAAAAATGGCCGCGTTGACGGGAGCCAACGAGCGCCAAGCGGCGGCGGGCGACAAGCCGGTATGGGTGTCGTCGCCGCCGCCGGCGTCCACATGATAGACCGCCGCCGGGGAGGGCACGGACGCGAGGAGACAACAAACCGCCCCGAGGAGACCGGCGAGGGCGGCGGCGGAGCGCATCGGTTATTTGACGAGCTTTTTAACGAGCACCTTGGACTTGCGCCCGCTCTGCTCGTATTTTTCGCGGCGCGCGGGGGGCAGGTCTTCGGGGGTGGCTTCGCTGAAGCCGCCTTTCGATTGAAAGTAAGAAAACGCCTGCGTTGAGAGCGTCAGCAATTCCTGCAGACCGAGTTCACGCGCCTTGCTCTCCACAAACTGGATCAGCTTTTTGCCGATGCCCTGGTTTTCGTGCGAGGGGCTGACGTAGAGGCAGGCGAGCTCGCCTTTGCCGTATTCGGGATACTGGTGCAAGGCGACCA
>CAIYZC010000143.1 GCA_903930565.1 uncultured Pedosphaera sp.
ACCCGATCCCATCCCGAACTCGGCCGTCAAACACAGTCTTGCCGATGGTAGTGCCTGTATAGCTTGCGCGAGAGTAGGTTGCCGCCAGATTCTTTCCTCAACGCCCCGTGGACTAATTGTTCACGGGGCGTTGCTTTTTTAGGGACTCCCCGGCCGACTTGGGGCGCTCGCGAATGCAACTGGCCGCGTCCGGACGACGGGAATTCCGGAGGACACCAACGAAGGTCCATCCACTCAGCGCAAACGGCGGTCTTTCGCTTTATTTGGCCGGCTCCTGGGCCGCGGCCGGAGCCAATTCAAGCCGGAGGTAATCGTATTCGACTCCGCTCATGGGGCCCCCGGGCGGGATGGTAAGTTGCAGGATGTTTTTGCCTGCTTTGAGTAGCGCGGCGTCGAAGGTCAAATCACGTTCGGTCCAATAACCGCGGATGCCATCGCGCCGGATGGTGGCGGTGTCCGTCAGGGGACCGGTGGTGCCCGCGGGTTGATTGTTCACCGTCAACTTAATGCTGCGGGCGCTGGTGGCCGCCAAGGCGAGGCAAAGGGTCGCTTGGCCCGACTGCGCGGTGGGCAGATCAAAAATCACGGACCAAGTTGTGCCTTCCGGCCGGTCGGCCCGAGGACATTGGCAATAGTTCCAATCGCGCGACGTATCGCTTTCGCCAATGACAAAATTCACGTCATTGGGGAATTCCTTGGGGTAGTCATGGTACAGCCCCCATTGCCAATAGTGGTCGCCGTGGCGGAATTCGGCGGCGGTTCGATCCGGGATCCCAATTTCCCAGACCTGCCGTCCGTGGCGCACGGGTTGCCAAATGAGTTCGCCCAAATTGAGGTTGGCGCCCGGGGCGACGATAACGTTGGTTCGCACAAATTCCCCGAGCACCCCGTCCGCGATGGCGGTGAGGGTGTATACCCCGGGCCGGACATTGGGAATGGAGAACTGGCCGTTGCTTTCCCCCCGGGTCCAGAATTCATAATATTTGGCGTCCAGTTGCCAGTCCACACGGGTGGCGCCGCCACCTCGGCCGCCGCGGACGGAGTAGTCGGCATGGGCCAGGCCGACCAGCAGCTGGCGCGGTCGGAGGGCGGGGGCTTGGGGATCCTGCAATTGCAAACGGCCTTGGACGAGGCCGCGTTCCGCGCGTTGGGGGTAATCCACTCCGGCCACCCACGGGTAGGGCCAGGCGGCGGCTTCCCGGGCGGCGTGGGCGAGCGCTTCCCGCCACAAGGCCTCCGGGCCCGCCCCGGCGTTGCAATAGATTTGGAAGGGACCGATGACCCGCGTCCAAGCTTCTCCCGCGGCGAGGACGCAGGAACTGCCCCCGTAATGGCTTCCGCGCCAATAGTTTAGCAGGGTGGGGGCGGCGCCCTCGTTGACGTCCAAGTGGCCGGTGAGTTCGACCTTGGTGGCGCCGCCGCTGAGGTATTCGATGGTCGGGTTGACGAACCACAAGCCCACTTGGGCGCGGGTGCCGGCCCAGCCGAAGGCGGGAATGTCAAATTGCACCGCGGAGTAGTCGTACTTGTGCTCGGCCTCGCCTTTATGGATCCCGGTGTTCAGGCGCCGGGCCTCCTTCATATTCAGTTGTGTCCCCTGGTTCCAATCCTCGGGGGTGGGCATGATCTTGCGGCGGTTCTCATCGATGGCCAGGTAATCGAACACCGCGGCGTTTAGTTTGGCGCCGAACCGCGCTTCGCCGATTTGGGTGGCGGGGTAATCCGCGCTGTGGCTCAGGATTGTGTAAGTATACGGGCCGGCGTCATCGCGGCCCAGCGCGTAGCGGATTTCGATATCGCAGGCCGTGCTCCCGCCCGGTCCGTTGCCCAGCGGGTTGCCTTCGTATTGCTGGCGAACGGAAACCTCGGCGCGTTCGCCGTTATTCTTCCCGGGGTCGATCGTGACGGTCGTGCTGACCGCCCCGCCGCGGCCCGGGGCGTGCGACCAATAGCCGTAGGGATGGCCGGAACCGCCACCCAGTAGTTCCAAACCGTGGAAGCGCAGGGAAGTCAAATCGCCGGTGCGCCGGCCGACGCGGATGGAAACGAGGGAATTGCTGAGGAAATAACTCTCCCCCGTGGTCGCGAGCCCCACCGGCGGCGCGGCCGCCCGGGCGAAGTTGACCTGGCCGGCGGCGGGGCCGAGCAGGGTGAGCAAGGCGAGGAGGCGTAAGGGGAAGGCCGGAGTTTTCAAGCAGGCTGGGGATTAAGGGTGAAGTTGTCGGCGGGGTTGCAAGGTGACCGGGCGGAGCAGGCCGGAATCCAGGACGGACCAACGGGTGGCGTCCAAGACCCCGCGGCCATTCTTTACCGCCAGATTGGCGTCGTAAAAGTATTTCCAATCGACCTGGCGAAGGTCCAAATCGCGGACCCGGTTCGCGGCGAGATTGGTGACCTCGATGACCAGGGAGTTGCGGCCGTGGCGGAGGGCTGGTCCGAGGTCGAGGGCGAACGGGGCGGACCAAAGATTCCCCACGGGTTGACCATTGAGCGCCACCCGGGCGCTGGCGCCGACGTCGCCGAAGTTCAAGCGCCAAAGGTCCGCGCCGACCGTGTCGGCATGGTCAAACTCCAAAGTGTAGCGCGCGGTGCCGCTGAAACGGCGGTAGCTTTCAGCGGGTTGGGTGGTCCAGGAGGCGAGTTCGGCGGTGGTGTAGGTGGGGGGCAGTTCCGGCCCGCCTTCCAGAAACTCCACGCGCCAAGTCCCGGTCAATGGTGTGGTCGAACCGGCGGCGCTGGTGTACGGCCAGGGGGGCGTCGGCCCTTCGGCGGTGCCGGTGGTGAGCGTACGTAGGATCAGCGATTCGCCGGGCTCCAGCTGCAGAAAAAGTTGGGTGCGACCTTCCGCGGTGAGCCGCCGGGCGGCCCGGCCGACGCGATGGGCAAAACGGGGATCCAGCAACCAGGCGAGGGCGGCGGGATGCGCCAAGGTGATCCAGTCGGAAACGGTTTGGCCGCTTTGGTTGGCCAAAAAGTAGTCCCACCCGTCCGGCCGCACGCGTCGCGTGAAGCGAATCCCGTAGTCCATGAAGTGTTCGCGGGCGGCGCGCACGGTTTCCGGCAGCCCGGCACGGTTGGTGGCGACCGCCTGGCCGCCGGCTCCGGTTGCAAGCGCGGCCCGGGCGGCTTGAAACACCGCCCGGCGGGCGGCGAGATTGCCCCATCCGGGGACATCCAGCGGCGGCTCGCCCAGAAAAATGACCGGAGCGCCCCGGCCGCCCAGTTCCACCAGCTTTTGCAGCGTCGTCTCCGGCATCAACCGACAGGGTGGCACCAGGATGCCCGCGAAGTCATTGCCCCCGGTTTGCAGGCGACCGTTCCGGGTGGTGACCCCGGACAAGCCTTGGTCGGAAACAAAGTCGTACGTCACCCCGTTCGTCCAGAGCTGCCGCGCGAGTTGGTAAAATGGTTGGGGGGCCAGGACGGTTTGCGCATTGTGGACCGTCAGGGGAATAAGGAGACCATCCGGCGTTTGAAAGACATCCGCCAAGGGGAAGTAAACCAGGTAATCGGCGTCAGGCCGGCCGCCTTGGAGCACGGATTGGCAGCGGGTGACGTAGGCGTTGAACTCCGGCAGATCGTGCCACAGGCCGCCTTGGGGGCCGAAATTCACGGCGGCGTAGAATTGCCACCCCGGCCAGGGAGCCGCTGCGGGTGAATAGGGGATGCCATGAAAGAAGAGGTGGTTCACCCCCGCGAGGAAAAGGTAATCCGCCGCCGTTTTCACTTGGGCCAGGGAGGCGTGAAAGTGTTCGGTCAACCAAGTGAAGGCTTCCGCGGAAGCCAGGTTGTGGCCGGCCACATGTGCCGCGGAGGAGGCCAACTTGTTCATGGGCAAGTTCGCCTCCTCGATGGAACCGAAAATCTCGGTTTCGGGAATATCGACCGTCCCATAGAGGTCGAGCAGATTTCCCGGGGCGCCGTGCGCTTGATTGCGAGTGCGGCCGCCCAGGCGGTGCGCCCAGTCGGTCCAGTGGCGAACGTAATCTTGATGCAATTCCCCCAGCGTGGTCCGGAAGTCGTATTTGACGCGCGCCACGGTGTCCGGCGCGCCGGTGCCGAACCAGGCGGGCAATTGGGTGCGCAAATCGTAACCGCGCCGGGCGGCAAATTCCCGAAAGAGCGCCGGCGTCCACTCCGCGCCGTAATACTCAAACGAGTCGTGGAAATGGGCGCGGGGCAGCGGGGCCGGGAAGCCGGTGAACGCACGGTCAAAATCCGCGAGGTAATGGTCGAGCGCGGTGACGGAATAGGGGTCGAGCACGCTGCCGGCGCCGCCGGGGGCGGGGCGCTTCACTTTTTGCGCGGGCCCGTTGGCCAGGATGGCGTAGAGGTGCCAATCACCCACTGTGGGGGCGGTCCAGTCGAGGCGGCCATCCGTGACCTGGCCGGTCAGGTCCAGTTGTCCGCCGCCGGAGTTGACCGCGATCAGGCATTGCCGCCGCCCGGGGGGCAGCCGCCCGGTGAACCGCTCGTCAGGGCCGGGATCGAAGCGCTGCAACACCGCTTTGGCCGAGGCATCCTCGGCGCTGACGTGCGGGCCGCCGAACGGCCAGCCGGTGCCGGTCGTGAGGTCCACCCCCAAGCCCAAGCGCCGGGCTTCGGTCGTGGTGTGCGCCAGGCGGGCCAGCCAAGGGGCCGAGAGAAAATTGAGAAACCGGTCTTCGTAGCCCTTCGCGCCGTAGATCGGGCAAATCTCAACGCCGCCCAACCCGGCCTCCCGAAATTGCGTCAGTTGCCGGGTGAGGTTGGTTTCGTCCACGGCGCTGCCCAGCCACCACCAGCGGGTCCAGGGCCGGTTTTCGTTCACTGGGGCGGGCCAGTCGCCCAGTTCGGCCACCGTGGCCGCGTGGCCGCGGGAAGGGCAAGTGATCAGCGTCAAGCAGGCCCAAAAAAACAGGGCCCGCCACGCTGTCCGATGGTTGCCCGTGGTCAAAGTTCGCATGTGCGCCACCCGGTGATGGGTCGCCGGTTCGGGCGCCGCTTGGGGGTGACTCGCGATTAGACGCCGGCCGACGCCCTGGGATAACAAGAAAATGCGAATCTGGTCCGGCGACCGCAATGGTTCAGACCGGAATAGGTACCGGACGCGTCAACCGCCGCGCCAGTCGGATCGACGGAGCTGTGCGGGCTTTTGGGACCATCCGATGAGGCGGGTACAGTTTCACCCGCCGGCGCGTTTATTGCACGCGGGTCGAATTATTCTGCAGCCACAGAATGTCCTTGCTGTTGGGCGCGGGCGTCAGGGTGATGGACGCGGGCTTGACGAGGCGCCAATCCGTCCATTTGTGGATTTCCGAATGACCGTCGGCGAAGGCGAAGCCGCCGGAGTTATTATGATAGCTGGCCGGAAAATCCACGATTTCTTCCGCGGAATTGGGGCCGCCGGTGAAGCCGTTCATTTCCACCACAAAATAACCGTCATTGATGCTGTTCTGCCGTTCATCGAGCAGCACAAAGGTGCTGGAGGGGCCGGGGGCCCGCATGTCGGTGAGTTTGCGGAAGACTTTGTAATTGTCGTTCAAGCCCCAATATCCGCGGTAGCCGTTTTGCGGGGAATCGCCGTTGCCCCCCACCCAGTTGCTCATGGCCATGCTGCGGGGGCGGGGCACCCGTTGGCCTTGGGGGTTCGTGCCGTAGGAAGTGTCCGCGGGGCAGTGCCAAATCGAGGAGGCGCTGCCGCAATAAGGCCACATGGGGCTCTTGGCGATGGTGTTCGCGATGTCCCAATTGCCTTGGGTGGAGGTGTTCGCATCGTCCAAGTCCCAAGGTGAACCGGCGGGACCCGACCAAACGTAGGGCGCGTCCGAAGCCCCGGAACCGTACGAGAAGAGCAGGATGTCCTGATTGTCGTCGGAATACATCTTCCACGCCGTGATGAGCTGCCGGGAATTGTTCATGCAACCCGTGCCTTGGGCCTTTTGCTTGGCCTTGGCAAAGGCCGGCAGCAGCATGGCCGCCAAAATGGCGATGATGGCGATGACCACCAACAGTTCGATCAATGTGAAGCCGGAGCCGGCGCGCCGGGGAAATCCCGGCCGGGTATGGAAACCGCTGCCTTGAGTTTTCATAAGGTCAAATTTTATTCGCCGTTGGGTGTTCCGGGAATGGGTGTTTGGCGGCACAGGAAAGCCGCTGTGGAGGATGCTATCCGCCGGTAACCCGCCGGTCAAAGCGAATATTGTGGTGGTGCGGGGCGTGGCAATTCGGATGGCTTTTGGGGCGGGTTGCGGCATATTTGCCACATGAGCCGAGCCTCCGTCGAGAGTGTCTTTGAGCAAATCGCGAAGGAGCCCGTACCGGTGCGCTCGGGAACTCCCGAAGCGGCGGTTTGCTGGCGCTCTTTTGGCTCTTGGCGGCGCTGGTTTTTCTCGCCGTCGGTTGGTCGGACCCGGGACTCAATTCCGGTTGGATATTTGCCAGGCTGTTCTTCGCGGTCTTCCCGCTGTTTGACTATGGGATCATTCATTGTTTCCTGGATCACCGGGTTGTGGTCACGCGGCATCCCGTCAAGTTGGCGTGGAAGCCGGCCGGCTGGCGGTGGGAAAGGAGCCCGCAGCGCGCCGATTTGCCCGCCTTGGTCAAGGGCAGTTTTTTGGTGCATGAGGATGAGGATCCAGGGGCCGACGCCGTCAACCTATTTTTTTAAAACCAATCCGTCCGCGGTTGGTCCGATTGGTCGCTGGGCTCTTCGTTGGATGCCGCCCACCGAAAACGGTTGTACGAAGAATCGGCCGCGATGTTGGACGAGACGGCGTGAGGGTGGTGTCCGGGGCGGATGGGTGCTTTATTGATTGCGGCATGGCATCGAATTTGGAGCAAATCTGGATGGATTGGGTCATGGCCTTGGCCGTTGGGATCGGGTTTCCGATTTTCGTGCGCCGAACCGCCCGCTTCAGCCTTTGGCGCCTGGTCGCCTGCCAAGGCGCGTTGGCGGCACTCGTTTTTGGCGGTCTGCAATTACTCCCCCCGGATGCCATCGCGCTCCCCTTGGCGGTGGCGCATTCCATCGTGGTCGGAGCGTATGTTGGCAATCTTCTGCTGCTGATTTCCACTGCCGGGCGGGGGAGCCGGGCGCTAAGGTCCTTTCAAAAATGGATCCGTTTCGAAATGAAGTGAGCCGCGTGGTTTTCGGAGGCTAAGGTCCCTCGCGCCGGCGCATCGCCGGGTCCGGCGGGAGCATGGCCAGGAGTTCGGCGACGGTCGCGGTTTGGCCGGGCAGGCGAAGGTCGGGCAGGAGTTCGGCCAGGGGTTGAAGGACGAAGCGGCGCTCGTGCGCGCGGGGGTGGGGGAGGATGAGCTCGGGAGTGCCGCTTTGTTGGTCGCCGAAGACGATCAGGTCGAGGTCCAAGGGGCGGGGTTCGTTTAGCACGAGCTTGGGGCGGCGGCCGAATTCGCGCTCGAGGGCCTGGAGTTGGCGGAGCAGGCTCGCGGGGGTGGTTTCCGGACGGGGCGGAAAAACGGCCACCGCGTTCAAGAACGGGGGCGAGCCCGGCGGGCAATCGACCGGGGTGGTGGCCCAGAACCCCGAAAAACGAAGCGGGCCGGCGGCGAGTTGTTGCATGCGGTCCAGCGCGGACCGGAAAAGGGCGGGGGAATCGCCCTGGTTGGATCCCAGGGCGATGATGGCTAGTTCGGTCGGGGTGGCGGCGGGTTTCACCGGACGGGGTGGGGCCGCGGGGCGCGGAGGGCGCTTACTTGAGCCCGAGGACGTCCTGCATGTTGTAAAGCCCCGGGGCGCGGCCGTGCAGCCATTGGGCGGCGCGCAGGGCGCCGTTGGCGAACGTTTCGCGGCTGGAGGCTTTGTGGGTGAGTTCCACCCGTTCCCCGTTTGCGGCGAAAATCACCGTGTGATCGCCGACCACGTCACCGCCGCGGAGGGAATGCAGGCCGATTTCGCCGGCGGTGCGTTCCCCGACAATGCCTTCGCGGCCGTGACGCAGGGCGGATTCCAATTGAAGGCCGCGCGCTTGGGCGAGGATTTCCACCAACGTGGTGGCGGTGCCGCTCGGGGCGTCCTTTTTGAGCCGATGATGCATTTCGACAACTTCGAGGTCGAAATTGGGGCCGAGAATTTCCGCCGCTTTCCGCGTCAGCCAGAAGAGGGTGTTGACGCCGGTGGAAAAATTCGTGGCCAGCACGATCGGGATGCGCGTTTGCAGGGCTTCGATGCGAGCGCGGTCCGCCGGGCTGTGCCCGGTCGTGCCGATGACAATGGCTTTGTTCCGCTCGGCGCAGAGCTCCGCCAAAGCCGCGGTGGCGCTGTGGAAGCTGAAATCGATGACCACATCGCCCGCGTCCAGCACGTCCGCGAGGGCGTCGCCAACATCAATTTGGCCGACGACCGAGAGGCCGGGCAGGCGGGCGGCACAGGCCACGAGCGCCTGCCCCATCCGGCCCTTGGCGCCGGTAAGGATGACCTTGGTCATGCCAGCACCCCGGAGGCTTTGAGGGTTTCGATCAGTTTGGCCCGGTTGCCCGCCGCCATGCCGACCAAGGGCAGGCGCAGTTCTTCGTCCATCATACCGAGCAGAGCGAGGGCGGTTTTGATCGGGATCGGGTTGGTCTCGATGAACAGGTCCTTGAACAGTTGGTGGTATTTTTCGTGGATCTTGAGCGCCACGGCGGGCTTCTCCAACTGCATGGCCTTGACCAAGTTGGCCACCTCGCGGGGAATGATGTTGGACGCCACGCTGATGACCCCGTGGGCGCCGAGCGCCATGAAGGGCAGCGTGAGCGCGTCGTCGCCGCACATGATGGCGTAGCTCGCGCCGACCGCGCGGCGGAGTTGGGTGACGCGATCGGGGTTCCCACCCGCTTCCTTGATGCCGACAATGTTCACGCTGTCATGGGCCAGGCGTTCAATGGTGTCGATGGCGATTTCGACGCCGCAACGGCCGGGGATGCTGTAGAGCATCAGGGGCAGGCTGGTGGCGCGGGCAATGGCGTGGAAATGCTGGAACAGGCCCTCCTGGGTGGGCTTGTTGTAATAGGGAGCCACCTGCAGGGAACCATCGGCGCCCGCCTTTTCGGCCTCCTGCGTGAGGTAAATCGCTTCGCTGGTGGAGTTCCCGCCGGTCCCGGCGAGCACTTTTACGCGGCCGCCGACATATTTCACGGTGCGGGTGATGACCGCGATGTGTTCCTCGTAATCCAGGGTGGGGGATTCACCGGTGGTGCCGACCGGGACAATGCCGTCCACGCCGCCGTCGATCTGGTAATTCACCAGCCGTTCGAGCGCGGCTTCGTCGAGCTTTCCATTCTTAAAAGGCGTGACAATCGCCGTATAGGTTCCAGTAAACATGATGCTGCAATATTAATTATGCGGGGGTAAAAGTCCTTGAATTGCGTGCGTTTGGCCAGCTTGTTTTTGCGGGGGCGGGCGGGGCCGAAAAAAGGCGGGTTGGACAATTGGTGGTAGGCGGAAAACCGGGCCGGTGGTAATCTGGCGCCAATCAGCCCCAATTGGTCGCGCTTTCGTCGGATGGCGGAAGTGGCTTCAATATTCGTTATCCGCTTTATTATGAAACCTCACTTCTCGCTTCAACGTCGCCCCGCCGCCGCCGCGCTGGCCGGCTGGCTAACCCTGGTGGGGGGCCTCGGGGCCGCCGCCGCCGGCGAGGCGGTTCCGCCCGCCCGCACCAACGCGCCCCCGCCCGCCGTGGTCAAGCCGGCCGCCAAGCCCCGCCACCAGCTCACCGGCGCGGAATTGTACTCGATGCACTGCAATCGCTGCCATCCCGAGCGCTACCCCACCGAGCGAACCGCGGCGCAATGGAAAACCATTGTCCTGCACATGCAGGTGCGGGCGAATTTGCCGCCCCCGCAGGCGCGGATGATCCTCAAATACTTGCAGGAAAACAGCGGCCGCTAAGCCTCCACCCACCGAACATGAAACGCATAAAAAGCCAAACTATGGTCCGGCGCCTGGCGGTCGCGGGTTGCGCCCTGGGGCTGGCGGGATCGTCAGCGCGGGCGCAGGTGAGTCAAAGTGATTTCAACGCCCTGCGCGAGATGGTGCTCAAACTCAACCAGCAGGTGCAGGAGTTGCAACAAACCCACGCGGCCGACGCGCAGACCCACCAGAAAGATGTGGAGGAACTGCAGCTCTGGCAACAAAAACTGGGGCAACTGCCGGCCCCCCCGGCCCCCGTGCCCGCCGTCGGCGGGACCGCCGCCGACGGCCCGGTCTCCTCCCTGCCCCGCGCCCCGATCGACGAGGCGACGGTGAACCACAACTTCATGATCCTGGGCGATGCGGAATTCCAATACGCCAAGGCGGAGGGCCAGCGGGGCACTTTCATGCTGGCGGATTTCGCGCCGATCTTTTTGTACCGCGGCGGCGAGAACATCCTGTTCGAAGCGGGGTTTGACTTCATTCTGCAAAACAACGCGCCGAACGCGCCCGGATACACGACAACAGTAAACTTGAGCTTCGCGCAATTGAATTACGTGGCCAATGACTACGTGACCTTCGCGGCGGGCAATCTGCTGCTGCCCCTGGGAACCTACAGCGAACGCACCGCCGGGTGGTTGAACAAACTGCCCGACAACCCGCTCGCCCGCGGCTTGCTCCCCGGCGCCGCGGTGGGGGCGGAGCTGCGCGGCGCCGTGCCGGTCAACGATCAGGGCATGTTGCTCAATTACGCGGTCTTCGGGGTCAACGGACCGGGCTCCGCCGATGGCACGGCCAACGCCGGCGCGCTGGACTTGGGCGGCAACGTGGGGCTGCGCACCGACAACATGGTGGCCAACTTGCACGGCGCCCCTTCCGGGGGCGGGCGGGTCGCCCTCTTTCATCCCTTCAAGCCCCACTACGACTTTGAGCTGGGCTTGTCCACCCAGGCCGGGGAATGGGACAACGCCGGCACGCATTTGTGGAGCGCGGGCGTGGTGGACGCGGCGCTGCACCTGGGGGCGAATTGCGAAATCAAGGGCGAATACGTCCGCAGCCGCTACGGCAGTGACGACCTGGGCATGATCAACCCCGAGGGCTGGTGGCTGCAGGCCGGGTACAAACTTGCCGGATTGAACCTGGACCTGCCGGGCATCAACAACCTGGAGTTGGTGGGGCGGTACGACGTCCTGGCGGACGGGATGGGCACGCGCACCAGCCGCTACAGCGCCGGCTGCATCTATTATCTCACAAACACCCTGCTCTTCGAGGGGGCCTATGAGTTTGTCCACAGCAACGGGCCGCGGATTCCCGGGAACCAGTTGTTGCTGCAATTGTCCTATGGATTCTAACCTATTCCAATCATGACCTTTCCTACTTTTCAATCCCTGGGCGCCATGCTGCCGCAAGCTTGGTGGAACCGCCGTCGGACCGGTAACATAGTGGTCCCCGTCGGGGCGGTGGCCTTGCTGGGGGCCATGCTCCTGGCCCCGGGCGCCGCCCGGGGGCAAACCGCCACCAACGAGGCGCCGACCTACCTGCGGGACGTGCAGCCCATTTTCATGGGCAAATGTTCCCGCTGCCACAACCAACAGGCGCGCTTTGTGTACAATTGGCTGGATTATTCGACCGCTTACGCCGACCGCTGGGAGATCCGGCGCCGGGTGTGGGACAGTTGGCAGGGGCACTACTTCAAGGAATCCATGCCTATTGAAAACAGCCCCGAAGCAATGGCCATCACCGATGACGAGCGCCGGACCATCCTGTCTTGGGTCCGGCACGGGGCCGCCAAAGGCGTCGCGCCTGCCCCGGGGGAAATGACCAAGTCCGCGCGCACCCAAGCCGGGCGGCGGTTGTTCACCTCCATTTGCGCGGCCTGCCACCAAGCCACCGGCAAAGGGCTGCCGAATCAGTTCCCGCCGCTGGCCGGTTCCGACTTCCTCAACGCGGACAAGAAGCGCGCCATCAAGCTCGTGATCAACGGCCGCCAAGGCGAGGTCGTGGTCAATGGCATGACTTTTAACAACAGCATGCCGTCCTTCCCCCTCTCGGATGAGGATATCGCCAACGTCTTGACCTACGTTTACAACTCCTTCGGCAACGCCGGATGGGAGGTTGTACCCGCCGAGGTGGCGGCGGGTCGCGCGGAACCCCCGGACCCCTCCGGCCCGGCGGCAAAACCCGCCAAACCCAGCATCTTTGAGTGAAGAACCGGCCGCCCCGGCCCGGCCGGGGCGGCCTTGGCTTCGTGCGCCCGGGGGCCAACCCCGGCTTTCGCCGCGCCGCTTCGCTTTACACGTCCGCCCGCCTTCCGCGGGGTGCGTGAAACTATTTGGCGATTCAGGGGTAGTATTCAGCGTCGGGGGGATGGCCCCCCGGAACCAACCAACGACAACCTGACTGCCAACGCACTTATATGAAACGTTTTTTTCGCCCCCTTCTGATTGCCGCCCTTGCGGGCTTGGTGTTCAGCGCTTCCGCCCAAGCCATGCGCGCGCCGAACGGATCCGTCAACTTCGGCAAATTCACCCCGCCCGCCCGCGGCGGCGAATTCGTCGAAGTCAATGTCACCAGCAACCTGCTGGCCATGGTCACCCGGCTGGCCAAGAATTCCGAACCCGCCGTCGCCGACTTGTTGCGCGGGTTGACCTCCATCCGGGTCAATGTCATCAGTTTGGATGACACCAACCGCACCGAAGTCTTGGAGCGGATCAAGAGCATCCGGGATGGTTTGGATCACCAGTCGTGGACCCGCCTTGTCACCGTTCAGGAACCCGGCCAAGAGGTGGTCGTGCAAGTTTGCACCCGCGGCGACCAATCCGTGTTGGGCGTGGCGGTGACGGCGGTCGCCGACCAAAAGCAGGCCGTCTTCGTGAACCTGGTGGGTGATGTGCAGATCGACAAGCTCCCGGCGATTGGTGAGCGTTTCAATATTGAACCGCTGAAGAAGCTCGGGCTGCAGGCTGCGAAAAAACCCTAATTCCACCTCCGCCACCACGGTGGCGGGCAGGCCGCACCGCCACCACTCCTCCGGAAATCATGAACGCACTGCCCCCGGTTATTCCCGCCCCCACTGCCTCCCCGCGCCCCGCCGCCCGGCCGGCGCGCCGCGGTCCAAGCATGTTCCTAACCATCCTCGGATTGTCCTTCCTGCTGGTGGCGGTCGCGGCGGTCTTGGTGATTTGGGGCGTGATCAGTTACTTCCGCGTCGGGGCGGACGTCCGCGCTCTGCGGGACGGCTTCCAACAGTCCGCCCCGGGCGCGTGGTCCCGGAATATCGAAATCAATGTCGGTCCGTTTACCACGGGATTGGTCCGCAGTGTGCTGGTCGCGGACAACCAAATGGAGCCCGAAGCCCGCGCGGCCCTCAATTCCGTGCAAGCCGGGCAGGTGGGGGTTTATGAGCTGGCCAGCGACGCCCGGTTGGAGTCCGCGCCGGCTTTTGCCGCCGCGGACCGGGCCATGAGCCGCCGCGGCTGGGATCGCCTCGTGGCCGTGGTGCAAGGGGACAACCAAGTGGTGGTGTATGCTCCCTTGGATCCCGGGCCGGGGACCGAGCTCAGCCTCTGTTTCGCCGTGCTGCACGAGCGCCAACTGATCGTGGGCCAGGCGCGGGCCGACTTGCAAATGCTCGAACCGTTGTTGCGTAATTTGGGTCGGCAATTTGCTCCCGCCAACGGCCCGGCGGGCGCGGAGGACTCCGCGGAGCCGACTCCGCCCGCGCCCGCGCTCCAGCCTTAATGGCCCAGAAGATGGTCGAATTCCGCCGCGTCATATGCGCGGGAGACTTCGATCCGTACATTGCCCTGCTGCGACAATTTCGCCAAGGCGTGCAGCACCGACTGCTCGGGGCCGTTGAGCAGGATGAAGCCGTCCTGCGCGCCGGTGGTCCAATACTGCGACTCCACCGCGATCCCCGATTGGATGGCGGCCGCGGCAAAGCTGCGGGCGCGGGCGGTGGTGTGGTGCAATTGTTTGCGACCTTCGTCGGTGTGATGAATGAGGGCGAGGAAACGGGCCATAAGTTTGTCCTTGGAGGTTGGTGCGAACCGTGTTTTTGGTTGTTAAGTGATTGCCCGGTGCGCACGGCCGCCATCCCTCCCTTGCCCGGGCGGAATTCGATCTTGCCAAGCGATCCGGATGCGTCGATGATGCCGGGGTCCAACCACCCGTGCCGGCCGTATTTTGGCGGAGACCAGCCGGCGGTTGGCCATCGCCCATGAAATCGCGAATCCTGCGTTGGAGCCTGGCTTGGACAGCTGCCTTGCTGCTGCCGGCCGCCGCCCCGGCCCGCCCCGCGGAAGTCGCGGCGGACCCCCACTCCCATTGGGCCTTTCAACCCTTGGGACGCGTTGCACCGCCGCCCCCCGCGCCGGCCGGTGCCAATCCAGTCGACGCCTTTGTTCTGGCGGAATTGCGTCCCCGTGGCTTGGAGTTGTCCCCCCCGGCGGATCGGCGCACCTTGCTGCGGCGGGTCACTTTGGACCTGACTGGCATTCCACCCACTCCGGAAGAGCTCGCCGACTTTCTCGCGGACTCCGCGCCGGACGCCTTTGCGCGCGTGGTGGACCGGTTGCTGAGTTCGCCCCGCTACGGGGAACGCTGGGCGCGGCATTGGCTGGACTTGGCCCGCTACGCCGACAGCGAGGGCTTTAAGGCCGATGAAACCCGGCCGAATGCCTGGCGGTACCGGGATTACGTCATCGACGCCTTCAACCGGGATGTGCCCTACGACCGCTTTGTGCGGGAGCAGATCGCGGGCGACGAACTTTGGCCGGAGAGCCCCGCCGCGCACGTGGCCACCGGCTTCAACCGGCACTATCCCGATGAAAGCAACGCCCGCCTGCTGCCCCGCCGGCGGCAGGAGATTCTCAACGACCTGACCGATACCGTCGGGAGTGTGTTTCTGGGGCTCACCTACGAGTGCTGCCGCTGCCACGACCACAAATACGAGCCCCTGACCCAACGCGACTATTACCGGCTCCAAGCCTTCTTTGCCCACACGGCGGCCCAGGATGACACCCCTCTGCTGCCCCCCGCCGAACTGCGCGCCTACGAGACCAAACTGGCGGTTTGGCGCGAGCGTTCCCGCCCGATCCGGGAAGCGATGGACGCCTTGCTCGCGCCGCGCCGCCACGAGTTGGAAAAAGATTATTTCGACAAGTATCCCGATGAAACGCGCGCCATTCTGAACAAGCCGGCCGCCGAACGCACCCCCTACGAACAGCAAATGGCGGCGAAGGCCGCCCAATACTTGGACCCCGCTTCCCACCAATACGTGGCGCCGTTGAAGGATGTCCTGGCCCGGCTCAAGCCGGCCCAGCGCGCCAAGTGGGACGAATTGCAAGCCCGGCTGGACGAACTCGCCCCCCTGCATCCGGGCGAACTGCCCCTCGGCGCCTGCATGATGGATCTTGGGCCCGTGGCGCCACCCACCTATGTGTTGAACCGGGGCATCTTGGAGAGTCCCGGGGAGGAGGTCGAACCGGGCCTGTTCTCGCTCCTGTGGCCCGCCGCCGTTCCCGCCCGTCCCCCCGAGGGGCAGGCCACCACCGGCCGACGTTCCGCTTTGGCCGCCGCGCTCACCGATCCCGCGAACCCCTTGGTCCCGCGCGTCATGGTGAACCGGCTCTGGCAGCATCATTTCGGCCGCGGCCTGGCGGCGACGCCCAGTGACCTGGGTTTGCACGGCGAGCCGCCGACCCACCCCGCTTTGCTGGACTGGTTGGCGGGCGAGTTCGTGCGCTCCGGTTGGAGCCTCAAACAAATGCACCGCTTGATCCTCGCGTCGCGCACCTACCAACAGGGCGGGGATTACCGGGCGTCGGCCGCGGCCGTGGATCCGGCCAACCACTGGCTCTGGCATTTTCCCCGGCAGCGGCTCGAAGGTGAAGCCATCCGCGATTCCGCCCTGGCGGTCGCCGGGCGGTTGAATTCTCGGATGGGCGGCCCCGGTATTTTCCCCGCACTCCCCACGGGCATGCCCGCCCCGCGCGGCGGTTGGGCGGTGGAGCGCGAGGCCGCGGAGCGCGACCGGCGCAGTATTTACATTTTTGTCCGGCGCAATGCCCGCTACCCGATGTTTGACGCCTTTGACCAGCCCGACGCCCACGAGAGCTGCCCCCGCCGCAATGTCACCACCAGCCCGATCCAGGCGCTCACCCTGTTGAATGACCGCCTCACGCTGAATTGGGCGCAGGCCCTGGCCGGCCGGGTCCTCGCGGCGCCCGGCGCGGCGGATGCCGCGGCGACCGCGGGCCGGGCCTTCGAATTCGCCCTCGGCCGGCCGCCCGATGCCGCGGAAAGCGCCACCCTCCAGCAGTTTTTGACCGACCAGGGGCGGCGCATCGCCGCGCGCCAGGCCCGCGGCGAAACGCTCGCCCTGCCCACGCCGCTGCCGACC
The DNA here is from genome assembly GCA_903930565.1 of uncultured Pedosphaera sp. GTDB lineage: Bacteria > Verrucomicrobiota > Verrucomicrobiia > Limisphaerales > Pedosphaeraceae > CAIXFN01. The sequence continues at coordinate 16,299 of CAIYZC010000143.1, forward strand.
GGGACCGATCCGGTCGCCGCCGCCGCGCTCGTGGACGTCTGCCACACGTTGCTCAACGCCAACGAATTTGTGTATGCCCCCTGATTCCGGTTTGCCGCACGTTCGCCCCGCCCGCTCGCGCCGCGAATTTTTGCAGCGCGCCGGCGGCGGTTTCGGGGCGCTGGCTTTTTCCTACCTGCTGGGCTTGGACGGCTTGGGCACGCCCGCGGGGGCTGCGGCGGCCGCACCGCCCACGAACCCGCTCGCTCCCCGCCCGCCGCGTTTTCCCGCCCGGGCCAAGTCCGTCATTTGGCTCTTCATGGAGGGGGGCCCGAGTCATGTCGATTTGTTTGATCCGAAGCCGGAACTGGACCGGGTGGCCGGTCAACCCTTGCCCGCCTCCTTCGGCCGTCCCATCACCAGCATGGGCACGGGGCGGAACGCGCTCATGCCCTCCCGCCGGAAGTGGGAACGGCACGGGGAGAGCGGCCTGTGGGTTTCCGACTGGTATCCCCAAGTCGCCCAGCACGCGGACGACCTCTGCGTGATCCGCTCCTGCTGGGCCGACGGGTTGAACCACGTCGGCTCCGTTTGCCAAATGAACACCGGGGACATCCTCGCTGGCCGGCCGGCCTTGGGTGCCTGGACCACCTACGGCCTCGGTTCGGAAAACTCGAACCTTCCCGCCTTCGTCATTTTGACGGATGCCTCCGAAGTGCTCGGCGGCCCGAAAAACTGGAGTTCCGGCTTCCTCCCGGCCGGTTATCAAGGCACGGCGTTCCGGAACGACCGCACCCCCATCTACCACCTCGCCCCGCCTCCCGGGGTGGGGCCGGAGCAGCAGCGCGGCAAGCTGGACCTCCTCGCCAACTTGAACCGCCAATTTAACGCCGCGCATCCGGACGACACCGAACTCGCCGCCCGCTTGAATTCCTACGAACTGGCGTACCGCATGCAGGCCGCCGCCCCCGAGGCGGTCGATCTGGCCGGCGAAACTCCGGCCACCAAAAAGCTCTACGGCTTGGAGGAACCTCAAACCGAAAAGTTCGGTGCCAACTGCCTCTTGGCCCGGCGTTTGGTGGAGCGTGGCGTTCGGTTTGTGCAGTGCTATTCCGGCTCCGGCAGCGGCTGGGACGCGCACACCGATTTGGAGGGCAATCATTCCAAATACTGCCGCCAGACCGATCAACCCATTGCCGGCCTGCTCACCGACCTCAAGGCCCGCGGCTTGTTGGACACCACCTTGGTCATTTGGGGCGGCGAATTTGGCCGCACCCCCTTCAATGAAAAAGGCACCGGCCGGGATCACAACCCTTGGGGCTTCAGCGTTTGGATGGCGGGCGGCGGCGTGCGTGCCGGCACGGTGGTGGGGGCCACCGACGAACTCGGCCTGCGCGCGGTCCATGAACCCGTCCACGTCCACGACCTCCACGCCACCATCCTCCACCTGATGGGCCTGGACCACGAACGCCTCACCTACCTCCACAACGGCCGCCAGGAACGCCCCACCATCAACAGCGGCAACCCCGTCTGGTCCGCCTTGGCTTAAGCCCGAGGCGTCCTCGGTTGTTCAGCGCTGGGCATTTCCCCCCCTTGTTTAGTTCAAATATAGGCAAGTCTAACTTTAATACTTGCGCCAAACTTTGCCGCGGGTATGCTGGCACCGTGATGGAACCGTCCAGCCCCGCCGTAGAACCCGTCCCCGCTCCCGCCGCCGAGGCTGGCTGGCGCACGCCGCGTTCCGGGCCCAGCTTGCCGGAAGTTCATGGCAGTGTCCCCGTGCCCAAGCATTTCGGCTTCTGGCGCAAGCTTTTGGCCTTCTCCGGCCCCGGTTATTTGGTGGCCGTTGGCTACATGGATCCGGGTAATTGGGCCACCGATTTGGCGGGGGGCGCGAAATTTGGCTATCAGCTCCTGAGCATCGTCATGCTCTCGAACCTCATGGCGATCCTGCTCCAATCCCTCGCCGCAAAATTAGGGATCGTGACCGGGCGCGACCTCGCGCAGGCCTGTCGGGACCACTATTCTCCGCGGGTCTCCCTCGCCCTGTGGTTCTTGTGCGAAATCGCCATCTGCGCCTGTGATCTGGCCGAGGTGCTCGGCTCGGCGATCGCTTTGAACCTGCTGTTCCACCTGCCACTGGTCTGGGGTGTCTGCTGCACCGCGCTGGACGTCCTGGCGGTGATGTATTTGCAAAACAAGGGGTTCCGTTACCTCGAAGCGTTGGTGGTCATGGTCATCCTGACCATCGGGGCGTGTTTCCTGGCCGAGATCATTTACTCCCGCCCCGATCTCCGCGCGGTTCTGGGCGGCTTCATGCCCCATTGGGAAATCGTGCACAATCCCGAGATGCTCTACCTGGCGATCGGCATTCTGGGGGCCACGGTCATGCCCCACAATTTATACCTGCATTCCTCGATCATTCAGACCCGCAAATACGAACCGACGCCGGAAGGCAAACGCGAGGCCATCCGCTTTGCGGTGTTGGACTCGACCCTGGCATTGTTCCTGGCCCTGCTGATCAACGCGGCCATTTTGATTGTCTCGGCCGCCACCTTCCATTTCAGCGGCCACCAAGGGGTGGCGGAAATCGAGGATGCCCACCAACTCCTCAGCCCCACCTTGGGCGTCACCATCGCCAGCACGGTCTTCGCGGTGGCGCTTCTGGCCTCGGGGCAGAATTCCACGCTCACCGGCACCCTGGCCGGCCAGATCGTCATGGAAGGCTTCCTCCACCTGCGCATGCGCCCCTGGTTGCGACGTCTGGTCACCCGGTTGATCGCCATCGTGCCGGCGATCTTTTGCACTGCGCTTTACGGCTCCAGCGGCGTGACGAAACTCTTGCTGCTCAGCCAGGTCATCCTCAGTCTCCAACTTTCCTTCGCGGTCGTTCCCTTGGTTCGATTCACCAACGACCGCATTAAGATGGGCCAGTTTGCCAACGCCCCTTGGTTGCGGTGGCTGGCGTGGATCACGGCCGGATTGATCATCGTGTTGAACCTGAAATACTTGGCCGATTGGGCCGGTCTGACGGCTTGGCTCTCCGGCCCTCCCCCCCGGCCCTAAACCTTCCGCCGTCCGGCCCTACCGGCCGGGGAAAAAAGGCGCTGGTTTTGGCTCCACCACTCCGTTGCCACCCCCGTGGTTACCGTCAACTGTTGCTTTTTGACCACCTTGCATTGCCCTGCTGGCGAAGCCTGCGCACTTGCCGCGGCGGAAGCTCCTTGATACCGAGTGACACCCTTAGAAATTCCCCTTAAACCACCGGTTGAACCGGCCTTCCCATACCCTTTCACGCATTCAATTTCAAGCTGCTGCCGCCTATCCGTGGCCATTGTGAAAACCATTCACCTTGGCGGCGAAAGGGTTGAATTTCAGGTGTCGCGCCGGGGCGGCAAAGTTGGCATTCCAATAGC
>CAIYZC010000144.1 GCA_903930565.1 uncultured Pedosphaera sp.
AGCAACGCGCCCACCCCGTAGGTACCAAAGACGTGATAGGGGAGGCCACCCGGATGGTTGGCGAACACCCCGCCGGGGGTAAGCCAACTGAACCGGAGGTAATACAGTTCACTGCGGAAGTATTCCAAACCCAGCCACAAACCGGGCAGCACCACCGCCACCACCCATGGTTGCCAGCGGCGCTGCAACTCGCGGCCGGTCACCAAAAACAGCCGCACCCAGAAGGCGAGCACGAACCAGAGCGCGAACGCCGCCGGGCCGAAGATGGTCACGAAGAAACGCAGTTGCGGGCCGTACATGAGCAACCCGACCGCCAGCCCGGCGTACGAAGCCTGCCGCGCCGTGGGCAACCGCGTCAGCGCGCACAAGGCCGCCAGGTGGAAGACGATCGAACCGCCGCCCCAGGGCGATGAATAAGCGATATGGAACGTGGCCACGGCCACCGCCCCCCACGCCCACGCCAGCGCCGGACTGAGCCAAGCACCCGCCCGCGGCGGGGTCGGGCTGGATACGGGCAGCAGGGCGGAGTTGGCGGTGGGGGTCATGACGGATTCACCCTTTTACCGTCATGCCCCCGGGAGGGGCGGCCGCCACGCGGGCCGCGTTCGCGCTCACGCACTCCAAATCCGCCACCAATTGCGCCGCGCGCTCGGCGGGAAACTCACTCCAGACCACCTCGGCGGCGGCATGGTAAAGCGGCAGGATTTCCGCCAGCAAGGCCCGGCCCACCGGCGTGAGCACCACGACGAACGCACGCCGATCGTGCGCATGTTGGTCCCGCCGCACCAACCCGCGGTTTTCCAGGCGGTCCACCAAACCGGTGATGTTGGACCGGTGGGTGATGAGCTGGCGGCTCAGTTCGCTTTGCGAACAGCCGGCGGGTTGCTCCCGGAGCAGGTTCAGCAGGTTGAACTGGCTGGGGCTCAATTGCCAGCGATCGAAGAACACCCGGCTGGCCGCCCAGAGGGCCTCGGCGGTGCGCAACAACCCGATCAGGGCGGCGTAACGCGGCCCTTGGGACGGCAAATTCTCAGCTGCCATATTTATTGTTTACTACACATCAGTTGATATGTCAACAATCTGATTTTGGCATTTCGCAGGAGTGGTATTTGCCGGGTGGAAATAGAAAGGGCGGTTTGGGAAATGACACCCAAACCGCCCAGGTGGGACTGCAGGAGGCAACCGAAGCTGCCTCCACGACTACGGCGTTATGTTGGGTGCGGGTGGGAAAAAAAAATAAAACCCACCTGCGGGGAAACCAACGCGCCGCGCGTCGTAAAACTATGTCATAGCAGCGATAGTGCCAATATTTTTTTTAAGAATTTTTGCGGCACTGGGTTACTCCAACCGGTGCGCCATATTGTCCCCCGCGGCGCCCGGAAAAATCAGGCACGTCGGGGTGGTGTTCAGATCGCCCAAGTTGTAACTGGTGGCGAACGTGGAGGCCGGGTCGGCGGGGCAGGTGGGCGCGGTCCCCGCGCTGCCACGACCGAGGTACTGCTGGATGTTGCTCAACTGGGGCGTGGCGTTGTTGCCGGCCTTGCTGTCCAGCGCCCAGGCGCTCTTGGCCCCGTCGATGTTTTTGAGGTTGTTGATGCAGGCGCTGCGTTGCGCCTTTTGCCGCGCGGTCATGAAGTTGGGAATCGCCATGGCCGCGAGCATGCCAATAATGGCCACCACGATCATGATTTCCACAAGCGTGAAGCCCGCGCGGAGGTTGCGGTTGATTTTCATACGGTTATGCACTGTTCACTCCGGGGCGTGAACCGGGCGGCCGGCGGATTATGGTTATAATTTCAAAGGGTGTTCACGGATTGCCGGCCGCCCACCACGGATGCGCCCGGTAGCCTTATCGCCCCGGGCCAAGGAATTCAACACCGCGCCGGAACCGAAGTTGCGCCGCCCCACCCCCATACTCAGCCCAACCCCCGCCCGACCTATCCGTGCCGGGAAAATCGGATAAAAACAGGTCATACTTAAGTCTGACCCCATGTGGGGGTCAGACCCTAGTTTGGCCACTTCTTCCATCAAAATTATTCCGGCAACAGGGACTCGTAAGGGGATTTGCTTCGGACGGTCGGGCTGGCTATGCTGGGGGTGTCAGCTCCAAATGCAACGCAAACGCGACGCAAACGCATTAGACCGCACCTAAGACTATGGCCACTATTGCAATCCTGGGCACCATGGACACCAAAGGCGAGGAACACGCTTTTGTGGCCGCGCAAATCCGGGCCCGCGGGCACCAAACCCTCGTGATCGATGTGGGGGTGCTCGGTCCCGCCACCTTGGCGCCCGATATCTCCCGCGAAACCGTGGCCGCGGCGGCCGGGGTTGATCTGGCGGGACTCGTGGCACGCCATGACCGCGGGGAGGCCGTGGCGGCTATGGCTGCGGGTGCGCCCGTGGTGCTCCTGCGTTTGCTGGCCGAAGGGCGGATCGCCGGGGTCGTCTCGTTGGGTGGCGGCGGCGGCACCGCCATTGCGACCGCCGCCATGCGGGCGCTGCCCATCGGCTTCCCCAAACTTATGGTTACCACCCTGGCCAGCGGCAACACCGCGCAGTATGTCGGGGTCAAGGACATCCTCATGCTCCCGAGCATCGTGGACGTGGCGGGCTTGAATCGCATTTCCCGCGTGATCCTGACCCGCGCGGCCGGGGCGATTTGCGGCATGGTGGAGGCGGTGCCCCCACCGGCGGGCGACAAACCGGTCATCGTCGCCAGCATGTTTGGCAACACCACCGGCTGCGTGCAAAGCGCCCGCCAGATTCTCGAAGCCGCCGGCTACGAGGTGCTCGTGTTTCACGCCACGGGAACCGGGGGACGAACCATGGAATCCCTGATCGAGACCGGACTGGTGGCCGGCGTGCTGGACATCACCACCACGGAGTGGGCCGACGAATTGGTTGGCGGAGTCCTTTCCGCCGGGCCCACGCGGCTCGAAGCGGCGGCCAAAAACAAAATCCCCGCCATCGTCACCCCCGGTTGTTTGGACATGGTAAATTTTCTGGCACCGGAATCCGTTCCGGGTCGTTTTACTGGCCGTTTATTTTATCGCCACAACCCGCAAGTGACTTTGATGCGCACGAACGTCGCTGAATGCACCCGGTTGGGGGAGATTCTGGCGGAAAAGTTGAACGCTTCGGGCGGACCGGTCTCGGTCCTGCTTCCCAAGCGCGGCATCAGCGTCATCAGCCAGCCCGGTCAGCCTTTCCACGATCCGGCGGCGGACGAGGCGCTCTTCACCGCCTGGCGGCGCGGGCTGCGGTCGGACATTCCGGTGCGCGAACTGGATTGCGCCATCAACGACCCCGAATTTGCCGCGGCGTGCGCCGAAGAATTATTGGCCAACCTCGCACGCAGTGCCGGGAACAGTCGCTAAGCTTGCGAATCAACGTTCTCATTATTGAGAATTTTCTCAACAATGAGACTCCCGCCCGGCGAAGCGGTTTCGGTGGCGCGATTTCGCAAAATTTTGGCGCGCAATAACAAGATTTGATTTGCCCGAACTGTTAGCTTAAACAAAGCACAACACATCCTTATGAACCGGGCGAACACTATCATTTTCCGGCGGTGGATCCTCGATCAGGCATCGGCCGGAGCGCGCCGGGCCGGGCTGGGACTGGCCCTGGCGGGCTGGGCCGCGGGCAATGCGCTGGCCGGGCCTTTGGCGCCCGACTTTCAAAAGGAAATTCAACCGTTGCTCAAGCAGTATTGCTACGATTGCCACGGCGAGGGCGAAAGCAAAGGCAAGATCACCCTCGACACCCTCAAGCCCGAAGCCGGTGCCGCCGACCATGAGCTGTGGTTGAAGGTGTTGAACAATGTCCGCGCCGGACTGATGCCGCCGCCCAAGAAACCGCAACCGGATGCCGCGGCGCGGGAGAAGCTGGACCACTGGATAAAATACGGTGCCTTCGGCATCGACCCGCAAAATCCCGATCCCGGCCGCGTCACAGTCCGGCGCATGAACCGGGTGGAATACCGCAACACGGTTCGCGATTTGCTGGGCGTGGAGTTCAACGCGCTGGCCGAATTCCCCCCGGATGACACCGGCTACGGCTTTGACAACATTGGGGATGTGCTGACGGTCTCGCCGATGCTGTTGGAGAAGTACCTCGCGGCCGCCTACCAGGTGGTGGCGGATTCCGTCCCGGTGGTGGGCCGGGTGCTCCCGGAACGCCTCATCCCCGGCACCCGCTTCAAAGGAGTGGACGGCGGCGGCAACAGCGGCGGTCGCCCGGGCGGAAACGGGGGCAACCAACGCAACCCGGGTCTGACGCTTTCGTTCTACAAGCCGGCGGCGGTGTCCAACACCTTCACGATCGATGTCGCCGGGGATTACCAACTCGTTTTCAACTTGGCGGTGCGCGGGAATTTTGAATTCGACCCCGGCCGTTGTCGGGTCACCGTCCGCCTGGACGGCAAGGAACTCCTCAAGGAGGAGTTCGGCTGGTACAACGACAAGGCCTTCCCGCGCGAGTTCCCAGCCCGATTGGTGACGGGTGAACACGTGGCCACCCTCACGCTGGAGCCGCTCAAGTCCGAGGAGGAGAAGAAAAACAATTTGGATTTGCGGTTGGTGTCCTTGAACCTGCGCGGCCCGCTGGATGAAAAGCAGTGGAAGCAGCCGCCCAACTACGCCAAGTTCTTCCCGCGCCCGGACGCTCCCGCCGATGCGGCCGGTCGCCGGGCGTACGCCCGCGAAATCCTGACTGCCTTTGCCACCAAGGCCTTCCGCCGTCCGGTGGACGAAGCCACCGTGGACCGCCTCACCCACTTGGCGGAAAGCGTGTACCAGGAACCGGGCAAGACCTTTGAAGCCGGCATCGCCCACGCCATGGTTGGCGTGCTGGCCTCGCCGCGCTTCACGTTCCGCATGGAGGCAAACGTCAAAACGCAGGGCGATCCCCAGTGGGCGCTCATCGACGAATACTCCCTCGCCTCCCGGCTCTCCTACTTTCTGTGGTCCACCATGCCGGATGCCGAGCTGATCGGCTTGGCCGCCAAAGGGCAACTCCGCCAAAACCTGGCCGCCCAAGTGAAACGGATGCTCGCCGACGACCGGGCCGACAGCCTGGCCCAGAACTTCACCGGCCAATGGTTGGAAGCACGCGACGTGGACGCCCTCGCCATCGACTCGCGCGCTGTTTTCACCCGGGACGGCAATCCGGGCGATTTCACCAACGGCCCTCCCCGGGACTTCGGCAATTTCCGCCGCACGAACGGCCCGGCCGGGTTTGCCGGCGGCCGCCGCGGCGCGGGCGGCACAAATAACGCCACGGGCACGAATCTCACCGACGTCGCGTTGGGCGGCACCAACTTGGCGGGCACCAATCTGCTCGCCGCCGCGGGCAACGGCACCAACGCCCTGAGCGCCGCCGAACAACGCCGGCGCAATTTCAACAACGGCGGCCGCCGCGGGTTCAACCGCCTGCAATTGGACGGCAATCTCAAGCGCTCCATGCGCAAGGAGACGGAGATGCTGTTCTCGCATATCGTCCAGGAGGATCGCAACATCATTGAATTCATTGAGAGCGATTACATCTATCTGGACGCCAACCTGGCCAAGGCCTACGGGATGACCAATCTGGACCTTTCGGGAACCGAGATGACCTTGGTGAAACTCCCCGCCGGCAGCCCGCGCGGCGGCGTCCTGACCGAAGGCACCGTGCTCACCGTCACCTCCAATCCCGACCGCACCTCGCCCGTGAAACGCGGCTTGTTCATCCTCAACAATATTTTGGGCACGCCGGTCCCGCCGCCGCCACCCAATGTGCCTTCCCTCGAAGCCTCGGAAAAGGATTTCAAGGGCGGCCACCAACCCACCCTGCGCGAGGCGCTGGCGGTGCACCGCGAGAATGCGCTTTGTTCCTCCTGCCATTCCCGCATGGATCCCCTGGGCTTGGGCATGGAGAAT
>CAIYZC010000145.1 GCA_903930565.1 uncultured Pedosphaera sp.
ATCCGAACCTGCCCGCGTGGTTGAACTCGCTGTTGCTGCGCGCCCTCGCCCGCGACCCGCAGGCCCGTTACCAGCATTACTCCGAACTGCTCTTCGATCTCGCCCACCCCGATCACGTGGCCCCGGTGCATCCCGTCGGCGCGCCGCTGCTGGAGCGCAACCCCCTGGCGTTTTACCGGGCCGGTTTCATTTTGCTTTTGTTGGCCACCCTGCTACTTTTGTTCCTCCTGCTCCAAAAATAGCCAAACCTCCCTGCTACCGCCCCCATCCAAATACTGCATGAAAACCAAACTGACCCGCCTCTCCGCCTCCCTGCTTACCCTCGCGCTGCCCGCCGCCGCCCACGCCCAAGCGGGCCCCGCGGCCACCACGCCCGGCACGGATACCAACGCCCCCAGCGCCGGCCTGGCCAACGATTGGCTGCGCCGCCAATCCCCGGACTTTTCCGCCTGGGACTTCGGCGGCCAATTGCGCGCCCGCTGGGAACACAAGGAAAACTTCGCCGAAAGCGGTGAAACCAGCCTGCCGGGCAAGGTTCCCATCGTGGACTTCCGCAGCGCCAACAGCCACGGCGACAACTCCTACCTCCTCCTCCGCGCCACCACCCACCTCGGCTACCAAGGGGATTGGTTCGGTGCCTACTTGGAGGGCCGGGAAAGCTCGTCCACGGGCGACGCCCGCAACCCGAATCCCGAGTCGGATAAGTTTGATCTGCATCAGGGCTACCTCAAGCTCGGGAACCAAAAGGAATTCCCCGTCACCGCCAAAATCGGCCGGCAGGAACTCGCTTATGGCGACGAGCGGCTCATCGGGGCGTTCGACTGGAACAACATCGGCCGGTCTTTCGACGCCGCCAAGCTGCGCTTCCAGGACCAAAACCTCTCCCTCGACGCCTTTGCGGGGCGGGTCATGATCCCCACGGACAACCGATTCGACGTGGCGAACGATTACGACACCCTTTACGGACTTTATGCTTCCTCGCCCACCGTGGTGCCGTTCGAGGAGACGCAACTCTATTTTCTCGCGCGCGATACGCAAAGCGGATCCCCCAACCTGCAAACTTCGGCCTTGGTTCCCCTGCCCTCGCCCCGCCGCATCTATACCCTCGGTTTCCGCGTGAAATCCAAGCCGGGCGAATTGAACGGTTGGGATTATACAGCCGAAGCCGATTACCAGTTCGGTTGGTTCGAGAGCGCCACCGGCGCCGCGCCCACCGCCAAAATCGGCGCGCGCACCGATCAGGAAGCTTATGCGGCCCACTTGGACGGTGGTTATACCTGGGACAAAGTGTGGGGCAAACCCCGGCTGGCGCTGGAATTCAATTACGCCTCCGGCGGCACCAACCACAACACCCACGCGACCTTTGATCAGATGTACCCGACCGGGCACGCCTTCTCTGGCATCATGGACTTCTACGCCTGGCAAAACGTCCAGGACGCCCGGGTGAGTTTCACCCTCAAGCCCGCTCCGAAAGTCACCGCCACCGCGACCTACCGCGGCGTCTGGTTGGCGTCCACTTCCGATTACTTCTACCAGGCC